>JAUNSU010000043.1 GCA_030539035.1 Planctomycetia bacterium
CCGCCGATGTCGATTATGATCTCTGGTGCGGTCCGGCCGAAAAGAAAGATCTCTATCGGGAAAAATTCCATTACGATTGGCATTGGGATTGGAATACGGGATGCGGTGAGATGGGCAACTGGGGTGTCCATGTCTTCGACGATCTGAAAAACAATATTCTTCGCGATAAAGTTCTTCTTCCGAAAAGGATTATGGCGGGCGGCGCGCGCGTTCTTTACAACGATGCGGGCAATACTCCCAACGTGCATTTCGTCTATTTTGATACCGGGATCGTTCCTGTTGTTCTCGGTCTTTCCAATATTCCGGAAGCGCCGGGTGCCCGATCCGCCGGAAAACATATCGGACCCGGAAGCGGGTATGTTGCTTTCTGTGAAGGCGGACGGCTTGAAGGACAACGCGGAAAAGCAAAAGCGTTCGATCAGGACGGGAAAGTGATCCGGGAATTCAAAGGTGATTCCGGAAACGGACATGTTCAGAATTTCCTGGACGGTGTCAAGTCCCGGGATCGTTCGGTCCTTAACGCGGAAGCCGCTGTTGGAAACGCAAGTTCCAACTGGTGCAATATCGCGAATATCGCCGTTCGCTGCGGAAAGCCTTACACGCAGAAAGACGCTTCCCAACTTGACGGAAAGACCGAAGGACGCTGGGAAGAACTGATCGCCGATACCAGTGATCTCCTCCAAAAGAACGGATTAAAACTCGAAGGCGGCGATTTCAGATTGAGTCCGCTCCTTACATTGGATTCCGAGCGATGTGTCTTTGTCGGCGAGAATGCCGAGATCGCGAACAAATTTGTCAAGCGAACCTATCGGAAAGGATTCGTTGTTCCCGAAATCGGGTAATGATTCATTTCCAAAGAAATGAGATCTCTGATCGAATCAAGAAATCAAAAACGATCATTCCGAAAGGAGGGTCCCGAAAGATCCCCTGTTCGAAATGATCGTTTCTTTTTTCCATCACCGGATCGAATTTCGGATCCGGAACGAAAAATGAAATTACTGCTGAAGTCCGGGAAGGACGGTTCCGCCCGGATAGCCGCTTGTGGTCCGGCCGGAATTGCAGGGATCACAGGCATTCGGTTCGCACGGATTGCAAGTATTGCTTGCCGGCGAGGAATAGATCACATTTTCCACCGGATAGACCGGGGCGGGAACAGTTGCCGGAGCGGCATTGTTGTAGGTTTGCGAAGGAACGCGGGAACCGTTTTTCGTAAAACATCGCGAGGCGCTGCTGTTGCATCCAAGTGCAAATCCCGCAATCGCGAGGATCAATGCGGCGAAAATCAAATTCTTTTTCATTGTTGTCTCCTTGATGGATGATCACTTTTAATGATTCCACATCCTATGTAAAAAACGGATCAATTTTTCCCGTGATCCTTGCGGTCGGGCAGCCCGGCCAACGTTCGGGTATCCGGATCTGATACTTTTTTGCCGGAAGTATTTACGGAGGAATATCAATTCCATTTTTAATCCCTGTATCAAAGGATACCTCGGTTCTTCAAAAAATCAAACCTTAAAAAAACCTTTTTCCCGGAAAAATTTGGAACGATGCCGGCCTTTGTCCGCACAATCGATATTTTCGATTTATTCAGAACCGGATCAGGTAATTCCGATTATAAGATCTTCTTTTGCGGTCCTTGAATATTCCTTTTCCGTACAATCGGTTCAGGTGTTATAAAAGACGATATTCGGTTCCTCCTGGTCCCGAAATTCCCTTTTTTTCTGAATTTGAAAATAAAAATGGATGATGATGGATTAGGAGATATTGTCTCTTGATTTTCGCCGTCCGCGGATCTCTTCGAGCAGGATCTCCTCGTTCAATCGGAAGAAATATTTTACCGTGATTTTTCTCTCCGCGAAAGAATCGATTAGAATATCGGATAAGGCGCGGAGCGAAAAACAAAAGAATATATTGAAGCGGAGCGGATTTATGAAAAGCGGTTTTTGGGAAAAGAACTTTTCTTTACTGTTCATCTATATCGTATTGATGATCGTTTCCTTTTCCTTCTTGCGAAGTGAATTTCGCAATATGGGGCAGAATGATAATACTGCGGAATCAGGCCCGGTTCAAACGACGGATCTGAAAAATCATCCGGCCTCGAATTTCGTGGACTCCTTCGATCCTTGCGATCCACTGGAAGAGAACGCGAAAATGGATCAGTTCCTTCGCGATTGGGAAAAGATCGTTCTCGAAGAAACGCTTGAGGACATACGGAACAACGCGAATCCAAAGATCTCTCCTTCAGAGGATCGTCCGATCCTTTCTTCCGCCCCGAATCTTCATTTTCAGATCGCCTTGCCCGCCGCGAAGGAATCGACTGAGAACATTTCATCCGTTCCCGCTCCCGTTGCAAAAGAATCTGCGCTTGAGAAGACAGTGAAGAATGAGGAAAAGAAATCGGAAGCGGACGAAATTCAAGATCGGCTTCCTTTTCTGCATGCGTATCCGAAAATGGAGAGTGCGTCTTCCGATACGCTTTCTCCCCGATATCGAACCCGATTCGGAATTCGCCTGAAGCCTCTTTCCGCCCTTAAATATAATGAGTCGGAGAATCAGGATCCGGTCGATTTCTTTGATGTTCGATATGAAGCTGATTCCCGTCCGGCAGAAGATCCGCAAACGAGTCCAGTTTTTGCAAATGTTTCCATGGAACGGCCTCTTGAACGATCGATAGAAGAACCGGCAGTTTCTTCGAAAGATCCGGGTAAGAATTCTGATCAACCGGCCCCTGCCGCGAACGGCTTGCCGGATCCGGTAAAGGTCTCTTTTGAAAAGGATGCGCTTTCCCCGATCCCGGCCGAGATCCCGATCGCGGATAAATACTCTTTGAAAGAAGAAGGAAAGCTGGAAAATCTTCCTGCCCCTCAATCGGCAGATGCGAATATTTCTGCGGTGTTGGAAAATGAGATCTGGATGATCAGCAGTGAACGTGCGGCAAGCTGCAATTCCGGATCCGAATGCCTTGATTTCTGGAAGTTGAGCAGCGGCTGCTGGAACACTCAAACGGAAGAGACTTTTCTTTCAGGAAACGGACGTTTTCCGGCAACGATTGTTTTCATTCATGGATATTTAACCGATATGCAGATGGCGGTTCAGGAAGGAAATCTTCTGCGGCATCGGATCACATCCCTTCAGAAAAAATATCGCATTGACGCGCCCTTTCGTCTTGTGATCTGGAAATGGGACTCGACGAAAACATTTACCCGGATCCGGCGCGATGCTCTTTCCAAAGCCGTATTAGCCAACTGCGATGGACAATGTCTTGCGTCCCTTTTTTCCAAGATGGACAAACCGGAACGGATCACGCTTGTCGGATTCAGTTTTGGCGGGCGAATGGCCGGAAGTGCGCTTCAATATCTTGAACCGAAAGGTCCGGATCCGCAGATCGAATATCGCATGATTCTTCTGCTTGCGGCGGCCGATTATGCAGATTTCTCATCGGTTGGCCGATATGCCCGGGGATTGCAGAATCTGAGTGCCTTGTTGAACGTTTACAATCCTCGCGACCGTGTTCTGCGATTTTATCCGAAAATGTACGGGCATTCCGGCCCGCAAGCGACCGGAACCGCTCCGCTTCCCTGCACAGTTCCCATTCCGGAAGGAAATCTCTCGATCAATATGAGCGGATACGGGCCGGAACATAAGTTCTCGCACGGTTTATACGCCGTTCCCGATTCTTCCCTGATCGATTTCATCTTCGGGATCCGGAATGATAAATAATCCGACAAAATATTGCCGTTTTTCTGCTTTTCAGGCGGGTGGGGGCGTTCCATTAAACGAGGGTTGACACTATAATAGACGGTATCCATCCGATTTTGCCGGCCTTGCCCCGATTGTGAGATCAATTCTGTCCAGAGTCGTTTTTTTGCGATCAAAATGAGATCTCAACCGGATCTTTGTTTTGCGATTCCGCCGGATCGGATTTCATGTTGAATGATTTCATCCCTTTCATTTAAAAAAGAAGAGAAATGAGTACCGAGAATAAACCTGCCGATCGTGAAGATGTCTCCAATGAGGAAAATAATGCGTCTGTTTCTTCGCCCGCTGCTGAAGGAGCCGCTCCGCTCCCAACCTATGAGTCGATGAACAGCGGATCGGAACCGGTTGTCAATTCCGCGATGATCGAAAAACGATTGGCCGATCTTGCCGCCGCTCGAAAGAATCGCTCTGATGAGGAAAATCCCCGTCCGGCGTCGGGCCCCTTGTCCCGTTTTCGTTCGGATTCCGCTCCCGCAAGCCCCCGGAAAAAGGGAGATCGTCCTTCTTCCAGGCCAGGTAAAGAACATCAGGAAAATGAAGATTCGAAAGACGCCCGTCCTGCCCGGCGCAGTGAACCTCTTCTTTATCCCAGTCGTCCGGAAGCTTCCGTTCCCTTTACTTCCATGAAGGGCCGAATCCTTGAGGACGAAGAACTGGAACTCAACGCGATTTTCGAAAATGAATCGCTGGATCAGATCATGGAAAAATCTCTTGATACCATCGCCGGAAAAGAGATCCTCGAAGAAGGAACAAAAGTAAAGGCGCAGATCGTTGCGATTCAAAAAGATACCGTCTTCGTTAATGTCGGCGCTCGGGAACAGGGAATTATCCCGTTAAAGCAGTTCCCCGAGGAAGCCGTTCTCAAAATCGGCGATATCATGGACGCCGTGATCTCCCGTTTTAATCGCGACGAAGGTCTGTACGATGTGTCCCTTCCGCTGGCCGCTTTGGATGTCGGGGATTGGTCGAGCATCAGCGAGGGAATGATCGTGGAAGCGCGTGTTGTCGGCTCGAATAAGGGCGGCCTGGAATGCGAAGTGGGCAAGCTCCGCGCCTTTTTGCCGGTCAGTCAAATTGCGACTTTCAGAGTCGAAAATCCCGATGAATTTATTGGCGAACGATGGAAGTGCATTATTACCGAATCCAATCCGGAACGCCGTAATCTCGTTTTAAGCCGCCGTCTTCTTATGGAGAAGGAACGGGAAGAACTTCGCGAAAAGGTCCTTGCCGAACTGGAATCCGGACAGATCCGCGAAGGAATGGTTCGAAAGATCATTGACGTCGGCGCTTTCGTCGATCTTGGCGGAGTCGATGGCTTTATTCCGATCTCCGCAATGAGCTGGGGACGAATCACTCATCCAAGCGCCGTCTTAAAAGAAGGAGATCGCGTTAAGGTTAAAGTCGGAAAAATTGATCGGGAAAAGAATCGGATCTCCCTGATCTTGAGAGATGAAGCGATGGATCCCTGGGCCCAGGTGCCCGAACTTTATGCCGTTAATACTGAAGTTCGGGGAAAGGTCGCGAAGATCCTTCCTATCGGCGCGTTTATTGAACTTATGCCCGGGATTGACGGTTTTGTTCATATCAGCGAGATCTCTTATAAACGGATCGGTGCGGTTGCCGATGTTTTAAAAGAAGGAGAATGGGTCCTTACGAAAATCCTTTCGATCGATACCGCAAACCGAAAGATCTCTCTTTCCATCAAACAGTGCGGACCGGATCCGCGATTGGAAGAGAAAAAAGAGAATGCGGAGTCCGCTTCTGAAGAACCGGAAAAAAGCCCTGAAAACGAACCTGTCCCGCAGAAAGTAAAAGCTCCCCTCTCCAAAGATCCTCTCAAGGGCGGATTGGGCGGAAACAATGGCGGGGATCATTTCGGTCTGAAATGGTGATCGAATCTCCTCATTTTTTGATTAAAAATAAATAAAGGAGGGTAAATAGTAAAAATTTATCCTCTTTTTTCTTTTTTGACCATTTTTTTTTATTTTTTTCCTGAAAATTGGAAAGTATTTCTTTAAAATCGATTTTTATTGTGTATAATAAAGGTGTTCGAGAGGGAAGGGGCCGAAAGGTTTTCCATTTTGAACGGCGGTTTTTTTTGAGAAACGAAAAGTAAAGAGAGCAGGAGCTTCAAGCTGTTCTTTTTTGATCCTGGAAAGGGGATCGTTCCTCTGCTCTGTTTATGAATCGTCCTTGTAGTTTTTCATGGTATCGGACCAGACACCCTGTGCTCCGCATTTGCGTTGAATTCCAGGCTTTGCCTGTTTTGAAAAAAGAGAAGCATATTTGTTCTGGTTGATATATTTATCGGCTGCTTTCTTATTTGCCGTAGTCCGAAAATAAACGGCGGACAGGAAAGTTTTACTGATCTGTACTTGAACCTTTTGTTAATGGAGAATGTTTATTGTTGGTTCCGGTCTTCAAAGGATCGGATCTCCTAAGGAGAGCATTTCGAGTGTTAAACGAAGATGGATCTAAGAGGAGGAAAACTGATATGAGGCTTGCACGTTCCAAAATTTGATGCAGGGACGGTGAAGATGAGGCCGTCCCCGCTGAGCGCGTACCTTTGGGGGATCTTTTTTCGAACAGAAAAGAGATCGCGATCAGAAAACGACTATTGCGGCAGAAAGACCGCCCGTTTTGCTTTTTTCCCGCTTTCGAGTATTTTTTTAGATGTGATGATGCCTGTTTTGATAATCGATAGCCGTATAAATAGAGTCGGACGAACACGGTAATACGATCGTCCTGAAAAAAGACTCCGGCTATGTATACATGAAAGTTCATGAATCAACGGACGAAGCGTTTAAAATGAAAACTTCGAAGCAGCAGATTGATGTTCAGCAGATTTAATTTTCAAAAGATGAATGTTCGACAACTATAAACAATTTTTACCGCCGGATTAACACGGCGGTTTTTTTTGGCCCAAACGCCGGGACGGGCGGCAGGAAACCACCTGCAAGCCCGTAATGAAGGGAGCGAAGCGAAGGCACCCCGGGGTTGTATTCCCCTTATCCGAGCGCGCTGTAAGCGCAGTGCAAAAAGAATCTGCAGCAAAAAGACTTGAATCCGCGCCGCCAGAACAACGGGAAGAAGACGATGGAGACACTGGCGACAGAGAGAACTTTGGGGACAAAAGAACAAACCCCGCTCGCCTGTCCCCAAGGTCCCCTGTGTCTCCTGTATCGCGGACAACTTTCATCAGGAAATAAATTTTGTCGAATTATTTGCCTTTGATCAGATTTTCGGCCATTTCGGCGACATGATCCGGAGTAAATCCGAAATGCTTCATCAGGACACCGGCGGGTCCGGACGCGCCGAACGACTCCATTCCGAAAAATTGACCGCGATCGCCGGTGTACTTCGACCATCCCAGTTCCACTCCCAGCTCGACCGCAAGTCGAGGGACATTCGGCGGCAGAACTTCATCCCGATACTCCTGCGATTGCCGATCGAAAAGCTCTTGACACGGCATGCTCACCACGCGCGCCTTGATCCCTTTCGCGGAAAGAAGATCGTATGCGGAAAGACAGAGTCCGACTTCACTTCCCGTCCCGATCAGAACAACTTGCGGATCAGTAGAATCTCCGGCAAGAATATAGGCGCCTTTGGACACCGAAGATACGTTTGCCGTCTTCGGCAAGTTCGACCGGTCAATCGTCGGAAGATTCTGCCGCGTCATTACCAGCACGGAAGGCATTCTCGTTTCCTGAAGTGCCGTTCGATAGCACTCGGCAACTTCATTGGCATCGGCCGGTCGAAATACAAGCAGATTCGGAATCGCACGCAAGGCGGCAAGATGCTCCACCGGCTGATGAGTCGGTCCGTCTTCCCCCACCCCAATCGAATCATGAGTAAAGACAAACAGAGTCGGGATCTGCATAAGCGCCGCCAAACGAATCATCGGACGCACATAATCGGAGAAGACAAAAAAGGTCGCGCAATAGGCCCGCAGTCCGCTCAGAACCATTCCGTTTGCGATAGCGCCCATCGCGTTTTCACGAATTCCAAAATGGATATTTCGGCCAACGGAACCCGGCTTGAAATCGCCCGCTTCAGGAAACTTCAACAGAGTATTATTGGAAGGTGCAAGATCGGCGGATCCCCCAAGGAACCAGGGAAGTCCCTGCGCGATCTGATTCAGAACTTTTCCGCTGGAGGCCCGGCTCGCCATTCCTTTCGCATCGGCCGGAAAACTCTCAATCGCCCTGTCCCAATCGGCGGGAAGTTTTCCCTGGATCAGAAGATCGAGTTCCGCGGCGAGATCCGGATACTGCTTGCGATATTCATTAAAGAGATCTGTCCATTTTTCGTAAACGGCGGCTCCCCGTTTGCCCGCCCCATTTCGGAACAGATCATAAACTTCATCAGAAACGGCAAAAGACTGATCGGGATCCATTCCGTAAAATTCTTTCGTCTTTCGAACTTCTTCTTCTCCCAAGGGAGCACCATGCGACGCGGCCGTTCCGTGCATGGTCGGAGCTCCGTATGCGATCACGCTCTTTACGATGATCAGGGTCGGACGCTCCTTCTCCGCGTCGAACTGATCGAACGCCTTTCGAAGAGCAGGCAAATCATTCGCATCGTCCACCGTAAGGACATTCCATCCGTAAGCAAGAAAACGGGCTCGAACATCTTCCGAAAACGCAAGTTCAGTACTTCCTTCAATTGTGATCTGATTGGAATCATAGATCCAGCAAAGATTCGAAAGTTTTAAGTGTCCGGCTAAAGACGCGGCTTCCGAAGAGATCCCTTCCATCATGTCGCCGTCGCCGCAAAGAGCATATACATCGCCGGAAAAGAGAGGAAATCCCTCTTTATTATATCTGTTGGCCAACCAGTTTTCGGCCATTGCGAATCCCGCTCCGGTTGCAACTCCGGCACCCAGCGGACCGGTGGTCATTTCTACTCCGGCAACATGCCGATATTCCGGATGCCCGGCGCAGCGGCTTCCCAGCTGACGAAAATTTTTGAGATCATCAAGCGAGAGAGCAGGAGAATCCAGCGGCTTTCCGTTCGGATCCAGATCCGCGATTCCGCTCAGATGAATCATCGAATAGATCAGCATCGACGCGTGTCCGATCGAAAGAATAAAACGATCGCGGCCCGGCCAGTTGGGATGAGCCGGATCATAATTCATTCGTTCATTATATAAAAGGTAAGTAATCGGTGAAAGGGCCATTGCCGTTCCCGGATGTCCGCTCTTCGCTTTTTGTACTCCGTCCATCGACAGGGTACGTATGGTATCAATTGCCTTTTTTTCAGCCGGGGTCATTGAAAATGTCATTTTGTCCTTTCAAAAAATACTAATTGCGATTTCCAAAAAACAGGATCATTCTGCTTTGATAAAAAACATAAGAATCCCTCTCAAATTACGGGACCATCTATATAATATCAAAAAAACGACCGCATTTCAAGGAAGGGATCTTTTAATTCTTTATACTTTCTCTTAAAAAGAGGGAGTAAAATGTCTTTTTTATTCCAGTGTCGGGGAAAAAAGATCAGCAGGAACCCTGCTTTTACGCCTTCCTATATTAACTATTTTGCCTTGTCGTAATTATTTTACCCCCCCCCCCCGAAATTTGGCGATTTTCGCCAAATTTCGGTCTTTTTTTCCGGTTTTTCTTCCAAATATTCTCAGATTGCGGTATAATTCTCATATGAGGAGAGTATAATATAAGTATAAGAGTATTTTGTTGCTTTACATTTACAGAATAATATTAACCGTTTAAACATAAACATTTTACATTTGATCCATGAATCACAAGCATCAAGTAATACATTCTGATCCTGTTCGAAATAGCCGTTTGCCAAGAAGGACGGTCTGTCTCAAGGGAATTGTTCTGTTCCTGTTTTGTCTGATCTTTTGTGATTGCCTGCCGGGAATGGAACCGGCTGATTATTTTTCCTATTACAAAGATTACGCGAAAGTAAAGGAAGTCCCTCCCCCGGAAAAACTGAATGAGATTGCGCTGGTTTTTCATTCTCCAGTTCCTTCTGTTCAGCAGGCAGGATACTTAATCGCGCAGAAAAATGGATTTTACAAACAGGAAGGTCTTCCTCCGGTCGCGATCCGGTGGATTGGCAACAGCAGAATCGACGGGACGATGCAGCTCCAGCAGGGGAAAGCGCACTTCTATACGCTCAGTCTTCCTCGTGCTTATATTGCGAACGGGCTCGGAATCAAGAATGCCGTGATCGCGCTGATCTCTCCGAATCCGGATTTCGCGCTTATGGTCCGAACCGATCTTACTCCGCAGATCACGGAATTTAAACATCTCGACAAATTGCGAATCGGAGTCGGAATTCGATTGGATGAATATCCGATTCTGTTGTTTGCCCATAATAAAATTTCCTTTGAACCGATCATTACCTTGAACGACGGGACGACCCTGCTCCGGAAAGGAGTGATCGATGCCCTGTTTGTTACCTCACACGGAGCGCAAATTTTCAAGAATTTTTCCAAAAACAGGGAAAATATTCTTCTTTTTCCGTATCAGTCTTCGGATTTTCACTTGCCGGGAGAATGCTTGACCTGTATGAAATCCTTTCTTTTCAAGCATCCGGAAGTCTGTCAAAAGTTTATCCGGGCAACGTACCGCGGATATCTTTACGCTTCCAAAAATCCGAAAGAAGCCTTGGGCGTACTGGAAAAAGCATACAAAGAGAATCATATCGTTTTTGATCAGTTTATTGTCAAAAAACAGTTGGATATCTGGTTCCGGGAAATGGAGCTTAATCCCGCATTGGAAGCGAACGGAGACTGGTCCGAAAAGGATTTTAACACTTTAAGATCCTGTTTGACCGAATCCAAAATACTCGATGCCAAGCAGGGCGCAGACTACCGGAAATTCTTTTATCCAGTCTTGCTTTCACCTACCCTTGAACGAATCAATAAGGAAAAACAATCATGTCGCGATTAAAGATGCTTTTCCTGGTATTGGCGCCCCTTATCCTTACTCTTGGCGCCGCGTTGACAGTCTACTCCTGGTGGACATTGCGTACAGGAATTAGAAATACCCGTGAAGAACTCGACGAAATGGCCGAAAACCACGCAGGAGAAATCCGATCCAAAATCGATGAAATCGTCCGACAGGTAGGGGTCATTGCCGATACCCTTCGAACTCCTTCCGCAAAAGCATCTTCCTATCTTGAAAATGCGCTTGGAACAATACCCGCCATCCAGGCTCTGGTGATCGCTTATGATCCCGAATTCTTAAAGAAATTGCAAAAAGGAGAATTTTCCGGATACGAACTGGAAAACCATTTCAACCAGCTCAAAGGAAATAAAATTCCCGATCACTATTGTCCCCTTGTTTACAGAGGACTGAAAACCCGATTTCTTTATACCAATTTCAACGACGAATGCTATATGTATCGTGATTGGTATCACTTGGCCCGAATTTCCGGAAAGAGCATTTGGAGCGATCCTTTTTTTGGCGATTTGACCCATACACGAGTCTGTGCTTACGCGATTCCCTTCTATTTCAAGGGTAATTTCGCGGGCGTTCTTTCCGCGTTTGTTAAAGTCGACGAGCTGTTCAGTAATGCAGATCTCGAAGCCTTTTTCGCGAAAAAGAATTATCGGGGCAATTTTTTCATTCTCGCGGGCAATGGAAAGTTCATCTATCATACAATCAAAGGACATATTTCCCGGCATAATATCTATTCCTTTCTTTCAGAACTGGAACGGAAAGATCTTTTTCCCAAAATGGATCAGTTCTTTAATGGACTGAACGATTCCTTTCGGATCGAGAATTTTCAGCTCTTTCCTTCCGAGGATGGAACCGCCAAAAACAGACAAGCGATCTGGTTTGTCTGTACGCCGATACGGGACAACACCGACTATACGCTTGTTGTTACCTTTAACGAGGAGGAATTATTCTTCCAGCTTTACAAGAAACTTGCGTATATCTGGGGCGGCGGGATCCTTTTTATTTTCCTTTTGAGTGCTCTGGTTGTCAACGGTTTTCGAAGGATTTTCTCTCCGTTGGGAGAGATCTCCCGTGTTGCCAACCTTGTCTCCCAGGGAAATCTTGACGTGAAAGCGAAAAATCCTTTCGGCGAGAAAAAAGGAGAGATCGCGAACCTGTTCAAAAATTTCAACGCCATGGTCGACAGTTTAAAGGTTCAGATCACAAAAATTCGGGAAGAGCAGGGACAGCGAATCATTATGGAGGGGAATCTCCGGGCTGCCCGGGAAATTCAAGGGACCTTCTTGCCCGATAAACTTTCCTTTTTCAAGGATAAATCTTTCCATCTCGATGCGGTTCTTATTCCCGCACGGGAAGTTGCCGGAGACTTCTTCGATTTCTGGAAAGTGGACGACGATACGATCGCCATTGCGGTCGGCGATGTGTCCGGAAAAGGAATTACGGCGGCAATGATTATGGTTGCAGTGAAAACGATGATCCGTCTTTTCAAGCATAATTATCATTCACCGGCCGAGATCGTTTCCGAAGTCAATCAGGCTCTCGAAATGGGCAATAAAACCAAGATGTTTCTTACTCTTTTTATGGCGTTTTATAATTTCAGGACAGGCGAAATCCGTTGTACAAACGCGGGCCATAATCCGCCGCAAGTCCTCCAGAAAGACGGGACCCTCAGTGAATTTCGAACAACCCAGCAGCCGTTGGTCGGGGTGATGAAAGCTTCGACTTATTTCACGGAAACATCGCATCTGAATCCCGGCGACACTCTTTTTGTCCATACGGATGGGGTGATCGATTTGACGAACAAGCAAGGCGAGCGTTTTGGTGTTGACCGGTTTAAAGAATTGCTTTATTCACTCCGCGAGGAAAACGTGCACGAATACATTCCGATCATGATCAATGTGTTCCAGAATTTCAGTGCGCCGGATCAGAAAGACGACATTACCATTCTCTGTTTACATCGTTCGTAAGATTATAACGAATACGCAAACTGGTAAAGCGGATCTCTGCGTTAAAAATCTCTATTTTAACAGAAGTTTGCCTATTTTACGGACGATATTTATATTATCATAAGCATGTAAACCATGTATTTCACATAGATAAACATATATCAAGCGGCGTATTCCCAAAAGTTATTTTTCGATACCATTTTATTTTCCGTTGCGCTTCTTGATTTCCCTTCTTTCGCATGCTTTTGATGTTGTATTGTTGTCCCTCTGGAATCATTACCCCATTTTTTTATTCTTCAGGTTTTTTACATTATGGTTATCAGTAATATTAACTCCATAGAAACATTGGATGATTTACAACTGTTTGTTTACCGTACAATATGTAATAATTACGAACTGTTACCAAACACGTTTCCGACGACGGAAACGGTGATTCGTAAATCCAATGGAAATGGCTGCGGAATGATGTTCTGCCTCCATGGTCCCCGAACGGTAAAGTTTTCCGCTATTTGGGAAAAAGATAAAAATCGGGTCCTGTTTTACGGACCTGGCGGCGAAAGATATCAGCAGGTTAATCTGGAAGATTCCACGATCTGCAATGTCGAACTGTAAAGAAAAGATCATCGGGATCTTCTTGTGAAGGTCCCAAAATTATAAACAACATATTCTAAATGCAAAGGAGTGCAATCATGTTGGTATTATCACGAAAAGAGGGGGAAACCCTCTGCATTGGCGACGACATTCGCATTACGGTTACCCGTATCACTGGAAACAAGGTTCGCATTGGCATTGAGACCCTTTCGGACATTTCCATCTTGCGCGGAGAACTCAGAGAGAACGATTTTAATGAACAGGAAGAAATGAGCAGCTTCAGCCCCGGTTCTTCTCTCCGAAAAAAACTGATTCCCGCGTGAAAAAAGAAACCTGGAATCTGCGATGAGTGATTAAATTCCGTGAAAGGAAGGGGCGAGTTTTACTCGCCCTTTTTTTAATCAACGGCGCTGCCGCAAGCCCGTAATGGAGTGAGCGAAGCGAACGGCACCCCGGGTCAATGACCCCCCAACAGCAGCGCGCTGTAAGCGCAGTGCAAAAAGAACCGCTGATGTACGCTGATGTACGCAGAGGGCCTTTTGACGGATCGGAACCTTGTTCGGAAACCGCAGATGATTATTTTGGCTGGTTTTTTGAAAAAATTGTGTGTTGCTCGGCTTGGCTCTTTTTTAAACCACGGATGTTCACGGATAACCACGGATGGGCCTTTATTAGGGATTAGTGATTAGCGGGGATCAGCGGCAAAGCCGCATACGGAGGGCGGTCATCTTGGCCGCCCCGAGCAATGTAAACTCCCTAAAATCGTTGCGGAGCTTTTTCGGATGCGCACAAGTGAACACAGTAATATATTCCCTAAAACGCAAATATCCATTAACCTCGTTGGAACGGACACTATTACTTAACCCGATTGGAAATGCCAATAAACGGCGCCCCGACAGGGGCAGTGCCTTCCAGCCCGGGGCAAGGGAGCGAAGCGACCGGCACCCCGGGTCAACGAATCCCCAACAGCAGCGCGCTGTAAGCGCAGTGCAAAAAGAACCGCTGATCCTATGATTCCAGCTGCCCCAGTCGTCTCAGTTGTCCCAGCTCCCCTTTTTATTGCGGATGGGCCTTTGAAAAAAGAATGTTTTTGCGAAACCCGGGGAAAGTGGAGGCCGGGATTGCAGGCGCCGCAAGCCCGTAATGGAGTGAGCGTAAGCGAACGGAATTAGGGAAATAACCGAACAATTCCATTTCCGGATATTTTGTTTTGTTTGCCCGGCATCAATATTTATTGACCGAACACACATTATTTTTTTATCTCGCAGTGGCGCAGAGAGGGAATTCGATTTCGAACTCTGTTAAGTGAAATGTTTTCGATTGGAAGGGAAATATATTTTTAGTTCAAATTAAAGTATTTCATGAGAAATATAAAAAAGGAACAAACCACACAAATAAAAAATCTGCGTTATTACATCACAAGGCAGGATATTTCAAAAGATCCTCCGCGTCCGCCGCGCCGCTGCGCGATAAAAAATGATGCCGGAAATCTTAAGACTTCGGGCAGCAGTGAATTTTCAACTTAATTTTTCAAATGGTTTTAAATAGAGTGTCTTCGCGATTTTATTTTGTTTGGCATCAGACACTGCCGCCTGATTCGCGTATTCCGGCCATTTGCGAACAATGCAATAAACTTCATGAATGATCTTTTTCCATTCGCCTCGTTTCAACTGCGCTGTTTTGGCACAGGCTTGAAAATCGGTCAGATCAAATCCGCTTCGTTTACCGTTCAATGTCATTTGATGGGATGCCGTCCATTGCCCGGTCGGTTGGTAATTATAGGTAACATCGAAAGCAGGAGCCAATGTCCAACGACCGGTACGGTCCATTAAAAATCCGATATTTTTGACATGATCGTCCTGATTACGGGCAATTATGTTAAAGACCATGCGACGGAAAAACTGACTCGATTCCGAATGCGAAAAACCAAGCAGACGAAATATTCCGAAAACCTGTTCATAGCTTGCAGTGCCCGGCATGGAATAATCCAGATGGGCCATTGCCGCAAGAGACTGATAATGCAGTTTTCCCCCGTCGGGAAGACGATCAAAACGTCGGGTCATAAAGTGGCTTCGATTTCCCTCCGTAAACAATCGGCACTCGCTCATTTCGATTCCGCAATCGACTGCCATTAGATAATAGGCGAATTCGATCTTTCCGTATCCTTTCGGATCGGCCAGAAGTTCACGATCTTTGTTATTATCCATTCCATCAAATTTAAGGAGCCAATGTTCGAAGCCTTTCGGAATGATCGTTTGTCCGGATCGGATTTCATTTGTCTCAGGATTCCAGGCGATCACCGCTTTTGCGCGAGCGCCGCCCGCCGAGGTTCCGACTCGAAGAATATCGTTTATCGCCGCCGTTCTGCGATTTTTGCGGAAGGAAGCGGAAAGCTTTTCACGTGATGTCAATACTTCCCGCGCCAATTCAACAAGATGTTCAATATTGATTTTTTCCGATCGATTCGATTCCTGTCTCATTGCGGGCTCGTATTCCAGTGCTCCCATTCCGCGGGATCCTGTATAGCAGAGCCGTTCAATCACGTTAAAAGAATCATCAGTCCGTCCCTGCCGGGCAAGCCAGTTCTGAATCAACGCGTTTCCGAATTTATCCGGCAGGGAATCAATCAACAGGCCGGGCAAGCCTCGAAATCCTTCTTGAGACAGTTCCGGAAAGGAATAGATCCTGTTCGAAAGCGGCATGGTCAGCGGCGCCGCTTCAATTCCGCTTGGCACAAAATCCGGAGTGTATTGAAAACGGACGACTCGATCTCCATCTTCCAAAGAAATGACGCCGATCGTGGTTCCCCACAAATTAACTTTTGCAAGGGCAGTCATTTTTCATCCCCCCATTTCCATACAGTATTAGGAGATTTTTTTTTGCGGGGAGAAGAAACGCGTTTTCTGGTTTTACGTTTTTCCTTGATCTGTTCGACAGGAGATCGGATCAAGTCCGGAACAAGCAGATCCATACGAGAGGCGAGTCCGAGTTCACGTAAAAATTGAATCAAACTGGAGACCTGAAAGTCTTTGCCCGACTCGATATTTTTAACGGTCCGCAGGGAAAGTCCGGAACGTTCACTTAAAGCCGCTTGTGTAATATTGGCCGAGATTCGATATTGAGCCAATCGCAATCCCAATTCTTCCAAAACTGTTTGAGGAAGATGATTTTCTTCTATTTTCATTGATTTCACCTCTCTCGATAAGTGCAATATAATGCCTTTAATATATAAATATCAACGTTAAGTGTATTATAATGCACTATTATGATTTGTCAAGTGAAGTGCCGGAGAATGAGTGATAAGCGGGATCGACGGGTGCGCCTCCGATTTGTGAAGCGGTAAAAATTTCCAATAGAGATAAACCCCCATTAACCAGGGAAATGAGACACTGTTATTTCACTCGCCTGGAATTGTCAATAATCAGCGCCCCGATAGGGGCAGTGCCTTCCAGCCCGGGGCAAGGGAGCGAAGCGACCAGCACCCCGGGTCAATGACCCCCCCAACAGCAGCACGCTGTAAGCGCAGTGCAAAAAAACAACCGGTAAATCCGCGACCAACGGGAGCGGATCCCCGGCAATCGCGCGGCAGCGCGAACTGGGAACGGCGCCTCGCCGCCCGGGTTAATGGGAGGTTTGTTCTTTTAGAAATTTTTACCCATTACAGAGCGGCCGAAAGACCAGCATCGAAGATGCGATACCATGCATAACCCCATGCGCAAGCATGGGGTATAGACCTCACAATCCAAGAGCATCGGAGATGCGGCACAATAAAAAAGAGTAAAACAAAGATCTTTGTAAAGAGTTCGAATCACAAACATACTACTTCACAGAACCCGACCTTTCAAAAAATCCGCTGCGCCCGCCGCGCCGCTGCGCGATAAAAAATAATGCCGGAAATTTGATAATCCCGGCAAGTTTATTCCCGATTTATTCCCTAATTCCGTTCGCTTCGCTCACTTCATTACGGACTTGCATACACCTCACAAATTATAAGTTCGGGATCGGGTTTCCGTCGCAGACATGGCCCAATCGCCCGATAATGCTGCTGGTCGTTTTTCCCGCGGCTTCATCCGTTGCGTATTTGTAAAGATATCCAGTCGGGGTTGTGTTGGCAAATGCCCTTACACTGCCGTCGCCCAGGAGGAAGTTGGCAACGCCTGCGTGTGTTCCTCCCCAATGCGGCTGGTCATTGCCATCTGCATACCAGGTTTCGCTTACCATTGTCGTTGTGTTAAACCGATAATCGTTCGGACTGTTCGCGAAACAGGAAAACATGGATCGGGAAACGGCATGTCCGGTCCAGTGGTCCCCAAGCGTATACATGGAACAATCGAGACAATAGGCCCCTCTGCTGTCCGTTTCGAACCGGTCGCATTTTCCAATGTAATCCTGCGGTATGAATTTTTCTCCGATAATGATCTGATTGGAGGTGCCGTCCTGCCACCAGGCCATATTATCACGCGGATACCAGGAAGAGGAATCACTTTCGGTTGTTCGTTTTGCCAGTCGAATCGGTCCGATGGTTGCCGTATCAATCGCGTTCGTACCGGTTGATTCTTTCCATTGGATCGTAAACCATGTACCTGAGTTGATTCTTTTTGTACCGATCACAAACGCGTAATCGCCCTGCGGCCCCCAGTATCCGCCCTGTCCATTATTCGGGGCATTTCCTTCAAGATAGGTTGGTGCCCGACGGGAAGGACAGAAGAAACCGTCCACGGTCAATGATCGCCGCTCTTCCTCCGAAAGTGTGTTCCAGAAACTGTTATTGTTTACATTGTTTTTGAACTTGGCGGTTTTATTGGAAACGAGATCAAAGATATTTTGCTGTTCCATATAGGGGAGGATTAAAACCCAAAAAGAAGCCCGGGACGCGTTTTGCCCAACGCCCGCCGGAGGGATTCCGGCACGGATATCGTGAAAATTATGAACCGCCAATCCGAACTGCTTCAGATTATTGACACACTGCATACGCCGGGCTGCTTCCCGCGCCGCCTGAACAGCGGGCAAGAGCAGACCGATCAAGATTCCAATGATCGCGATTACGACCAGTAATTCCACAAGGGTAAATCCGTGCTTTTTCATTTTTTCTCCTTTGTTCAGGGGCGTATTTGTGTTCTTCGCCGCTTAACAGGTTTCAGGGAACGATATACTGCTTGATCTCCGATTCCGACAGAGCTTTATCAAAGATCATAAAATTTTTCATGGGACATCCGAGATGATACTCGTTTTTCATCGTTCGACGGACCGCGTTTCCGATCGTCGCATTTCCGATACTCAGATCCGAAGGGGAATTCCATGGGACCGATGCGATTCTTTCTCCGTCAAGATAATGGGACACCGTTTTGCTCTCCGCGTCGATCACGACAGCAACATTGACCCAGGTCCCCCAATTCTTTCGGGAAAAACAGATCGGGGAATCGAAGAGCTGATGAATCTTCGAATTTTTACTGGAGATCTGCAGCTGAAGGAAATTGTCCTGTGCGATCTGCCAAAGAAAGATCCCCGGCTGTGAGTCGAGGTTTTCACCGCAAAAAAGCACATTCGCCATATTGGGAAGCTGTCCGATCTTGATACTTGCCATTAAAGTCAAGCTTCTGTATTTGCCGGGGACGGCGGTCCGAATCGATGCGCCTGCGGGAAAACGGATCGACTTTGTTCCGAAAAGAGATCCCTCCGCGCTTGCCGTTCCGATCAAATTCCCCTGCGGAATCTGATCTTTGCCGTGTGCGGCCGTATTCAGAACCGGAGATGATCCTTCCCGATCCAGATCGAAATGAACCAGAAGATTCGGATTCGTATTCCACAAGATCTCTTTTTCCTCTTTGATCTTCTTTTGACGTGCCGTGAAGTCCATTAAAACAGGAAGAAATCGATCCTGATTCATAAACTGCTTCGGGTCGGACGCTGTCTTCGCGAGCGGCTGATCTTCCTTCAGCTGAATTTCTTCTCCCTGGATGAGCGGATGAGGATCATTTTTTTCGAAAACGAAATCGACTTTTCCCTTGACCACGCCCATCTGCGCTTGTTTCTTATTGACGACGAGGTAAAATTCCGTTCCGCGATCGATAAAGGTCCCGAAGGGAGAAGCAATCTGAAAACCTTTTGCAGAAGGCGGAACGTGCGCGCTGATCTTGCCCTGATCGCAATAGCAGCTGTCCTGATTGATAAAGAGATACTCGCCGGGCCCTTCCAGATAGACCTCCGCGCCGTTTGCGAGCTGGACTTGCATAATCCCTTTATTCAGGGAAAAACGCCCGCTTCCCAAATGCTGTCCGTTTTTGTATGGAATCGAGTTTTCCGGCCATTCGACATCGACCAGATTTTGGATTTGCCCGAGAGAAACGAAAACAGGAACATAGTTTTTTTCTTTTTTATTCGATCCATTCAGGGAAAGCCAAGTGATAAAGGAAATAAAGGCGATCAACCAGATCAGAAAGAAGAAATTGGTTTTTTTCCCGTAAACCGTTGGAGCGGATCGGGTCGTTTGATTTCGTTTTTCCCTGTCGTATTCGGACCATTTGTGCAGTATTCGAATCAAGAGATTTCTTTTCGGAGGCTCTTCCGGCGGAGAAATTCGGATCGGTTCCGATTCTTCTTTTTCCCAGGGAATAAGATCCTCAAAATTCGAACGATTCTGATCGAAGGGCGAATCAAACGCGTTGTGTTCTTCCCGATCGATCGTGAACTTTCGATTCAGGAGAAAATCGGTGAAGAAGTTGGATCGGATCTGTTCCGCGATTTCCGGCTTCTTTTCGATCATGCGTGAAAGATCTTCCGCTTCGGATTTCGATAATGAACCGGAAACGTATTTTCCGATCAGAATGTGAGGATCGGGATTATTGTTCATGAGATCCTCCTTTACGGAGTTTTCTCTCGATGCAATTTTGTAAACTCATTCTCAAACGGCTCAGAAGGGAATAGATCGTTGACGATTTTTTGTTCAAAGTCCGGCTGATCTCATCGGCCGTTAAATCGTGATAGTAAAAGAGCTCGATCAAACGTTTATTTTCCGGAGAGAGATGGTTCATACAAAGATTCAGGGCATCGATCTGATTTTGAAGATCGCTGTTTTCCGGGATCGTATTCTCATTTTGATCGGGCCAAACTTGTCCCGCCAGCTTCTGGAGAAATTCCGGCTGAGATCGGACCCAGGTTCGCCAGTGCTGAAGAGAGATATTTCGGACGATCGTTCTGAGCAGAGGGCGAGGTCCGTCGGGGCCGATCTTCCATTTTTCCGCATTATCGACGAATTCGATAAAGACATCGTGAATAATATCTTCCTGGAGGTGCCGGGCAGGCGAAGAATGAAACGCGATCAGACGGACGAAGTCGAAATGCTGAAGAAACATCTCGGCCGCTTTGTCCCGTGTTAAATTTTGTACAGTTTCATTCTTTTGCATAGGTTTTCCTGAAAATCCCCTTCCCTTCTATTATATATATAAATTTCGGAGAAGAAAACCTTGCAAAAAAATAAAAATATTTTTATTTTTTCCAAAAAACTCTGCTTTCCCCAATTTTATGCGATTGGAACTTTCCTTATGGACGCTGGAATGTCGGCAATATTTTTGCACTGCCCTACTATAGGGCGCTGCAAAAGGAAAGTTAAATTCTCTAAAAAACACAATCTCCCATTAAACCGGGGAAGCGATGAAAACACCGATACCGAATAAAGACGGGCACCCGGCGGCAACGCCGCCCTCCGCGATAGACGTGGAGTTTTTTAAAAAAATGAACACCCATTAACCAAGCGCCGGAGGCGCTGATCCCCGCTAATCACTAATTATAAGTTACCTAATTCCGGTCGCTTCGCTCCCTTCATTACGGGCTTGCGTTCGGTTGCTTTTTCTGTATCCTTGTTATTTTGCACTGCGCTTACAGCGCGCTGCTTTTTGGGGTACGTTGACCCGGGGTGCCGCACAAACATTTCATGTTTGTGCTCTGCCCCGGGCTGGAAGGCACTGCCCCTTTCGGGGCGCTGATTTTCGGTGATTCCAACCGGGTGAAGTAATACGGTATTTCGGCAAATACCAATGATATATTTTAGATATTGTGCCCGAATCCTGCGGGCTGAAAGCCCAGCGCATTCCAGCCCGGGGCAAGGGAGCGAAGCGACCGGCACCCCGGGTCAACGAACCCTCCCAACAGCAGCGCCCTGAAGTTGCAAAAGGAAAAGACTTGACAAAGGATTGCGGATCCGATAAAATTTCTGTTTACTGTCCGTAATGGGAACAAAAGAACGCTTTCTGTTTTGTCCGTTTGTTCCATTGATCCCCCAAAATGATCGTTCATGATCTCCCTTAATCGGGTCCTACGAAAATATAGGTGAACTGTATGAAAAAATCGAATGTTTCTTTGTTTTTAATTTTTCTGTTTTCCATTTTCGGGTCTTCGCAGATCCTTTTCGGAGAAGAAATCACTCCGCAGGAACTCACTTCCTGGATCAGGCCCCTTGCAATGGACGGGACCGGATACTGGAAAAAACGAATTGATTTCAAAATTACCAATAAGACAAAAGAGAATTGGGAAGAAAAAAAGATCGAACTTCCGATCGCCGGATCCTCTTCAAATTTGAAGAAAGATGCTCTTCCCCTGGTCGGAGAAGAAGCGCGCGCATTGCGCCTTTGCGATCAGAACGGAAAAGAACTCATTTTTAATATACAGAATCAAAAGGGACTCGAATTTCATCAGGGATCCATTCAAGAAGGATCTTTTCTTTTGATTCCCGTCAACTGTGAAGCGGGAAAAACGGTCTCCTATTCCCTCTATTATGATAATCCGCAGGCCTGGATCGTTCCGGATTGGCTCTCCGGTGTTCATAAACTGTCGAATACAGGATTCGAAGAGGGCAAAAGCAATCCCGATTTCTGGAATCTGGATAAAAGCGGCGATAAACATCAAATATTCTGGTCCGATGAGAATCCTCAATCGGGCAAAAAGTGCATTAAGACAGTCGTTGCGCCCGGCGCGGCCCCGTCCTGGATCGCCGCCCGGCAATATGGGATTCCTGTCGTATCCGGTAAAAAATATCTCTTTACCGCTTATGTTCGCGCAGAAAACGTCAAGGGAACCTGCGGATGGTATCTGCATATCGGAACCAAAGAGAAATCGATCATGTCGTCCGTTCATTACACGAACAATTCCGGGACATTCGACTGGAAAAAGATCACGGGCGAATTCACTGTTCCCGAAGGAGCCTATACTGCGGCTCTCGGAACTGTCCTGCGCGGAACTGGAACCGCATGGTTCGATTCCGTTGATCTCAAAATGATCAGTCCCGTCGATTCCGAATCCTTATCTTATCAACTGACCGTCGATTCTCCGAAAACATCGCCTTATCAATCATGGTATCCCTCGGCAAAGGGAGAATTTGGATCCTCCACGTTCGACGCGAACGCTTTGGTCAAGAGCAATACCCGATATTTCCTTCTCTGCTGCAAGAATAATTCCGTTCAAACGGCGAAAAAACAGATCATGTTCGATTCCAAAATGGTCGAACGCCGCTGGGGAAAGAAATTGACGGCCGATAATTGTCTTCTTTTCGATCTTCGGAATCAACCGATCACCCTGAACTCCTGGAACAACCATCTTTTCTTCGATGCGGAACTGAAAGGTCTGTCCTGGAATTATCTTCTTCTGATCGATCGGCCCAATTCATCGAATACGAAAGAAGCAAAGGAAGATCGGCCCGCCGCGGTAATGCAGTACGCGAACGGGGCTTTTCCGGGAACATCCCTGCAGGGCGATCAATCGGATCCCGACAAGATCAAATTCCTTGCCGGACAGGATCAGCTGCCGCAATTCATCAGTAAGAACAATCTCGTTAAGAACGGGAATATGGATTCCGGATTTGAAAATTGGCCGCACAGCAACGCGGAAAAAGATGTCGAGTACAATGTAGTTGATCCAAAATTTGATCTTCTCGGCAAAAAAGCGATTGAAATGAAAGTCGGTCCGAACGCTCCCAACCAATGGCGCGGATTCCGGCAGACGATTAAAGTCAATCCGGGATCGAAATACTTTTGCGGATACTGGATCTCGACCGATTCCCCAACCGGGAATTATTCCCTTCACATTCATCAGCACAATGCGAAAAAATCGCTTTCAAGCGGCGGAATGGGCTCGATCGGCTCGCCTTCCGCGGGCAAATCCGGCTGGACAATGGGCACCGGATTCATTGATATCGCGCCGGATACAGAATATCTTCAACTTCATCTTACTTCGCCTTCTGAAGGAACCGTTCGATACGACGGCGTCTTTTTAGTTGAAACGGAAATGGCTTTCTGCGGGCCGTCGGGCGGCGGTTTTTCGGGAGCATTTCAGGTTCCGGGAATCATTAAAGTCTTTCCGGATACAACATTCGAATCCGCAGATCAGGGGATCCGTTTTCAAAAGCCCGCTTCCGTTTTTCTTGCGAAAAATGAAACGGAATCGATGCAAATTGCGCTTCGGGTCAAGAAAGATCAATTCTCTTCCATTAAGATCAAGGAACCTGTCCTTCGGGGCAATCCGGCGAAAAAGCTGGAGAAACCGGAATTGAACGCGGTCGGATATGTTCTGATCGATTTTCCTTCCGGATATTACCAAAGTAAAGAACCGGCCTGTTTTCGAAAGGTCCCGCGATCGGCCTCTCAGAACGACAGCTGGCCCGGTTTATGGCCGGATCCGCTCATTCCCATTGCGGACACTTCCGCCCGTCCGGAATCTCTTGACGAGATCACGGAGACGGTAAAAGGAAAGAACGACTCCTTTAAACTTGCCGCTTTCGGCAAATATGGAATCCTTCCTCTTGAAGCGGATCAAACACGCTCTCTTTGGCTCCTTTTCAAAACCGGCAAACAGACAGAACCGGGGATCTATGAAGGGACGATCGAACTGGATCCGCTTTCCGGCGGGGAAAAGATCACTGTTCCTTATACAGTTGAAGTGCTGAATTTCGAACTGCCCGATCGGCCAAAATACACCGCCATTTATGATGCCCGAATTCCAAAGAATTATTTTGATCTGGGCAGTTCGGCCGAAGCGGCGGAAAAGGTTCGCGAGTTTCTCGTTTCCAAACGAATCGCGCCCGATCAGATGGGAGCAAATCCCAGGATCCAATACGATCCGAAAACGGAAACATACAGTGCAGACTGGACGGAATTCGACCGCTGCGCCGCAAGATTTTTCAATGAATGGGGCGTTCGCAATACTTATCTGCCCGGTCCGTTCTATCTTTTCGGATGGGGAATGCCGCCGCGAAATCAGGAAAAAGTACATCCTTATCCGGGCGATTTTCCCTACGAGAAGGCGGACCGTTCCAAGCTGGATCCGAAATTCAAAAAGATCTATCAGGCCAAGCTCAAGCTGGTGTGGGATCACATGAAAGAAAAGGGATGGGCGGACCGCTTTGTCCTTTATATCTCCGACGAACCGTTCTATTCTCAAAAAACGATCATAGAACAGATGAAAGCTCTTTGCGCGATGATTCATGAAGTCGATCCGAAAATTCCGATCTATTCAAGTACCTGGCATTACATTCCCGAATGGGACGGATCGCTGAATGTATGGGGGATCGGACATTACGGAATCGTCTCCAAGGATCAGATCCAAACGATCAAAAAGAACGGCGGACGAATCTGGTGGACCACCGACGGACAGATGTGTCTGGATACTCCCTACTGTGCGGTCGAACGTTTGCTTCCCTGGTGGTGTGTTCAATACGGTGCAGACGCTTATGAATTCTGGGGAGCGAGCTGGTATACATACAATCCGTTCGACTACGGATCTCATGTTTACATTCCGCAATCGGATCGGCCCGGCGTTCATTATTATGTCCGCTATCCGAACGGCGATGGATATATCGTCTATCCCGGCCGGGCGATCGGACTCGATCAGAACGTCCTCAGTTCCATTCGGTTGGAACAGGCAAGAGAAGGCGTCGAAGATGCCGATTGGTTTACGATCTTAAAAGCAAAAATCCAGAAGGAAAAACGGCCTTCCCGTCTGAAAAAACAGAAGGATTTAATGAAGGAAGCTCTGGATTTGGTTCCGATTCCTTCCGCGCCGGGCCGAATTTCGACCAGCATCCTTTCCGATCCGAAGAAAATCGATGATCTTCGCTATCGAATCGGAAAAATTCTGGAAGAATAAGATCCCGGCAATCCCTGTAATATCATTCGGATCAATAAAAAAGGCCCGGGCGGCGAGGCGCCGCTCCCAGTACACGCTTCCGCGCGATCAACAAATTATCGCTCCCGTTGGTCGCTTTCTTCGTTGGCAGTATCTCCCTTCGGGGTGCGAAGCGACCGGCACCCCGGGTATACGATCCTCTCATATGCGACGCCCTGCAGTGCAAAAAATATTGCCGATATGCCAGCGTCCATAAGGAAAGTTCCAACTGCATAAAATCGGAGAAAGTACAGTTTTTTACTTAAACTGTAAACAGATTTTTGTTTGAAACCACGGATGACACGGATAAACACGGATGAATTCAATATAAAGATTCAATATAAAGATTCGGTGCTGATATTTTTGATGAAAACGTGTTTTCCCCCAAAAAAATCCGTGAAATCCGTGGTTTCAAAATCGGTTATTTACGGTTTGAGTTTTTTATTTACCGGTCTTTTTCTGAGCCTTGTTCAGGGAGGACCAGATATTGACATCCACTTTTTGGTTTTTCCGATTTTTGGGAGCGGCCTTTTTGGCCCGTTCAAACGCAGTGGAATGGACATTGTTTAATTGTCCGTTAATGT
Source organism: Planctomycetia bacterium (assembly GCA_030539035.1). Classification (GTDB taxonomy): domain Bacteria; phylum Planctomycetota; class Planctomycetia; order Pirellulales; family Thermoguttaceae; genus JAUNBG01. Next base: position 25,963 of record JAUNSU010000043.1, read on the forward strand.
CCCGGATCTCCTTTATGATTTCGACTTCAGAAGAGATCTCTCCCTGTAAAAGGCGCAGTTCTTCCATATAATCATCGGAATTCATCATTCGCTTTGCAGAAACCTGCGGTCCGTAAAGATGATTCAATTCTTCTTGCGGAAACGCTTCTTCCACCGCGCTTTTACGCTCTGTTTTTAACTCGCCGGAAGAGAAATTAACGGGAATACATCCTTCACAGGGCTCCATTTTGGAAAATTCTTCCGAGGAAGAAGAATCCCAGGAAAAAGATCCGGTTTCTTCGAAAGAGGAAATGGGGGATTCCTGTTCGGCAAATACTTTTCCATCTTCCGCCTCTATTTTTTCCGCCGATTGGATCGGTTCAAAAGAAGAGACGATTTTTTGATCAGGATCATCGAATTCTTCATCAAGCGATCCAAATTCCACAACAGATTCATTTCCGGCGGCAGAACTGGTGTTTCCGCAGTCCGCAGCTTCTTTCGGTTGGATCGATTCCAGGGGGATCTGCTGAAGATTCGACCAGGCTTCCTGCACAAGATCTTCATCAACCATCGCACCATGAACACCGGCCTTTCGCATTAAAAGACGAATGGTGCAGGAGGCGATTTGATTGATCACGCGCGGGATTCCTTCCGAATATTTATGGATCCGCTTTTTCGCCTCTTCTGTAAAGAGCAGTTCGGACGAGAACATTCCGATCCTCATTCCTTCCTGTTCCAAATACTCACCTGTCTCTTTGGTCGAAAACGGTTCCAGCCAATTTCGGGAGACCACTCTTTGCTGGAAGGAGGACAATTTTCGTTCGGTAAATCGCATTTCCAGCTTGGATGTTCCCGCAAGAGCGACCCGTACTTTGGCCCAATTATCTTCATTGAGATCAAGGAGCGACCGGATCTCTTCGAAAACGGAGTATCGAAAGGTCTGCGCTTCATCCAAAAGGAGGATCAAACGATGATAATTTGTCCGCCGGAGATAATCGTGAAGTAAAAGGCGCATTTCATTTTCATTGCAGCCGCACCATGTTTGATCCAAACTGTATAAGATCTGCTGAAGAAAAGAAGCGCCGGAATCGATTCTTGTCCGCGATACGATCACCTGATCATCCGAATCGAAATTTTCCGCGAGATATTGGAATAGGAGGGTTTTTCCGAGTCCGCTTTCCCCAAAAACCAGTGCAATGCCGTCTGCGCGATCCAGGCAGGAATAAATCGCTTTTTCTGCGGCGACGATCGACTCGGACGGGTACCATGCCCGGACATCCGGAATCGACGCAAACGGCTGTATTTGTTCTTTAAGCTCCATTATCTTTCCTCAAAACTTTTCCTCATCAATATTATCTGTTCATTAAGAATAGACCTTTTGGTATTTATCGGCAATCCCCCTTTTAAATCTTCGTTGGATCCTTGGAAAGATCAGGGAATTAAAAAAAGGGGGCTAATATATTTTTTTTATTTTATCTGTTTTATCACATAGGGCAAAAATGGAATGCAACCCGGTTGACGGGGGCTTGTCAATCTTCACTTTTAAGGTAGAATTTTTAATCTATGCTGTTTTTGTCGCTGAAAATTCCTTTTTTCAGGAAAAAACAGAGGAAAAAACCGCATAAACCCAAGGAGGATACGCGAATGGTTAGCAGCCTGACTCGAAATCAGGTGCCGGCTTGCCGGTTGAGGGTTCGAGTCCCTTGTCCTCCGCCTTGCTTCCTTTAGCGAGGAAAAAAACTCGATTGGCCCGTTTGGATCTCAACTCCAAACGGGTTTTTTGTTTCCCTGATCTTTAAAATCGGTTAAAAATCACTCCAATCCGGTTAAAAATTGGACCGGATGACCTTGACACCTTCCCCGGTAATCGTTTATAATATTAAGATTAAAATGTTGAATCGTATGCAAATACTTTGTTTTCCGTCGACGACAGAACGGGATAGAAGTGGAAATTGCAGCGGACGTCTGCGGCGTTGCTTCCATAATTGCCTTGAATCCGGAGAGGAAAATTTTCGATCGTAAAGAAAATGGAATTCTGAAGGAACAGAGGAAATTTTATTCGGATAGATCCGAATTTGGATAAAAATGCCGGTTTTACAACAATAAAGGGTTCATTTACAATGAAAAATACTTCCAAACAGGAACGCGGAAAAAACGATCTCGAACTTATTTGCCTTAAAACGATCCAGTATTTTAAGGACAATCAGGATACGCTTGTAAAAACCGCATTGATCGCCATTCTTCTGGTTGTTGCCGTAATATTTGCTTTCCGATTTCGAAAAGACGGGGCAGCGGCGCAGAACAAAGTCGATGAGGCTTATTATACCGCAATGAACGGAACAATGCTGGGAATCACCGGTGCGCCGGATCCGGCTCCCTTTGAAGCGTTGGAGAATTCTTCCGACAAAGCCTCCAAACCGCTTCTTCAACTGGCCGCCGCGGACTCCTATGCAAAGCGCGGAATCTCGGAGATCCGGATCCGATTCTCCGGTAATTCCGCCCCTCTGGAGCTTGCGAGCACTCCCGGAGATCCCAAAGCAACTCTTGAAAAAGCATTGTCGATCTATAATGAAGTCGCCAACCAGAGCGGAGATGCCTCTGATGTCCTTGCCCGCGCTCTCTATGGAGCCGGAATTACAACGGAATATCTCGCTTCGATCACAAAAGAGGAAGCAAGCGTTGAAAGTACACTCAAATCCGCCGTTTCTCTCTATGAGAAGATCAAATCCGCCTGTTCCGCAACTCCCTATGTAAAACCGGCGGAAAACAGAATTAAGAATCTTGCGGAACCGATTACTGCCGAATATTACAAAAAAATCGCGAAAAAATATGCAGAGTTGCCCGCACCGAAAGCGCCTGAGAAAAAAGACGAAAAATCGATCCTTTCTCCTGATGCGAAAGCTCCTCTTGCGCCTCCCAAAGATAAAGAATCAAAAATCGTCAATGAGTTCTCATTGAATCCGGATACCAAAGCCGCAGATAAACCGGCCGACAAAGCCGCCCCTAAAGCCGCCGATAAACCGGTCGACAAAAAATAAATTGCGGGTATTCGAAAGAACAAGTCCGATTTATGCTTTTAGCATCGAACCGGATTGTTCTGAAAAGCAGATCGTCCAGGAAAACCGGAAAGGCCGGATCTTTATGAATTAGGAATAATCGTATTGATCCGGTTTTCGATTTTGGAAGCACAATAATCGATCAGATAAACCAAACCGGATTCGGTAAATAAAGTAAATTCAACAAGAGATACCGATCCGGCAAATAAAATCTGATCCGGTTAAATATAAAGAAAAAAGAAAATCGTTCTCAAAGAAATTGATGGACAACGGAAATTGTAAAATGAAAAAAACAGAAACACGAGTAAAAAAGAGTTCCCAACCGAAAAGAACATCGCTTGCCTTTCAACGGTGCATCAATCCCGACTGCGGAGCGACTTATGATATTACGGAAGTGCACCATTATTGTCCGAAGTGCGGAAGTCTTTTGGACGCAGATTACGAATGGGACAAACTTCCCGTTCCGAAGAATTTAAAGCATTTCGAAAAATACTGGAAGGAAAGAAATATTCTTCAGCGCTTCAGCGGTGTATGGAGATTTCAGGAACTGCTTCCTTTCGCGCCGCTTGAAAAATGCGTATCCATTGGCGAAGGACAGACTATTCTTCAACAGGCGTTTGGTGTTGCTCCTTATGTCGGTCTGGATCCGAAATCCCTTTATCTTCAATACGAAGGATTAAATCCGTCCGGATCGTTCAAGGACAACGGAATGTCGGCCGGAATGACCCATGGAACATTGGTTGGAGCCAAGCAGGCAGTCTGCGCCTCGACGGGCAACACCAGCGCGTCTCTCGCAATTTACTGCGCGGCAACCAAATTGATGAATTGCGTGATCTTTATCGGCGATGGAAAAATTGCCTACGGTAAACTGTCGCAAGCTCTTGATTACGGCGCGCGAACGGTTCAGATCCATGGAGATTTCGACGACGCAATGGCGCGGGTTCAGGAAGTGTCCCGTAAGCTGGGGATCTATCTGCTCAACAGTGTCAATCCTTTCCGTCTCGAAGGACAAAAAACGATCATGTTCCGCGTTCTGGAAGCCCTTCGCTGGAATGTTCCCGACTGGATCATCGTTCCCGGCGGCAATCTCGGAAATTCGAGTTCTTTTGGAAAAGCGTTTATCGAACTTCACAAACTCGGTCTGATCAAAAAAGTTCCGCGGCTTGCCGTGATTAACGCGTCGGGAGCGGATACGCTTTATCGGCTTTTTGAACAGGAAAATCTCCGTTGGAACGGAGGACGGCCCGACAAGAAGAAGATCAACGCCTTCTTTAAGCAGATGACCGCAGAAGGACGGCATGCGTCCACAATCGCAAGCGCAATCGAGATCAATCGTCCGGTCAATCTTGTTAAATGTCTTCGGGCACTTGATTTCTGCAATGGAGTAGTCCGTTCGGTATCGGAGCAGGAAATACTGGATGCCAAGGCGCAGATCGGGGCCAGCGGATTCGGCTGCGAACCGGCCAGCGCCGCAAGTGTCGCCGGGGCCAAAAAGCTGGTTGAAGAAGGAGTGATCGGAAAAGACGAACGGGTCGTTTGCGTTCTTACCGGATATCAGCTGAAGGATCCCAACGCGACGGTCGCCTATCACGGAACCAACGCGAAGTTCTTCAAAGAGGTCCTCGGCTCTCATGGAGTCAAGTCGGCCCCGTTCGCCAATCATCCGGTTTCTGTTGACAATGATATTAAAAAGATCCTCGACCTTATGCGGTAAAAGGAGATCAATATGAAAAACAGCGTTCCGTCCGGACTTGCGATTCATTCTGAATTTCAAAAAAAGTTTACAGAGATCCGTGAAC
>JAUNSU010000173.1 GCA_030539035.1 Planctomycetia bacterium
GGAAAAGAATCACGTCCGCCGACTGAACGCCTGCCTGAAAGCCGATGCTCCCGCTTGTGATCGTTGCGAATCGGGGATATTCCCATACTCCTTCCTGGGTCTTTACGACAAGGGCCCCGTATCCTTTTTGGACTCCGACGATAAATCCGCCCTTCATCATTCCCGGAAAGATCGCGATTCCTTCCGCTTTGCGAAAAAGCGATGTCGGAATCCCTTTTGCCGGGATCTTCATGATCTCGTTCAGAACGATGATCGAATCATTGACCGTTTTGCTTTCCTTTGTTTGGCTTAACGCCGGATGGGAACAAAGAAGAAGCGTGAATATCAGAAATCCGCAATTTCGCAGTAAAGACATGGTATCCTCCCTTTGGGCTGAAAGTTTTTCCGGAATCGCATAAAGGGAGTATACAGAATTTTTCCGTTTGTTTCAAGAGGAATTTTGAGCGGTAAATCCGATGTTGTTTGGGTATGTTTTCCAAAATTTCCGTGAACAGACGGCTTTTTGTCTATTTTCGACTTTTATCGAAAGACGGTTTTCTGTATAATACCCGTGGAATACACATTCTCTATGTACGCGAAAATATGTGCTGATGCTCAGGATCAAGGAACGGTAAATCAAATGAATACGGAAAAATCATCGGAGCGATTCTATACGAAACGGTTCTTTCTTATAGTAATTGCTCTCTATTTATTACTGCGATTACCATTGAATGTGTGGATACCGCTTTTGGATCCGTCGGAAGCACGCTATGCTCAAATCTGTAAAAACATGGCCGAGACAGGCAACTATCTTGAACCGCAATTTATCTATGATGGCGAACTTACCGTCTTTGAAGGAAAACCGCCGCTGGCTTTTCAGATGGGCGCAATTTCGTGCCGTCTGTTTGGTGTTGCGAAATTCGCTGTCCGATTTCCCGCGTTTCTCTCTGCTCTCCTTATTGTCTGCATGACTTATTATACCGCCCGACGGCTTCGAAATGAAAAAACAGCGATTTTCGCGTCCCTTTTTTGTGTTTCTACCATTGTATTCTACCTCTATGCCGGTCTTTGCATGACGGATATGGTCCTGGCCGCAACTGTTATCGGCATGATTGATTCCTACATCCTCTTTGTCTCGGAAGAACCGGGCCGACGGAAAAAATTCTATAGTCTCGGCCTGTTTGTCTTTGCCGGTTTGGGAATGATCGCCAAAGGGCCCGTCGCCTTGGTCATGGCGGGCCTGCCCATCTTTTTTTATATTCTCCTGAATCGCCGTTGGCGGGAATTGGGACAGATCGCCTGGTTTTACGGAATCCCCCTCTTTGCCGTGATTACCGTACCTTGGTATTGGATGATAACCCAGAAACATCCGGATTTTCTCGAATATTTTTTTGTCAATGAAAATTTCAAACGCTTCCTCTTTAAAGATTACGGCGATAAATTCGGAGTCGGCCGCGAATCGTTTCGCGGAATGGCCGTGATTTGGTTCTTTTTGGCCAATATTCCCAATCTTGTCCTGATTTTTCTCACGTTTCATCGAAATAAAGCGGCAGAAAAACCTGCTGTCCCGCTCCTGAGCGATCCCTTGACTGCCCTGCCTCTTTTTGGATTTGTTACAGTAACGTTGTTTTGGTCACTGACCAGCCGCGTTCTGATTACCTATCTGCTCCCGACGATTCCCTGTTTTTGTCTTTTTCTCGCCGTTCGACTGAACGAACAGGGATGGTTTGAACGGACAGGATTTATGGCCTATCTTCGATACAGTTCGCTTTTGTTCGCTTTTGTTTTGGCCGGTGGATTTATCGCTGCCGTTCCTGTTAGTGTTCGTTATACAACCGAGCTGGCCGAACCAATCTACCGCCAAATCGAAACCATACGCAGTCAAACACCTGAACTGCAAAACAGCCCGATCTATTTTAATCGCGTTACCCCGTTCTCCGCCAATTTTCATTGCCCGGAATGGGTCGTGAATCATGGTCCGGAAAAGGCTGCGGTCAGTCTCGAAAACAGTAAAAACGCCTTTTTTATTGTTCGCGAAAAAGATCAGCGCAGAGATCCCGTTGAAATCGATCGTCCACTCCTGTTTCAATCCGGCAAATGGTCCGTCTATGCTCCCGAAAGGAAGAAACTTATAATTAGTGATTAGGGGTTAGTGATTAGCGGGGGATCGTTGTTCAACCCTTAATCGAATCACAACGTTTTTTAGAAATTTCAACTCTTCGACCACGGCGGCTTTGCCGCCGGGCGGCGAGGCGCCGCTCCCAGTACGCGCTGCCGCGCGGTTGCCTGAGACCCGCTCCCGTTGGTCGCTCTCTTCGTTGACAGTATTTCCCCTGTCGATGCGCTGTAAGCGCAGTGCAAAAAGAACGGCGGCGACGGAGATGATGGGGGACGGAGTTGGCAATGAGGACAAAATATCTTGCTCATATGTCGCCAAGATCCCCTGTGTCCTCAATGTCCCCTGTACCGCAGGCGACCAGGGGATTCACCCCCCACAAAGCGGCAGGAACGACCGCCTCCTTATGCGCCTCCGGCGCTGTTCCCCGTTAATCACTAATTTTCTTTTTTTGCGGAGGTTTATACCAGAAAGATTCAAAGTATTTCCGGTCCGTTTCGTAGACATCGATCGGGGTCTTATAGTCGTAATCATGCGGTAAGATCCCGAATCGGACCATTTCACGGGCATAAGGCCGGCACGGAACAATCGGCTGCTTTACACTGAACCGCTGATCTTCATAAGTTAAATAATGCTTTCCTTTTTCGAGCGCCGCGAGAATCGTTTTATAATCAGGATCGCTTGTATCCTTGAAGATCGGCTGTTTATCCTTCGTTCGGCAAACCCCCAATCCTCCCGCGGAAAGAGCAAGCGGGGCCCGTACAATACGCGACTTCGACGGATGCGTTAAATTGAACAGCGTCGATATATCATAGGTCCCCCCTCCGGTGAGCCGATGAGGAAGATACCGTTTTCGCGGATTATGGCACCCATCGCACCGTCGGGAAACCGCATCTTTCATCGCAAGCGATTCCTTCCATTCCCGATCCGCAAGTATCGCGGTATTATGATAGGACCAGAGGATCCCGTTCCCGTTCGCCGCATAGGTCCCCGCATAGTTCGCTCCGCTGTTGAGCCAGTATCGGATCATCTTTTTCTCGTGATCCGGCATTTTTACCCCTTCATGCCCCTCTTCGATCAGCTGATAAAGACGGCTCGCACTGCTTCCGATTTCATACGGTTCAAAATCGCTTTGCGGCCGATTCCGATTATCGCCGAGAAGCGCCCGTTTGGAAAGCGTCTGATAGCTCATCGTACGCTGAAGGGACCAATCGCCCGAAAGATCGACTCCGCCGTCTTTACGCGTATATTGATGGCATTCGACGCAATATTTGTCCAGTATCGGCTGAATGTCCCTTGGAAAATCGAAAATATCCGGAATATCAGTGATCGGACGCGGGGCAACCGCACCTTTGGTGGTCAATTCGAACAGCTTGTTCTTGAAATCATTGCCGGGCGATTCCGTTCGGGACTCATGGCACCCAATACACGATGTCGTTTCTCCCGGCATTACACTGGTAAAGCTGTGCATTCGCTTGACCGGTTTTCCCTGATGATCGAAGGCAACGAAAAAGACCGGCCGATTCGCCGGAAGTTCGATATACGCCGATCCATCAGGACGAACCGGAACGGTTCCGAGGATCCGCTGCAAGGTAAAGGTTCCGCCGGATGAGATCTGATCCATTCCGCCCTGATAATGAATCGGTTCGGGCAGGGTCTCCAGGACCAGCAGTTCCTTGATCGTTCCCGGCTTGATATTCTTCATCTTTCGACCTTGATAGATATTCATGAGAAGAAGATTTCCGGTTGTTTTCGTCGGATCGCCTCCTTCCGGAATGATCATTTCCCGCGCATGGGCCTGAACAGGACGCGGTTCATGGATATCGAATTCTTCCTTGATCTCTTCGTCCGAAAGGGAATAAAAGGAGTATTCTGTTCCATGTTCATCGAGGAGCTGAAGGGCACCTTTTCGGGTCGTCAAAAATTCCGTTTCCGAAAAGGCCCAGGGATCTTTGTGAGCACTGTGATTGGAGATCTTTTTTGCGTTGTCTTCATCATCGGGACCATTTCTCGGATTAACGACGGTGATCGCGCCCATATGATCCTTGCGTCCGTGTCCCGGCGAGAAGACGACGACTGTTTTATCGCTTCCCGGAATCGGTTTTGCGTCGATCATGAGGATGCCGGGATGAAGATTTCCGAAGTAGACCATTTGACGGGTCCCGTCCGGGTTCATCGTCCAAAGGTGATGATAATGGACCTGGCTGCGATCGACATATTCCCAGCGCATATAGAGGATCTGGCCGTTTGGAAGGACCCAGGGCGTATTATCATGTTCGATATTGCTTGAGACTTCATGAATGTTTTCGCCGTTCGGACCGCAGCGATGCAAGGTTGCGACCGGGGTCAGCCAGCATTGAACCCAGCGTTTGCAGCGGCTTGAACAGAAGATGATATCATTGTTCGGAAGATAGCACGGCTCAATATCGTCCCAATCGCCGGAGGTGATCTGTTTAAGACCGGTTCCGTCGAGATTGATCTCGTAGAGATTGAAATGCCGTTTGCCGTCCGGGAGCATGGAAAAGATCATTTTTTTGCCGTCGTAATGGATCTGGGGATCGCGCAGGGAACCGGTTTTCGTCTGAATGATCGTTCGGACTTTTCCGGTATCCAGATCATAGGCGCAGATCCGGGCTCCTGATCCAAGCGGAAAAGGAAAGGTATTTTCATCTTGGGCGTAGTATCCGAAATTCGCGTACCAGTGCGGATCGGTGGAGAGTTTTCGAACGACGAAGACGATCTCCTTGATTCCTTTCATTCCGTTTTTGCGGAATTGATCCATGAGCAGGGACGCCGGCTGCATTTTCATCGGATCCGGACTGTTCTTGAGAACGAGATAATCGTAGAAGATCCAGCTTCCGTCGTTCAGCATAATGGTGAAGACATTTTTGCCTTCCTTAACGCTGTTCGGCGGGATCGGAATCGCGGTGGACATCATCGTTCCGGTATCTTTAGCCGCGTTGAATTTTCGTTTGAACTCTTCACGGGTAGAAGTCGGCGCTCTTTCCGGGGCGAGTTTTTTCCCATTGATTGTGATATTGATTTGTGATGGTTCTGTCGCATGGGAAAAGCAGACGCCGACGACGAGCCAAAGCGGTTCGGTGTAAGTTTTATCGGCATCGAATTCGATCGTTGAAGTAAAGGAGACGCCGGCGTTTCGAAAATCCCGGGTACTTAAATGGATGACCGGCCATTTGGACCAGGAATCATTTCCGACTTTAAAAGTAATCGGGGAAAAGTTCTTTTCTTCTCTCATCTTGGACCAATTGATCCCGCCGAATTCGGCGCTTCGTGCGTCGGGCCGTCCGATCTGGAAGACGATTTTTGATTCATCCTGAGGATCTTTGGACTCTTCCGCTTGAACGAATGGGATAGAAATGAAAAAATAGAAAAACAGTATAAAATAGGTAATGCAGACAGTATGTAAAATCAAGGATCGAAGGAGAAAACGAATTGGGGTATTCATGGAATTTCTCTTTAAAAATGGGAGGGTAAATGGGAAAATAAAACCGCAATTTACGGATATTCCGGGGAAAACGGACAAAAGGAACAATAAACATCCACAGGAGAATCTGTCCGTCTCTGAAATAGATTATATCAAACAGCAGATCCCCTGTCAATATTTTTAAGCCCTCCTCTTAACAGAGATCGAAATTTTAATCCGCTCTCCGCGATGTGCGCCGCTGCGCGATACAAGCATGCGCTCTTTTTCTTTACAGCGGGTTTAATCATTATCCAAAAACGGGTCGACAAGCTCTTTAAACGCGGCGAACGCGTTTTCCAGATCTATTATGTCAATCATCGCCTGGGAAAGACGGTTCTTTCTCAAGTCCGTTAAAACCGACAGGGCCGCGTCCGTTATCGGAAACAGACCAAGATAATCCGAATTTCCCTTCATCGTGTGAACCGTGCGAATCGCAAGTTCCTTTTTCTCCGGAACAAGCGATTCCCT
>JAUNSU010000247.1 GCA_030539035.1 Planctomycetia bacterium
AGGAACAGGATCCGGAAAAGAAAATGTCCGCCGACGAATTGCTGAATTATGCGACGGAATTAAAGCTCAATGCCGCCAATCTCCTCGATTATACAAAAGTAATCGAACTTTGCAAAAAGGCGGAAGCAAAAGGACTTTCCAAAGAGAATCAGGAATTTTGCAAGCAGTTGAAGGTCTCCACTCAAATTCAGCGCGGTTTGGCGATCACGCAGTTTTTCATGCAGGACGACAACGCTTCCACCGATGCACTCCCGAAAAACTGGAAGGTCTTTCGGTCAATGGCCTTGATGGATCTGGAAGCTGGAGCGGATGAGGCGAATGATATTGCGGCGGTTCAGCTCGCGATCGGCCGATTGAATATGCTTCCCGGCGGCGATCTGAAAAAGGCGAAAAAAGCATTGGATACAGCGATCAAAAATGCGGCGGATGATCCGTCCGTTCTCGTTCCCTCGCTGAAATATCGTGCGGAAATGGAGACCAATTTACACAAGATTATTGCTTATCTTGAACGGGCCAAAAAGCTCGCTCCGGATAATACATCTCTTTTGGAAATGTTTGCCCGTCAATGGATCAAGGTAAAAGATTACGAAAAAGCCCTTGCCCTGATCGAAGAAGCGTTGAAGCTGAATCCGGAGAATCGCGAATATCAGAAGATCAAAGCCTATGCGCTGGTCGGACTGGATCGAAATGAGGAGGCCGAAAAGTTGTTCAATAAAGCGCTGGAAGGATCCGATAAAGAGAACTTTCTCGCGGTGATTGAAAGAGCGGAATTTTATTCTTCCATCGGTAAACGGAATGAAGCAATCAAGCTCTTTTCAGAGATGATTGCCCGTGTCCAGGTTCCCGGTCTTTATTACTTTCGGGCCGCTTTGTATGGACAGGATAAAAAATTCAAGGAAGCGCTCAACGACTTGAATCAGTGTCTTCGAATCGATCCGAATTTTTCCGAAGCGCTTCAGCTCAAAGGAGCGATCTATCTTCAGATGGAGAAATATGATGATGCCTTAAAGATCTTTGAAGATATGCTGGCAAAAAAGCCGCATGATCTCAACGCCCTTTCTCAGGTTGCTTACACCTATTCGAAGAAGGGAAATTTTGAAAAGGCCAAATCGATTCTGGAGAAAGGCTTGGTCGAACATGCGGATAATATTGAACTCCTGAGAAGCCTTGGCGATGCCTGTTTGATGTTCGGAAAATGGAAGGAGACAGCTGAAAATTATGATAAAATTCTCAAGATCGCTCCCGATGATTCCGGTGTTCTGAACAATTATGCCTGGATGTTGGCGACCGCCCCGGATTCTTCTGTCCGAAATGGGAAAAAAGCCCTTGAAATGGCCAAAAAAGCCGCAGATCTCAGCTGGTATAAGGAAGCCCATATTCTAAGTACCCTTGGCGCCGCTTACGCGGAATTGGGCGATTTTGCCAATGCGAAAAAATGGTCCGCAGAAGCGGTTAAATTCGCGGAAAAAGAAAAGCATGATCGGCTCGCCGATCTCAAGGCCGAACTCGAAAGCTATAAAATCAAAAAACCTTGGCGGGAAATCCCGGAAGGACTGAAAAAACCGGATCAGAAAAA
>JAUNSU010000248.1 GCA_030539035.1 Planctomycetia bacterium
CTCTACCGGGGGGAGACAGTCTTTCTTTCTCCGGCGACGATTTTTAAAATTCGCTAAATTATCCCGATTTTTCGATTTCCGGGTCTGCCGGATTCTCAATTATTTTTTATGAAAGGTGTTCCATGGTCGATAGTTTTCAGGTTGAAATCAGGCCGATTGAGTCGGTCAAACCATACGAGAAGAATCCCAGGCTGAACGATAAAGCGGTGGACGCTGTGGCGGCGAGCCTTCAGGAATTCGGATTCCGACAGCCGATTGTTGTTGACAGCGACAGCGTTATTATCTGCGGGCACACAAGATACCGGGCCGCTTTGAAGCTCGGACTCACTCAAATTCCTGTTCATGTCGCAACCGACTTGACAGCGGAACAAGTGAAAGCGTATAGAATCGCCGATAATAAAACCGGCGAGATAGCGGAATGGGATTTTGAAATTCTGCCCATTGAATTATCTGAACTTCAGAATTTTGGTTTCGATATGACCACATTTGGTTTTTCGGAAAAAGAATTAACGAAACTTCTGGAGACCGATTTACGACAGGGTCTTACCGATCCCGACGCTGTGCCGGAACCGCCGGACGATCCTGTTACACAAAAAGGTGACCTGTGGATTCTTGGTAATCATCGACTGCTTTGCGGCGACAGTGCCAGCGAAGCGGACGTTGGCTATTTGTTAGATGGTGCAATTATTGATTTATGTAACACCGATCCCCCGTATAATGTGCGGGTTGAACCTCGCAGTAATAACGCGATTGCCGCAGGGGTTACGTCTTTTTCTCGTCGCGAAGACCTGCAATGCGAACGATCCAACTCGGAACATGGAAAAAAGGACAAAGAGCGAACCGGCAAGACCTCTGACAAGCCGCGTAAAATGCGAGCGAAAGATCGACCACTTGAAAACGATTTCATGTCGGACGAAGCCTTTGCGGAAATTCTCAATAAATGGTTCGGGAATATCAGTCGTGTTTTAAAGCCGGGCGGTGCCGCTTATATTTGGGGCGGCTATGCAAATCTTGCCAACTATCCTCCGGCGTTAAAAAACAACGGGCTCTACTTTTCACAATGTCTGGTCTGGGATAAGCAGCATCCGGTTTTGACCCGCAAGGATTTTATGGGTGCTTACGAGATTGCATTCTATTCATGGAAAGAAGGTGCAGGCCATAAGTTCTTCGGGCCAAACAACGTTTCTGATCTTTGGTCGGTGAAAAAAGTCAATCCGCAAAATATGGTACACCTAACCGAAAAACCTGTTGAACTTGCCGTTCGAGCAATTCAATATTCCTCCAAACCGGGCGAAAATGTTTTAGAGCTTTTCGGCGGCAGCGGTTCGACGCTTATGGCCTGTGAACAAACGGACAGAAAATGCTTTGCGATGGAAATCGATCAACTGTATTGTGATGTGATTGTCAATCGCTGGATGGAATTTACAGGCCAGGAAGCGATTCGGGTTACCAGAGACGGCGAGCAGAAAAAATGGTCTGAAATAATCGGTGAAACGAAGCTGGAAGAGTAAAATTCTACGCTGTGTAATAAATCTCATAAACTTTTCAAATTATCGGCATCATCCTATTGA
>JAUNSU010000249.1 GCA_030539035.1 Planctomycetia bacterium
GGAATACTTGAAAGTGAGGGAAATGTAAAGGAACACAAAAACGCATCGTCGTCGTTACCCAAAACAGAGAGATCTTCCGGAACGTTTATGTTGGCCTGAACACAGGCATTGAGGACGTACGTGGCAAAGACGTCGGACGGCGCGTAGATACAGCAGGGATGAGGCAGGGATTCCAGCCATTGAATAAGTTTCTGCAGACTTTTGTTATCCCAAAGAACCTGACGGCGGTTTTGTTTGTTGGAGATTTCCGGAAAAATGGAAAGCGAAAAACCGCAGTTCTGAATCGGTTTAATATAACCTTCAAGCCGCCATTGTATCCACCAGTTTGTCCAGGGAGCATAAAACGCGTAGTTTCGATAGCCTCGCTCAATAAAATATTCCGCCGCCGTTTGCCCGACCGCAAAGCCGTCCGATTCCACTTCACTCGGTCCGGTCCCGTAGAGTTCCACGGCCGGAATTCCGGTGTCCGCGATCGCACGACTCAAAACTGCCGAACCGCTGCGCGAAATGATGCCGTCTCCCTGCCAGCGGCGAAGAAAATGCGGCGACTGTTCAAAGAGCTGACGATTCTCCGGAATAATCCACCAATGGGCATTTTGATCGGAATAACGGCGAATGCCCCGTGCTATTCCGCGGCCATGCTCCCGGGAGACTTCCAGAATAATAAGTACTTTTTTGGGACTGGCCATTGTTTTGTTTGCCTTTGGGGAAACAGGGAATCTGATCGGACAATATCAAAAACTCAAACTGTAAACGAAGCATTGAGTGAAAATTTAATATCGTGTCAAAGAGGACTTTACATTACAATTCGGGATTGAAATCCCATTAAAACGGTTACCGAATTTTCAGAAAAAGATCCTCATTACTCATCATACAAAGATTTCTGTTTTTTGGCAAGCGTTTTTTTTTAAAGAATTCGAAAAATTTCGGGAGACGGCGTTCTTTTCGATATTTATGGAGACTGATACTTGAGATTCCTTCTCTGTCCGGGACAAAAAGATATCCGGAACACCTATCCCTGCTTTTTATTCCTTTGCCTGAAAAAACGGGTGAAAAAGATTTCTTTTGTTACATATATGTCGTAAATGTGGTATATTTTGGCGAATATTTGTCATTGACACAGAAACAGTATATCTTAAAATGGTTATTATTTTGATACGAGAGGCGGTTGGGAAGGATTACCGGAGTCGGGAGCAGGCGTTGGATCGCACGCTCCCTGTAAATAAAACAAAAGGAAAAACAAAGCTGCATTTTACTCAAACTGTAAATAACCGATATTGAAACCACAGATTTCACGGATTTTCACGGATACTTTTTTGGTAAAAACCATTTTATCAAAAATATCAGCCCCGAATCTTATATTGATTCCATCCGTGTTTATCCGTGTCATCCGTGGTTCCAAACAAAAATATTTTTACAGTATGAGTATTTTAGTGATTATGCGATCGGGCATCAGAATTTATATCGAGGATAAGGGGATGATTATGGAATATCGAAAGATCTTTCTGTATTGCGCGGCATGGTTCATAATCGCGATGACGGGAATTTGTCCTGCCGGTGCAGCAGTGT
>JAUNSU010000044.1 GCA_030539035.1 Planctomycetia bacterium
AAAAACCGATCGATCCCTATGAAATTGACCGTAAATACTGGTCCCTGTTTTAAGAGTTAAATAATTTATGAGTATTTCCCGACGCAGAAAATTGATTCCCCAAAATGTGGAGAAACTGACCGGTTCACAAAACTGGGTGGAATCTTTTATCCATTATATCCGGAGTGAATGCAATCTTTCCGAAAATACCTGTGCGGCCTATCATCGCGATCTCGTTCGATTTTATGAATGGCTCGGAAATCGAAAAATCGAGTCGCTGAATATTCAGGATCTTGCCGATTATACGGAATGGCTCTATCAGCGAAAACTGGCGGCAACCTCCCTTTCGCGTCATCTGGTTTCCCTTCGGGTCTTTTTTCGATTTCTTCAGCTGGAAGGAATCCTGAAGGCCAATCCGGCGGAACTGCTCGGAAGTCAAAAGGTCTGGGATCGGATTCCTTCCGTTTTATCACCTCATCAGGTGGAAAAACTTATGATTGCCCCCGATCCGGGCAAAGACGCGTTCTGGATCCGTGATCGGGCCCTGCTCGAACTCTTTTACGCGACGGGCGCCCGTGCTTCGGAAGTCGTTAATCTCCGCATTTGGGACATTCATCTGGACGAGAAGTATTGCCGGCTTACAGGAAAAGGGAACAAACAGCGGGATGTTCCCCTGGGGACCCGTGCGATCGAAGCGTTCAACAGTTGGCTCAAAATCGGCCGCCCGGAACTTGATGAACAGATCCGCAAGAGGGCCGAAAAACATCCGCTCAACGTATCGGCGCCGGCGGAACATACAACGTCCGACTGGGCATTCGTATCCCGACGGGGCAGACGACTCCGCCGGGAAGCGATCTGGGAACTGGTTAAGAAGTATGCGGATCGAATCGGAGCGCCTTCCTCGATCAGTCCGCACTCCTTGCGGCACAGTTTTGCGACCCATCTTCTTTGCGGAGGGGCCGATATTCGTCAAGTCCAGGTTTTGCTCGGACACGCGTCCATAGTAACCACGGAGATCTACACACACGTTGATCTTTCCCAACTCAAGAAAATCCATCACAAATTTCATCCGCGAGGCTGATCATGCTCTTCTATAAAGCATTTATTAACGAACAGGACATTGAGAATTATACGCGATCGCTGATCCTTCCATCCTATATGGCCTATTTAACCATGGATCCCTTTCATTTTGCGGACCAGATGTACAACGCGAACGGCCGGGAATCGCTGATCGTCTCCTATTCCGGGGAAGGACGTCTGGAAGAGGTGGCCCTTGATCCGGAGACACATGCGTCCGCGATTTTGCGCGAGTCCCATTTTGGAATTGATCTGTCGAAGGTTCTTCTTCCGGAAGATTCCTGCTGGAACTGGTCGGGCAATTCCGAACGAAAAGATCAGAAGATCATGAATCTTTTCTTTTTGCCCCGGGACCCTTTTCTCGGATATGAATCGAAGGAGATCTTCGCCGCCCGGGACGCGTATATCAGTGTATCGCGGCAGGAACTTTTTTTATCGAGAAAGATCATTCGGGAATACCTCATGGAGCGTTTGCGCGCGATTCTGTTCCCGGACTCTCCTTATATGCTTATTTTGGCCAATGATGATCCGGAGGAGGCAAAAATGAGTTCCTCCGATCAATTTTCCCGATACGAAGATTCGGAGGAAGACGGCGAAGAGGAGAAAACGGACGGCGGTTCCCGTTTTTCGCTCAACACCGCTCCCGACGGTTTTCGATTTACCATTGGCAAACTCGAAGGATCGTTTACGATTGATTCCCCCGAGATATTCAGGGATCTCCTTCAGTTCGCCCATCTTGAACGCGCATATAAAATGATAGAAGAATATATCCATTTCGATTGGACAAACGCGATCCCCCGTACGGAAGAAGAGGGACTCTTCTTCTATCCGAAAGAAAAAGACGATCAACCGTTTGATGAGGAAAATTTATCTGATTAAAGGAGAACTGTTTATGAAAAAACTGACACGCCGTCAATTTGTAAAGTCCGCGTCCGCGATGATTGCGGCGGCTTCAACGATCCGTTTTCTTCCTGCTCTGCAAGCGGCGGATCCGGCCCCAAAATGGTATAAGGGGAATCTTCACATGCACACCCAATGGTCCGACGGAAGTCCGCTGCCGGAATGGGCCGTTCATTGGTACAAGTCGCACGGATATCATTTTATTTGCCCTTCCGATCACAATATCTTTCAGGACGATACCTTCCGTCTGGACGCGTTTGGAACTAAAAGCGATCTCAAAGATCAATCCGCGTTCAAGGGGGAAAGCTCTTTCTGGAAGCCGATCAGCCATACATCAGGCTGGTCGAAACTCAATGAAAATATTCTGAACGATGCCCGGGAACTGTTCGGAAAAGATTCCGTGCGAACCAAAAAAGTCGAAGGACGAACCTATGTCCGGATGAAGACTTTTGATGAACTCTCCAAACAGTTCTGCTCTCCGGAGCAATTTCTGATGATCCCGGGCTATGAACAGACGGGGGGAGCTCTTGACGGACGGCAGGTTCACATGAATTTCATCAATGTCCGAAAGGCTTTTCCTTATATTCGCAAGGAAGATCCGCTCAAGATCTTCGAAAGTACCTTTCAAACGGGAACGGAGGTCTATCAGGGCGAAAATTATCTTTTTACGGCCAATCATCCTCTTTGGCGCTACTATGATTTTTCACCAAGCGATATGATCGCGCTTCCGCAGATCCGGCTTTGGGAACTGAACAACAACGATATTGCGACAGGTCTGGAAGCGCACCCGAAGGGCTGGAAACCGGAAAAATTCTGGGATGCCGTCAATGCCTGGCGCGCCGCCCATGATCAGCCGCTGATGTTCGGAATGGGCTCGGATGATCGGCACGGCTATTCGGATGCTTCGGCAAAAGCCTGGACCGTTGTCCGTGCGGCGAAGCTCGATACGTCCTGTCTTCTGGAATCGATTCGCAAAGGGGACTTTTACGCTTCCAACGGATTGGATTTCGAGGAGATCCAATTTGACGGAAAGACGTTGTCCGTTCGGATCAAGGTTCGGGAAGAAGGAAAGTACCGGATCATCTTCATCGGAACGAAAAAGGATTACGATCCTCAAGCTCAGATATTCCTTGCCAAAGGACATAAAAAGACGCCGACGCGCCGGATCGAGATCTATTCCGATTCGATCGGCACCATTCTTGATACGGTTGAAGGAACCGAGGGATCTTATACGCTTAAACCGGATGATCTTTATGTTCGCGCCAAAATTGTCAAGATCACGGACGGCATGAAAGAAGATTGGGAATCGAAACCTGCCGCCTGGTCGCAGCCTTACCGCGGCTGATCGCATGAATGTATTTATAAGAGGTCCGCGTTTTTGTTTAAAGTGCACATACTGTAAAAATAGAAAATTTAAAGGAAAGTTCATGTCCAGAATTATTACCGCCGCCGGTTTTGTTTTTTGTCTTTTATTGTCCGGATTTCTTTACGGAAACAGCGGATCGTCCCTTCGTATTGACACCGATTTTCCCGGCGGAAATATTATTGTCGATTCCGTAAAAGACGATGTCGTTTCCCTTCACCGCGATATGCGCGACAGCGAAAAAGACTGGTTCTATTGGGCTTTTCGTGTTCGCGGCGCGGAAAACAGAAAGATCCGGTTCGTCTTCACACAGTCCCCGTCGGTCGGTGCACGCGGCCCCGCCGTCAGTAAGGACGGAGCGAAAACCTGGAACTGGCTTTCCGATAAACCGGACTTTCCCGCATCCGCGTTCGAATATACATTCTCCGCAGCCGATAAGGAAGTGATCTTCGCCTTCGGTATGGTTTATACCCAGTCGACACTTGAACGATTTCTGAAAGAGAATCAGGAGAAATTTCAGATCCGGAAGAGCGTTCTCTGCAAGTCCCGTAAAGGACGCGAGGTTGAACTCCTCCGGTTCGGAACCGCAGAGAATCCGAATAAACTCGGGATTTTAATGACCTGCCGGCATCACGCATGCGAAATGATGGCAAACTACACAATCGAAGGGGTGATCGAAGAGATCTTCTCCGGATCCGAAGAAGGAAATTGGCTTCTTCACAACGTCGATTTCTTCTGTGTTCCCTTTGTCGATAAAGACGGTGTTGAAGACGGCGATCAGGGAAAGCAGCGAAAACCGCATGATCATAATCGCGATTATTCGGATCGGATCTATCCCGAAATTCGCGCGATTACCGATCAGGTTTCCAAGTGGAGCGGCGGGAAACGGACCATGTACTGCGATTTTCATTGTCCCTGGAAACGGGACGGCATCAATGAGATCCTTTATTATCCCGGCCCTAAAGAACCTTATATGAGCGCGCAGCTGAAGAAGTTCGCAGCAATTCTCGAACAAAAACAGGCCGGCGGAATGATCCCTTACAAAGAGAGCTTTAATCTTCCTTTCGGCAAAAGCTGGAACATCGGAACAGGAAGCGATATTCCGAAATCTCTCCGGGAATGGTCTGCGCGGCAAAAGAACGCGATCTTCGGAGCAACCATTGAGATCCCTTACGCCAATGCTTCCGGGAAACCGGTTACCGCGGAATCGGCGCGCGAACTTGGACACAATATTGCCAAGTCCATGTATCTCTTTCTGAACGAAGAGATCAAAAATCCAACGGTCAATCCCGTCGGCGATCATGCGGTCAACGATCCCGATCCGTATCAAACTCCATTCAATCCCGCGGGAAAGTATCTTAATATCAGCGGCGTCTATCCTCATCTTACCGCTTATAATCAGCCGCCGGAAAAGAAAGGGGATATCAATCACGGAGAAGCCGGGATCGGAGCACTCGTTCCTTGGGCCGGAAAACTCCGATATCTTACCTATCCCCAGCACGCTCCGAAAGGAAGCAACGACAAGCTTTACAGTGTCGATGATCAGCTCCATTTGACCATTGAGAAAAAGAGCAAAGGGGGGACCCACGCCAACCGCCTGATCCATAAAGAATCGAAGCAGCTTTTTATCGGGTGCTATGCGATCGATGAAAAAGGAAATATTCGCTGCTTCGATCTTCAAAAACTGGTCGGACGATTAACCTCGACCATGCGCCATCTCTTTGATCCCGAAAACAAGATCTACTTCTACGATATGGAAGGCGCGATCTATGAAGCGGATGTCCATACGCTGGACGTAAACCTTTTATTTAAAAAGCCGTTTCCCGGATGGCATGGGAAAGGCGCTTACACCGGACAGGATCGTGTGGTTTTCGGAAATAACGGCGGAACGGTCGGACAGCCGCTCAGTCCTCATCTTCTTGTCGGCGGAGCGCAAAATGGACCGGAAGATGCGGGGATCCTTGCGCAATGGGACGGAAAGAAGAAATTCGAGATCCTGCTCCAGCGCCAGTTTACCGATATTACCGGGCCGGGCGGAATATACGGCGCAAACTCCATGGACGATCCGATCTGGGCAATGGGCTGGGATAAGCGATCTGTGATCCTGCGTCTTCTCGACAATCGCACATGGTATTCTTTTCGTATTCCGAAGTCGAGCTATACATTCGATCCCAAGCACGGATGGTTTACCGAATGGCCCCGTATTCGGGAAACTTTTCCGAATCAGCTGATGATGTGCATGCACGCCGGTCTGTTCGAATTTCCAAAATCGTTCTCCTGGAAAAATACCGCGGGGATCCGTCCGATCACAACGCACCTCCGATATATTCCCGACTTCTGCGCCTGGAAAGACAAGATCGTTCTCGCGTCCGATGAAGCGTCGATGCAGGAAAATCCAATGTGCGGACAGGCTCAGTCGAATCTCTGGTTCGGAACAATGGACGATCTTCGCCGATTCGGTCCCAAGCTCGGCTGGGGCGGACTCTGGATGGATGATCCGGTCAAAGCAGGAGATCCTTCCTGCGGTTTTCTGTTCGCAGGCTATCGCTGGCGGACTCTCCATCTGAAAGGAAACGCCGGAGATCAATTCGAGATCCAGATCGATCGATCCGGTGATCATCAGTGGGCTTCTCTCAAGACCCTTTCGATCGGAAAAGAGGGATACACCGCCTTCCAGTTCGATGAAAAAGAAAACGGCGAATGGATCCGGATCGTCCCCAAGCAGGATGGAATCGCAAGCGCGTTTATGATCTGCCGGACTCCGCGATCCGATAAAGCCGGGGAATCAAAGATCTTCGATTCTCTTGCCGATCTCTCCGATTCGAACGGATTCGATTCGATTTTTCGTCCGGCGGCGCATAATCGCTCTTTGCAATGGATTCAGAAAAAAGAATATACCGATCGCGGCAAATATATCGAAATCGATCTTAAAAAGGACGCGTCCGGTTTTGATTTCCGATCCGATGTTGAAGACCGAAGCGCGGAAGTTCGAAAATTGTGCGGACGCGGCAAGTCCGATTTTATTCTGGAAAAATCGTCTGTTCTCGTAATCGACGCGAACAACAACCGCTATCGGCTTCCTCGCGGATCCAAACTTCTGGATTCCCTTTCGCTTCGTTCGATCAGGGAAGTGGAATCGGAACGGTATCTTGCCCAATTCCATGGGACTTTTTACGAGATCCCGCGAATGGGGATCAAGGCGATTCCGGACTTCCGGCGGATCAAACCGATCGCCTCTCATTCGAAAAGGATCGGCGACTTCTGTACTTGGCGCGGACTTCTGGTTCTCGGAGGAACCAAAAAGAACGCGGTCCCCGACGGGCATTATTTTGCCGATTCCAAGGGAAACGGTCTTTGGTTCGGACAGATCGACGATCTTTGGAAACTCGGATCTCCGCGGGGAGAAGGCGCTCCTTGGGATCATGCGAAAATCGAAGCCAGTACGCCAAGCGATCCCTATTTAATGCTCGGATATGATCGAAAGGAGATCGTTTTCTCGCATGATTCCAAAGATCCCGTCCAGTTTACGATCGAAGTCGATTTCGATTTAACCGGATTTTCGAAGTACAAAACAATCACGGTTCCATCGGGAAAGAAGATCTCGTTCCTCTTCCCGGAAGGGTATCAAGCGCATTGGCTGCGGATCTCCGCCGATCGTTCCTGCACGGCAACGGCCTGGTGCATCTGGGGGGATTCCGCACAGACTCAAAAAAAGGGGCCTCTGTTCTCGAAGTTCCGCGAAAACGGAATGCGCGGAATCGATGAAATCGTTTTCGTCGTTCGGCAGCCTGGAACCGATGTGCACTGGTTCGCGAATTTCGGCTACTTCGCTTCGGATGAAACGGCCCGTCCGTATCCGCATAGAACCGGCGCCAAGCTCTGTATTTTGAATCTCAATACATCTGAAGTTCGAACAATACTGGAGACGAAAACCGGATCCATTCGCGATCCGCAAATTCATTACGACGGTAAAAAAATGATCTTCGCCTATTATCCGGACGGGGAGGGAACTTACCATCTTTACACGATCAATCTCGACGGATCCGATCTTCGGCAGTTGACCTTTGGCGAATATGATGATTTTGAACCCGCTTGGCTTCCGAACGGCGATATCGTTTTTAATTCAGGCCGGGCGCGCCGATGGACTCCTTGCGGCTGGCTTCCGGTTGCCTCCCTGTTCCGCTGCCGCGCTGATGGAAGCGGGGTCTATCCCCTTTCCTGCAACGTGGAACATGATAACACTCCCTGGATGCTCCCCAACGGACAGATCCTTTATATGCGCTGGGAATATGTCGATCGAAGTCAACTGAATTATCATCATCTCTGGACAATGAATCCCGACGGAACGCGTCAGCAGATCTTTTTCGGAAATCAAAATCCCGGAAATGTAATGCTCGACGCGAAGCCGATTCCCGAGAGCGATAAAGTCGTCGCGGTTTTCTCTCTCATGCACGGAACGCGTGATCATCGCGGTGTGATCACCGTCGTCTCTCCGAAAACCGGGCCGGACGATCTGCAAAGCGCGGTTCCAATCTCAAAATCAAAATGGACGCATACCGATCCCTGGGCATTTTCCGAAGAGGAGTTCATGGCCGCCGCCAAAGAATCGATTATCCTTTTGGACAAAACGGGAAAAGAAGAGATTCTTTATAAACTTACCGACGAAATTGCATCGGCGAATTTTTGTGTTCATGAACCGCGCCCGGCCCAAAAAAGCAGCCGCGAACCGATCATTCCCGACGGAACCGATCTGAAAGCCGATTCCGGCACTCTTCTCTTAACCGATATTTACCAGGGACAGCAAATGAAAGAAGTGAAAAGGGGAAGCATCAAAGAGCTTCTTGTCCTTGAACTTCTGCCGGTTCCGATCCATTATCAGGGAACCCAGGATCAGATCACCTATGGAGGAACCTATATTCTGGAACGGATCCTCGGTACTGTTCCGATCAGTCCGGAAGGATCGGCCTGGATGAAATTGCCCGCGATGAGATCTGTTTTTTTCGTCGCTTATGATCATCAGGGGCGTCCGGTAAAACGAATGCACAGCTTTACATCCGTAATGCCGGGCGAATCAACAACATGTATCGGGTGCCATGAAGCCCGAACGGAATCGCCGCGCAACAGCTATCCCGATCGTTTATTGAAAATAACGCGCTCCGGACCTATTGTTCCAACCCCGATCCCGGATATTCCGGATCTTTTTGACTTTCCCCGCGATATTCAACCGATCCTTGACCGGCATTGCGTTGAATGCCATCAATACACTCGTAAAGACGGCGGGATCGATCTTTCGGGAGATTGGTCGATTTACGGTACCATGAGCTATCAGGCTCTTTCCCGGCGGGAAATGCTCGGCGATAATCGCAATCGGGCAGAAAGCAATTTCAAGCCTTACGAAATCGGAAGCTGTACAAGCACACTCTATTCCCTGATCGAAAAAGGACATTACAATGTCCGCCTGTCCGATCACGAAATGAAGATGATGAAATACTGGCTCGATTCCGGAGCGGTTTACGCCGGAACCTACGCGGCTTCGGGAAACGGAATTCGATGGCGCGATGTTGAACGAACGGTCCAGAACGATCTTGACTGGCCGGAGTCGAAAGCGATGCGGGCCGTGATCCAAAATCGATGTAATGTCTGCCATCAAAAAGAGGGATCGAATCTGCCCGAACTTCCGGAAATTTTGAGCGGGAATCCGGTCTTAAAGCCGAAGATCGACCGATCGACCTATACGAACGTTCATTTTACATTGAACATTTATCCGACCGATCAGTACTTCAATTTATCGCATCCGGAAAAGTCTCTGATCTTAACTGCCCCTCTTGCGAAAAGTGCCGGCGGTTTGCAAAAATGTGTTGACGCAAACGGATCGCCGGTCTTTTCCGGTTCGGATGATCAGGGATATCAGATTCTCATGAAAGCAATTCAAAGGGGAATCGATTTCCTTCACAGCGAGCAGCCCCGATTTTCATTGCCCGGCCCGATCATTCCTTGCCGGCAATACGCAAGGGAAATGGTCCGCTTCGGTGTTCTTCCGAAAAATTACGATTTTAAAACACCGATCGATGTCTATCAAACGGACCGAAAATACTGGAAACTCTTTAATTGGAAGAAACCCGTTTTACATTGATCAATCGCGGAAAAACGGTATTGCGGAAGAAATTCCGGCCGCTCTGATTTTGGATCAGAAGCAGTGCGAATCAAATGCTTTGCTCTTTTTATATACAGTGATAAGACAGGTAAAATATAAAATTTGACCGTTAAGTTTTGTACTACTTGACTCATTTCACAGAAGAAGAGATAATAGAGTAATGGAAAATTGAAGTTTAAAGTAGAAATGAATTTATATGGCGAGTCAACTTACTTTATTTGAACTTGAACCGGATCTGTTAATACGAAATTCGATCAGCAAGCTTTCGTGCGCTGAATGGAAGGAGCGCGGTGCGGTTTATACACAAAGAAAGGTCGTTGATTTTATTCTTGATTTAATGGGATATTCGAGCGATATACCACTTTTTCAATACCGGATTCTTGAACCTTGTTTTGGAAGGGGCGATTTTCTTTTTCCGATTATTGAACGGTTATTGAATTCATGGCGGAAATCCAATCGGCCTGTTTCCATCCTTTCCCGAGCTCTTTATGCGGTTGAATTAAACCAAAGAACATTTGATGAGACCCGGGAAAAAGTCGTTCAGTATTTGGTCCAATCGGGGATTTCTTCAAAGCGGGGATCTTTTCTTGCGGATCAGTGGATGATCCAGGGAGATTTTCTTCTCAAAGCAATAAAGGATAAATTTTCTTTTATTGCGGGGAATCCTCCTTATCTTCGACAGGAACGAATTCCGGAACCGCTTTTGATGGAATACCGCCGCCGATACTGCTCCATGTTTGATCGGGCCGATCTGTATGTCCCTTTTATCGAACGATCTCTTTCCCTCCTTTCCCAGGGAGGAATTCTCGGGTTTATTTGTGCGGATCGATGGATGAAAAACCGGTATGGGGGACCTCTCCGAAGAATGGTATCAGAAAATTATCGTTTGAAAACATATGTGGATATGGCGGAAACTCAGGCTTTTCAAACAAAAGTGGCGGCTTATCCCGCCATTACAATTATAAGTCGTGAAAAAAGGGGGCCTACAAGGACAATATATCGCCCTGAGATTAATGAACGGACTCTTTCGCAAATTGTATCTGATGTTCATGCGGCGGCCTTGCCAAATGATTCGCAGGTCCAGGAGATTCTGATTCCGGCAAAAAACAGTGCGCCTTGGCTTTTAAAATCACCGGATCGGATCGATCTTATTCGGCGCCTTGAGAGTGCTTTTCCAACATTGGAAGAAGTTGGGGCCAAAGTCGGTATCGGTGTTGCAACCGGAGCAGACAAAGTATTCATTGCCGATTACGCAAAGCTTGATGTAGAAGAAAGCCGCAAACTTCCGTTAGCAACAACTTCGGATATTAAAACGGGAATAATGAACTGGAAGGGACTTGGTGTCATTAATCCTTTTTGCGGCGACGGGAGTTTGGTTGACTTAAACGATTATCCCAAATTGGAACACTATTTAACTCAATATCGGGATATTATTGTCAAACGGCATTGTGTCCATAAAAATCCGGAAAAATGGTATCGGACCATTGACCGAATTCAAGCCGATTTAACAATCAGAGCCAAACTCCTTATCCCGGATATTAAAGGATCGGCAAATATTGTTTTTGACTCCGGCCAATATTATCCCCATCATAATTTGTATTATGTAATTTCCGATGATTGGGATTTACGGGCACTTCAGTCGGTTTTGAAATCGCGAATTGCTTCCCTGTTTATAGAAAACTATTCTACGCAGATTCGCGGGGGATATCTCCGGTTTCAGGCGCAGTATCTCCGGCGAATTCGGGTTCCATTCTGGAAAGATGTCCCTGTGCCGCTGCGAAAAAAGCTTGCCGCCGCGGCGGTTTCTAATGATAATGATCTGCGTGATTTATTGGTGTTTGAGTTGTTCGGACTTACGAAAAAAGAAATATCGACGATCATGTCGAAAAGGAAATAGTTTTATGATTGACCTGGTAAACTATCAAGAAAAAGTCTCTCAGGCCGTTTGTCAATTTTGGGCAAGCAGAAATCGCGCTCGTAAAAATCAGATGAAAAGAGGATCTTCCGATTTGGGAGAGAGATCAAGTGTTACCGCAGGAAAAAATATGAACGGTTTCGTCTCCCTGTTTACAGATCTTGTTCGCGCGAACGGACTTCCAAACGCAGAGATAATGCAATCACGGTCTGCTTTGACTTTGCCAGGATTTTTTCGTCCTGCCAAAGTTTGGGATATTCTTGTGATGAATAAAAAGGAATTGGTCGCTGTCCTTGAATTGAAAAGCCATATTGGGCCATCCTACGGTAATAATTTTAACAACAGAGCGGAAGAAGCAATTGGTTCTTCTCTCGATTTTTGGACAGCATATCGAGAGGGGGCATTTGGAATACAACCCCGTCCTTTTGCCGGGTGGCTCATTTTGGTTGAAGATTCCGCTAAATCAAGAGTGCCTGTGAAAACGGTCTCTCCCAATTTTCCTCTTTCTGAAGAATTCCTCGAAAAAAGCTATCTTCAACGCTATGATATTCTCTGTCAAAAGCTGATTAAGGAACACCTTTATACTGCGGCATGTCTCATTACTTCTTCCAGAAATATCCAATCCAAAAACAACTATTTCTGTCTTTCTTCCTTAACGGATCTGAAAACATTTGCCGCCGCCTTCGCTGGGCATATCGCGGCAGTATCGGCCCGATTGAGTTAATTACTTATCAGAATCTTCATTTGGAAAAAGGCTGATGTACTGTTTGGAACACTCTTCCCACTCTTTCATCGGAACGTACAAACTGAAATTGTCTTCCGGATCTTTCGACTCCACTGCCGCGAAGTCCGGATCATTGATCCCGGTAAAGAACAGAAAAAACAGACTCATGCGTACTCGGCGGGAGAATAAATTTTGTCCTTTGGCAATAAAAATGATATTTTACGAATGTATGGTAATTTGATCTCAATGAGAATGCCGCTCTTATCGAAATAAGCCCAGGCGATATCGCGTCGGGATTTAATATCACGGGTATTCGCCAGCAAAGATTGATGCTTTGCATTATTTTTACGAATTCCAACGATATCTGAAACGGGATATTTATTCGCGGCATGGATCACATTATTCAGAACATATTTTCTTATGTAAGAAGCGCATAGGAATATAATCATCCAAATAAATGCAAAAATTGCAATCCCGGTAAATATTAAATATCCCATATCAAATTTCTCTGTTCCAAATCATTTGCTGTTTGTGTTTTTAAAATAGAACAAACGACTGTCGAGATCGCCGCAGAGCCAAACAGGAAGTCCGTAATTTTCCAGCGCTTTCCCCGACATCGGACGAACAGGAAGCAGCTTGAAATTTTCCAAACCGAATCCTTTGTACTTGATCCTGGGATCCCCGAACCGTTCGACCGTATAAACCGCGTCGGGATCAAGTCCGTCGAGCCGGATATTCGGGATCATGGATCCGTATTTCATTCCGTGTCCGAAAACAAACAGAAGCGCTTCCGAACGATCTTGAGAGACAAATTCAAATGCGGCGTACTTCCCGGTTTCCCGATACGTTGCAACACGATAGAGTTCACCGAAATCGACGATGTGTCGAAATCGTTTGTAAAGTTTGATGTATTCCGCGCATTCATCAAGTTCTTCCTGCGGTGTTGTATCCAACGGAAGTCCGATCGAAAGCCAGCTCATCATTCCCGCGTAGGCCATAAACTGCATCGGAAAATCTCTGTGATTCAAGAGATAAGTATAAAGATGGCTGATCTGGCACCCGCCGCCGCCCATCTTCGAGGGATGAAGATAGGTAAAGCCTTCGTGAATGTTGAGAATATCGAGCGTATCCTGATTATCGCTCCGATTGATCCGCGAGAAATAGCGATCCATTTCCAGATCAAGCCGACCGCTTCCGCCGGCGCAGTTTTCAAAATAAACGTTGGGGAAGTCGGCGCGAAGACGGCGAAAGATCTCATAAAAGTTTTCCGTATATTTCGTAAGGAACGGACGGCGGTTTTCGATCGCGGAGACCCCCGGCTGGCGATTAAGATCGATCTTGAAATAGGCTATCTCATTTTCAGATAAAAACTTCTTGATCACTCCATAGATGTATTCGCGAACATCGTCCCTTGCGAGATTCAGAAGGGAATAGCCTTCCTGATCGATCAGCCATTCCGGATGTTTCTGATAGACTTCGCTTTCCTTGTCGGCCCGTTCGAATTCCAGCCAGATCCCGAATTCCATTCCGTTTCTTTTAACTTCATCGATGATCTTTTTGAATCCGCCGGGAAATTTGACCGGATCGATCACCCAATCGCCCATATTCTTTTGCCAGCCGGCATCAATAATAAAGGCTTCGACGCCGATTTTTGCGGCGGCGGGAATCAATTTCAGTACATTTTCTTCGGTTACCGTTTCCCTGCGAATGGAAGAATAGGTATTATAAACGACGGGCATTACCCGTTTTCGCATATTTTCCGGAAAGATCTTTTCCTGCTGATAGCGGTGGATCGTTCGGGACATTTTTCCGAATCCGCCGTCGGTATATCCCGCGAGAAAAACAGGGGACCGGACACTTTTACCGGGCTCAATATCGAGTTCGAAATCGAAATTGTTCAGACCGCCGAGGATATTGGTTTCGCCGTAAGCGGTCTGTTCGATCTGGAATTTCCAGTTTCCGCTCCAGAGAAGTGTTCCGAACCAGATCTCCCCGGACCGTTCATCGGCGTTTCCTTCATCGAAGGCGAAAAAGGGAACATGATGATGTCCGCTCAAGCCGGATCGGGATTCGAAGCAGCGGGTCCCCATGGTCATTTTTTCCCGTGTTACCTGATATTCCTGTCCCCAGGCGCCGTCCAGATGAGTTAATCGCCAATCGCGTCCGCGGGCAAGTGCCCATTGTGCGGAAAAGAAATTTTCGAGTGTGATCTTTTTGGACGAGAGATTAACGACTTCCGCCCATCGGGCAATCAGATCGTATTCCGGATAGAGTTCGTAATGAAGAATGATCCGGTAAGTTCCCTTGCCCGCGAGGAGGGAAAGGGCCAGATGGGTATCGGAGATCAGTTCGTATTTTTCGAATCCGGCGTTAAAATACTCCGCGGTATCAGGTTCGCGCAATTTGATCGCCGGTTCAAAGCTGCTCTGTTTTGCCGTCCACACGAAGAGCGGATACTCCCAATGGGACTGCCGGGCATTGGAAGAATGTCCCCAAGCGTGATAGGTCAATTCATGCGCGTTGGGAAGATCGGCGATCCGATCAATTTTCGCGCCCCAATAGAGACTCAGCGGCAGTCCGATCCCTTCGGCAAAGGAAGATCCCTTCCGATACTTGAACAGATTGATCGCATAGCTCATCTGATCGGTTGAAAGGAGAATATTTCCCTTGCCTGAATCGAACTGAATGTATTTCGATCCTTTCTCGACACCATAAGAACAGAGATTGGAACAAAGCAGACATCCGATCATAAATACCGTGAATGGATTTATTATGGTTGAGATAAAGTCCTTCCTTATTGTGTTGACTCTCAAATTACTCATTTTGCGCTCCTGTGTTTTTTTGTTGATTAACAATCGCTCGATCTTCACCGACTCTATTTTCGCTGATTCTTATGAAAAATCAAGATAAAAGGATAAATTCTTTCTGCTTTTTTTGAAAAAAACTTAAACGAGTGGATTGAGAATGGGACATTGAGTGAGATCATTGCCGGATTGTACGGTATTTTATGAACAATTCACGTTGCAGATATTCCCCCTCTTGTAAAGGGACAAACCAAACCTTATAATCATATTAAACTGTAAACAGATTTTTGTTTGAAACCACGGATTACACGGATGAATTTCATTGATAATCATAATTTTGAGAGAAAATGTCTTTGTTATCAAAAATTTATCCGTGAAAATCCGTGCTGTCCGTGGTTTCAAAATCGGTTATTTACAGTTTGAGCAATCATAAAAAGATAAAGAAACGAATCGGCTGCTTTGGCTGTTTTGCGCGAATTGACCGAAAATAAACCGATCATTCTTTTTTATTTCACAAACGACGGCTTTTAATCATCTATCGGAATACGCGAAATGGGAAAAATTTTTAACGTACTGATATACAGTATCTTTTTACTTTATATTTACGGTATTTTCTTGGCTCTTGACACGCAGGTGATTTTTTTTCCTTTAATACTGTTTGGACTCTATCTGTTTTTTAAAATTTGCGTTTACATTTTTCAGTCCGTATCCATTATGAGGAAAATGCGTCAAATGGCTTCCGGAAAATGGACTGTATGCGATGAGTTGTTCGAACCGGAACCGATTCCGGATCAGAGCGGCGAGGTCTATTTTTCCGATAATCCTTATGAGTCGAGAGAGACGGTTCCCGAAAAATCGAATCAGAAAAAACAAAACCGGATCCGCTATTTTTTCGCACTGGAATGGGCAAGAGCACGCGGTTTCCTCTTTTTGGGTTGTATGGAGCATTCCCTCAAACACAAGAGCGCTGCGTGGATCATCCCGGAACAGTCCCTGTTGTTCCTCTGCTATCTGGATGCAAAGGACTATATGTTTTTCAGTTTGACAACCTATTTCGATGATGAGAAGATTCTGAATACCCTTTCGACCCCGATTCCCGGTGTGAGTCGTCCCGGTATCTACTCTCAATGCCGGGTCCCGGGCTTTCCCCCGTTGGAATCCGCTCCGGCCGGTGATGAAGAGGAGCTGGAACAGCTCGCGAAAATGCACGAAGAAAGTATTCAATATCTGATCAATCAGGGTAAAGTCCGACTCGTTCCCTTTCAAACGAGGCCGTTTGAATTATACGAAAACGGTCCGCAGGACGATCTTGCTCATAAAGAAACCATTCTGTCCGCGATGAAAAAGCCGGATCCCGTCTTTCTGCTGAACGCTCTTACTGAGGTGAAGGAGTCCTGGGTTCGATCCACTTACGATTATTTTCGGTCCCTTCCGTTTTGGCGATTCCGAATCCATTACTGGTTTTACAAAAAACCTTATCGAACCGTGAATAAAACCTTGGAACAGATCTATAAAGGCAAACTTCCGTAAGATACAATTACTCCACGATCGCGATGTAAGGGAGATGTTCCATGGAGGCGCCGGGGCCGTCCATTCCGTATCCGCCGAGAAAGTGATTCGGAACATCGAATCCCTTATGATCGCAGGCGATATTGTATTTTCTTCGTTCTTTTTTGTCGAGAAAGACCGCACTTCGAATCTCGCGCGCTCCCTTTTTGCGAAAATAATCGTAAAGAAAAACCATGCTTCCGCCGGTATCTATAATGTCGTCAACAATGAGAACCCGACGATTGACCGGATCATGATCGGGCTCCTTGCGAAGAGAAACCCGTTCGGACGGTGTTCGGGCATTCCCATAGCTCGATACCCTCATCCAATCGGTTTGCAGCGGAAAAACAAGCTTTCGGGTAAGATCGGACATGAAAGGAATCGCTCCCATCATGATGCCGACGATCAGGATCTTGTCGTCTTCCTTTGTTTCCGCGTAATGCTGATTGATCTCGCCGGCAAGCAGATCAACTTGATCGCGGATCTGATCCGGTGTAAAAAGAATACTCGTATTCATCGATTTAATTTCACTGTTTGATCTTTGCAAATAATACAACACCTCCCTCCGGCGGAAACCGATCCGATCAGATCTCCCGGAGAGAAGTACGTCAAATCATTTCAATTTCGTCCATTATAAAGTTTAGACGATTATTGTCAATCAATTTAAAGGATCAGGGATTAAAGGAGACGCAAACGTTTCCGGCCGGTTCTTCTTCCGTTCCGATCGAAAGATCCAGAAATTTGCGGATCAGATCGATATGCGTTCGACTGTGATTCGAAAGCGGGAGCGTACGGAACTTGCCCGGTTCCCTGTCCTTTACCGCCGCGATCGCCATCGGGAGCATGATCTGATCGGCGGTATAGATCCCGACAGGAACATCCGATCGGATATATTCGCCGATATTGCGGAACATATTGCGAACAAGATCTTCCGCGCGTTTTCCTTTTTCGGCAATCGCGTTGAACGATTCCGTAATGTTCTCAAATTTCAAGAAGATCTGAACGATATTGCCCGGCCCGGAGGAAGGGATCTTCCGGATATTGATCGGAGCATCCGACCAGAGATCCTGATCGCGTATCGTGTTCGCTTCTCTTTGCGCGATATCATAGGGAATTCCCGTGATCAGGATCTCTGCCCGCTTTTCGAGAAGATCGCCCCGATCAAGCAGGGCAAACGATTTCAGGGATCGGACCGGATCGATCTCGACTTCCAGTTCCCCGCCGCCCGCCGGGTAAAATCCGTATCGATGGATCTTCGCGCGGATCGCCGGTCCCATCCGTTCGATCAGAGGAATAAAGGTTTGCACGAAAAAGTCGAAAGGAGGCGCCTGCGGATTGTGCGTTCCGCCCGACAGGGTGATCTTCGAAGGCTTGTCCGCGAGGATCAGAACTGGCAAGATCGTTTGCAGAACCAGCATCGCACTTCCTGCAGTTCCGATCTGAAAATGATATTCTCCTCCGCGAATGGCGCCCGGGACAAATTCCAGCGACAGGCTGCCGGGGGAATCGCCAATGAGTCGGGCCTGTCCAATCTCCGCGGCGGCCTGAACGGCCGTTAAATGCTGGCGCAAAAGGCCCGGCCGGGAACGCTTTGCGCGTATATTCCTGATCCGGAAAGAACGTCCGGTCAACAGGGAAAGCGCCAGCGAGGATCGAAGGATCTGTCCGCCGCCTTCACCTTCCGATCCGTCTATTTCAATAAATTCCATCATTGATATTCTCTTTCTTTATTCTGGTACTCAAACTGGAAATAACCGATTTTTGAAACCGCGGATTTCGCAGATACTTTTTTGGTAAAAATACGTTTTCATCAAAAATATCAGTCCCGAATCTTATATGGATTTCATCCGCGGTTCCAAACAAAAATATTTTTACAGTATGAAATTTGGTATTAAGATCAATCATCGGGTTTATCACCGTCTTTGATTACAAAGCGCGCTTTCAGTCGGGCAACGACCGAAGCCAATCCGGCTTCCTGAACGCTTTTGATCACCTCGTCGAAATTTTTATAAGCGGCGGGCGACTCATCCAGCGGATAATTCCGGCAGTTGACCAGAATATCGGAATCATCAAATTGAAGATTAACCTGTTTTTGATTGAGTGTGCGGCATGCGTCCCGGCGTCCGAGCACACGGCCCGCCCCATGATTGATGCTGAAGCAACTCAATCTCGCGCCGGGATCGGCGACCATTACCGCGGATCCTCCGACCGGATTGCCCGGCAGCAGAATCGGGTGTCCGGTCGATTCGAAAGGAGTTCCTTCGAGGCCGGGGTGGCCCGCCGGAAATGCCCGGGTCGCTCCTTTGCGATGAACCAGCATCGATTGCCCGTCCAGAACTTCACGGCGGACAATATTATGGCTGATCAGATAAATGAATTTGGCCTGAACATCCGGAAAGATCTCCTGAAAGGCTTCCACTATCAGTGTATTGATCAGAAGATGATTGACGGTCGCAAAGTTCGCCGCAAGGGCCATATCATCCAGATAATCATCTCCTTCATGCGACCCGCATCGGGCATAAACGAGATGGGTATCTCCGCCGGGAAACGGCGTTCCTGTCTTTTTAAAGTATTCGCGAAGGATCCGAAATTGTTCGACGGCAACGATATTTCCGAATCCCCGGCTTCCGCAATGGGAAAGGAAAGAGATCTGTCCGTCTTTCAGGCCGAAGACTTCGGCGCATTTTCTGGCCCGATCGTTTTCTTCGATTTGAGTGATCTCACATTCGCCGAAATGATTTCCGCCGCCGTAGGATCCCAACTGCCGCATCTTTTCGCGGAAAGCGCTCAGATATTTTTCTTTGGTGATCCGTTCCAGACGGGCCTTCAGGGACTTTTCTGAACGATCATGTCCGCGATGAAAGGCATCTTCGCAGCGTTCCGTCCATTCGAAAGGGATCCCCATCTGTTCGCAAACGGAGGGACTTGGTCCTTCGATAAGGGCCTGAACGGCGAGATCCAAAGGAATATGCCTGGACTTTGGAACATTTCTTTGCCCCTGGCCCGGTCCGGTCGGGGTTCGAGCGCAGATCGCGTTGATCAGATCGCGCCGGATCCGTTTGTCCCTGATCTCTTCTTCCGGAAGATCGAACTGGATCAGGCTCATCGAACACTTGACATCGACGCCGACCGGGCCGGGATAGATATGATCCGGCGATACCATTACACATCCGATGGGCGCTCCGTATCCGATATGCGCGTCCGGATTCAGAATCACTTCGGAGATGCCGGGCGCGCTTCTTGCGTTTATTGCCTGTTGAAGAGTCGCTTCATCAAAAGTATTCCGAATTTCTTCTGTTCCAATTACGGTGATCGGCGGCAATCCGTCCGCGATCAGTTCCGAAGTTGCCGGTCCGGTAATTTTGTATTCCATCTGTTTCTTGCTCCTTGTTTTTGAATTCCTTCTCTTGATTTTCTATTATCGAAAATTTACCAGTATTTTCAATATCACTGCAATAAGAATGCCAAAAAAAACTTTTTATAAAAACACGTGAAATACGGGTCATTGACAAAATCCCGAAAGGAAGGTATTATAAAATTTTATAAAAGATTATATAATTATATCACTCAAACTGTAAATAACCGATTTTGAAACCACGGATTTTCATGGATGCTTTTTTGATAAAAACACGTTTTCATCAAAAATATCAGCCCCGAATCTTATATCGATTTCATCCGTGTTTATCCGTGTCATCCGTGGTTCCAAACAAAAATATTTTTACAGTATGAGTATATCAATTTTATCCGAAAAACTCGATTTTTTCGGGGAAATTTTTTTGAGAGCAAAGCAATGTCCGGTAAAAAAACGATCGTTTACGGAATTCTTGGATCCATGCTTGATTTTTCTCCGCGAAACGC
Organism: Planctomycetia bacterium; assembly: GCA_030539035.1. Classification (GTDB taxonomy): domain Bacteria; phylum Planctomycetota; class Planctomycetia; order Pirellulales; family Thermoguttaceae; genus JAUNBG01. The sequence continues at coordinate 20,323 of JAUNSU010000044.1, forward strand.
GAAGCGGTGGAATAAATGGCGGCCAACAGTGGGGATCTGTCAACAGGAAGATTTTCTGATCGATCAGTATCATCTTTTTTACGGTTCCAAAGAAAAGGATCTTTTGGTGAATATTACGAAAGATATTGCGGCAGTATCTCCGGAAACGGAAATCGTTCCCCATCTTTTGGAGATTGATGATCGTTGGGATTTTCTGGAGGTTTTTCAAACCTTTCATCAATTTGCCGTTTCCCGCAATTTTGATCCGGAGAAGGAAAATTATCTGATTAATATTACGACCGGAACACATGTCGAACAGATCTGTCTTTTTCTTTTGACGGAATCGCGCCATTTTCCGGCCCGCATTCTTCAATGTTCTCCATCGCGTAAGACAGAAGGAACCTATCAGATCATCGATTTGAATCTTGCCCGATACGATCAGCTGGCCGGACGGTTCGCGATGGAAAAATTGAAATCGACGGATCTTTTGAAATCGGGAATAGAAACGAAAAACAGAAAGTTCAATGAGATGATCGAGATGATCGAACAGATCGCGCTGCGAAGCCGATCTCCGATTCTTTTGACCGGATCGACCGGTGTCGGAAAAACCATGCTTGCCAAAAAAATCTTCGAATTGAAGAAAATGCGAAAACATATTGAAGGGCGGCTGATCATCATTAATTGCGCAACACTTCATGGAGATCAGATGAAATCGGCGTTTTTCGGGCATGTGAAAGGAGCTTTTACCGGTGCGGATCAGAATCGAACCGGACTTCTTCGGCAGGCGGATCAGGGCGTTCTTTTTCTGGATGAAATTGGTGAACTTGGACTGGACGAACAGGCGGCGCTTCTTCACGCGATCGAGGAGAAGAAATTTTATCCGGTTGGATCCGATAAAGAGATCGCGTCCGATTTTCAACTGATCGCGGGAACGAATCGGAACCTGAACAGGGAAGTTCAACTTGGAAAATTTCGAGACGATCTTCTTGCGCGGATCAATTTATGGACATTTCATCTGCCCGGCCTTTCTGATCGAAAGGAGGATATTGCGCCGAACATCGATTACGAACTGCGCCGGTTTTCCGAGGAGACCGGATCCATTTTGCGATTTAATTCCGATGCGTTGAAATTGTATTTGGCCTTTGCCCGATCGCCGGAAGCGGTTTGGAGCGGGAATTTTCGCGATCTCGCCGCATCCATTTCCAGATTGGGAACTCTTTCGAATAATTACCGGATCAGTATAAGCGATGTGAAAAAGGAGATCGAGCGTCTTCGAACAGGCTGGCAATCCGGATCCATTTCGAATGATCCGGGCAAAGATGATCTGATCGAAAAATATCTCGGCAAGGAACAAACGGATCAGATCGACCGGTTTGATCGTCCGCAACTGGAAGAGGTCCTTCGTATCTGTCTTCATTCCGCGAGTCTTTCGGAAGCCGGTCGAATTCTGTTCGATTGTTCCCGAAAAAAACGCACGTCCGTCAACGATGCTGATCGTCTGCGAAAATATCTCGCAAAATTCAATTTGTCCTGGGAAGAAATCGAATCAGAAATGAGTGATTAGGGGAAAACAGCGGCAACGCCGCCGCTCTGTGTAAGGGTTGAAATCTCTAAAAAACATAATCTCCATTAACCCAAGCGCCGGAGGCGCTGGTCCCCGCTAATCACTCATTATAAGTTCCCTAATTCGTTCGCTTAGCTCCCTTCATTACGGGCTTGCGGTCGCTCCCAGTACACGCTCCGCGCGATTCGCGAATAATCGCTGCCGTTGGCAGTATCCCCTGTTCGGGACGTTGATTATTGGATGTTCCCCGAAGTTGACTATACGGTCAACAAAGAGATCTACCAGCGAACAGTGCTCGAAACGTCGGAAGGATTTCCCAGCAAAGAAAAAAGCTGCAATATCGCGGACAAATGGACAAAACGGGGTCCATATCGATCAAGAAAATCACCTATGCAGTATTCATTATCGACCATGTCCTCGAATTTGAGATCGACTTCATCCGCCGCGGCAGAAATTACATCGGTTTGAATCTGCGCCAATTTATCAGCGGCATTACGACAGGATCGGGCAAGGTTCGGATTCGCGTTTTTCCACTGGAAAAGTTCCTGATCTCTCTGCTGCTGGCCCGCGCTCATGATTATGATCATCTTTTGCAAAAGATCATTTTGACGGTTTTGCGCTGCGATCAAATTTTTTAACAAAGACTCAATATTTCCGCTGTCGGATCCGCTTTCTGATGAATTTTGCGGAACATCATCGTTTCTTAAGACATCCATTTGTGTATATCCCTGCTGATTCTTCGATGGTGATTTCATTTTCATTCTCCCAAAGGCCCGTCCGTCTTTCGATCACCTTTTCCGCAAACAAACACTCCGGCTTGATCCAACACTTTAAAAGGACAAAGCGCGCACTGTGAAGGCAAATCCTGAATTTGGGCCGATTTCGTCAAAAATTCCTTTTTTGCCCCTCTTAATCCCTATCATACCGAAAATTTCGATTTTAGGGGCAAAAAAATGAAAAATTTGGTCTTTTTTACAAATTTTCTGTTTCTTTTTCAATTTAGAAGTACATTATATTTACAGGATAGGAAAAAAAGGAAATTTATACTGTTGACATTTGGCCCGATTTATTCCAAAAATCGAAAAAGTCCCTTCAGAAAAAGGATTTTCTTCTGGATCGGATTGAAAATTAAGGTATAATAAACGCTTAACGCGGAGTTTATGTCGATGATCTGCGGATACAAAGATCGGATTTAAAAGAAGGTATAAAATTTTTAAGAATGTCTGCTGAATCGGAACCAAAAGAAGATCGGGTCGGTTTTATCACCGTATCCGGAAATATGAAGCAGGGATTTGTCGGCGGATATCTCCTTTTGAACAGGGTCGGCCGTCCGTTGGAATTCCATTGCACAACGCCCGTGGTTCCCAACCGCGCCCAAGAGATCCTTTACGGCAATACCCTTCGGTCGTATTTGTTCGGAGATCAGATCGCGCAGGCCCTTCTTGCGTATTCCAAGCCGGATCTTTCCATGATCTTTACCAATCTTCCGGAAATTCTTCTCGCGCAAAAAGAGACCGAGCTTCCCCTGATCTTCATTTTGGCCCGCAAACCCGATCAGGTGTTTTCCGAAGAAAATTTCCGCGAAAAACTCGCGTCTGTTCCCGGTCTGATCCCGGATCAGTGGGAATTTTTGTCCAAGGATAAATACATTCTTGTTTTCACAAGAGAAAAAGTTAAATCGGACTCCTCGCTTTCCTCTCAATTCGATCTCCTTCTCGCTTCCATGGAACCGATGGAACCGTTCGATCGAATCCGATCGGCCGTCGAGGAAGCACGCAAACAATAAACACCCCCTTTATTAGTGATTAGACAAAATGGATGGTTTATGAAGAGGATAGAAGTGAGGAATAATGTGATAAGAAACAGAACATGGTTCTTTCCCCTGTTTTTCCTTTCGATTTTATTTCTCTGTTTTTTCTATCGTCTCTTTTTTTGCGGCGAAGTGTTCCTGGAAAGGGACAGCTTCAATTTCTATTACCCTCTTTTTGAACGAATTTCACAATATTGGCAATCAGGCGAGATCCCGCTTTGGGATCCCTTGGAGAATATGGGCCAGCCGCTTTTGGCGAATGCCGCCGCTTCCGTTTTTTATCCGTTCAAGCTGATCTTCCTTATTCCTCTCCCTTATTTTATCCTTTTTAATATTTATCATCTGATCCATTTCGCGATCTGCTTATACGGAATGAATTCCCTGATGAGAAGTTGGGGCTTTTCCCGGAACGCAGCCCTGTTTTCGTCAATGGTTTATACGTTTTGCGGACCGGTATTACTGCTTAATATTAACGTGATCTTTCTTGTCGGAGCCTCTTGGCTTCCGCTCTTTATCAAGAAAGGATCCGATCTTCTTCGAGTCCAACGGCTTTCGGGGATTGTACCTCCCGCGTTGATCCTTGCAATGATGATACTGGGCGGCGATCCAGAAATGGCACTCCTTGCCCCCTTTTTTCTTTCCATCCTCGCCCTGATCTTATGGAAAAGTACCAGTTCGATCGAAAATGCGGAAAGAAAATCGATCAAGCCGCTGTTCCTTGCCGGGTTCTGGATCCTGGTAATCGTTCTCGCCGCTTCCCTGATCGCGGCGGTACAAATTTTGCCGTCCAGAGAATTCGCACGTCTTTCCGATCGCAATCCAACAGGAAATCCTTCTTCCCTATGGGAGATTCCTTCCTTTCTGCTTCGATCGGATTCCGATTCGATCGATCTTCAATCGCAGGAAAGTGATGATCCCTTCCTGTTGGAGCCGAAAGGAAAATCGGAACAGATCGCGGATGGGATCTTCTGCCGGAACCTTCCCGAAGATTCCACACAAAAAAACGTTTGGAACTTTAATGTCCATCCTTTTCATCTTCTGGAATTCTTGAGCCCGGATCTTTACGGACGATGTCCTCTTCGATTAAACGAGATCTATTACGGAGAAGAGGATCGGTTTTGGAATTATTCTCTTTATTCCGGAATTGTTCCCCTGATCTTTGTTCTCTCCTCTTTCTGCTTTTATCGATTGGCCGGAAGAAAAAGCGTTTCTGTTCAGAGATCGGTTCGGATCTGGTCCACCTGGATGTTCCTGTTCCTTCTTTGGGGATCCATGGGAAAATACGGGCCTTACTGGCTTTGGCGCTTCTTCCTCGTCCTTTTGGGAGATGTTCAGCATCTCGGATTGAATAACGGGGATCCGGTTGGAGGTCCTTACTGGATCCTCATGCAGATCCTTCCGATGTTTTCCTCTTTCCGCTATTCCGGAAAATTGATGGTGCCCGCTCTTTTCTTCTTCGCCATTCTTGCCGGATGGGGATGGGATCACGCCAAAAAGCGGACTCTGTTCTACTGGTCCGTTTCCTTGTTGTTTTTGCTCCTCTTCCTTACCGGAAAACATCTTCTGAAAGGTCCGGAATACTTGACTTCGTATTTCAGTACTTTCGGATCCAATGCGTCCCTGGTTTCCAAAAAGGTTTGGTTTACAATTCTTTCCGGGCAAATTTTGGTCTTATCCATTCTTTCGATCTGGATGATCTTCTTTTTAAGAACGAATATCCGAAAAGAATTCTTTCGAACAAAGCCGATCCAAGCTCAAAAATCCTCTTTCGCTGTTCGAAAAAAGCCGTTCACTGTTCTTTTGCTTCTTCTGGTTGGCGCAGATCTATGGATCGCGAATCATGATCTTTCGAAAACACTTCCCGTCTCCGTCTGTTCCGGCGAGATCGGATTTGCCAAACGGATCAAGGAAGATTGGCGTAAAGAAAGCGGAATTTCCTTTCCCCGATATTTTCTTCAGGAAAGTTCTCCCGATTTTTATTCCGCGGAGCTTATTGGGAAAGATAATCAGGAAGGATATCATTCCTGGCGGCGCGCCGCGCTTTATCCCAAATGGAATTCCCCGGAAAAAATTGCCAATATCCATTACACCGGAAGCATGATCGTTCGCGAGTATGATCACTTTCTTCAAAAGCTGAATCAATTACCCGACGCTCAAAGAAGAGAATGCGCCGAATGGCTGGGATCAAATTATCTGATCGGAAAGACAGGACCCTTGCCCGGCGAAATTCCTTTGTTCACTGGAAAGGACGATGCGTCCTCTGTTTATATCCCCGGCGAATATCCGCAGGAAATGAAATTGGTCCGTCTTTCCAATGGAAGGGATCGAATCCGTATTTTTCATAATGTTCAAGATCTTTTCGATCCGAAGATCTCCCTGTTCGATTTTATGAATCGCTCTCCGAAGGACAATCGAAAAGAAAAAGAATATGCGCGTTTTATCCAATACACAGAAAACAAAATTGTATTTCAGGTTCATCTGGAAGAAAAAGGCGAACTTGTTCTGAGCGAACAGTATTTTCCCGGCTGGAAAGCGACTGAATCGGGAAAAGAGATTCCGATCGAAAAAACGCTTGGCTTTCTTCGTATGATCACTCTGGATTCGGGCGATCATACGATTGAAATGGTTTACGCCCCGCGATCTTTTCGATACGGACTGATTCTGAGTCTTCTCGGAGCAATGCTCGGCATTTCTCTCTTTATTGTTGATTTATGCAGTAAACCTAATCACTGATTCTCTTTCCCTGGACAGTTTTTTCGACGGTGAGTCCGGAGGCGCGGTCTTTGGCCGTAATGCGGTACTTGCCGTCCGGATCGTTCAGATTTGTTGCGATTTTCAAAGAACAGACTCCCGCTTCCGCACAGGCAAATCCGGCTCCGTCCAGCTCTTTTCCTTCCGAATCGAACATGCGGATTTCAACCGGAAGAAGAGCACGAACCGGTTTGCCGTCGGAATCAAATACACGGAGTTTAATCGAAACCGACTCTCCCTTTTGGACCGTTTCCGGCACCTTGAGCGAAAGAGATCCGATCGGCTTCTGAAGGAACATCAGTAATCGGCCGTCGTTCGTCTTATAGTTCAATCCGACGCGAACAGATCCGTTTTCCGTTCGGGCAAACGACAGCTTCTCTCCTCGGGACAATTCATAGACCGCTCCGATTTTCCGATCCGGATCCGCAAGAGTAATGGACCCTTCCTGGGGCAGACCTTTTTCCATGGTCATCTTCCACTGTCCGACATAGTCGCCGTAAGTCCGATGATCATTGATCACAAAAAGATAATCGACATCATGCCAGCGGCGCGAAAAGGTGATCAGTTCCGGAGTCGAACTGTCGGCCCGGGGAGTATAATGCGGAGCGAGTTTTTCCCGAAGTGCGGATGCCTGAGCGTTCATGTTCCGCTTTTGTGCGGCGACATCATTCTGATCCGCGCCCGTCTCTTCGATATTATCCATTCGATTTCTTTTCAACGCGTTTTCCCGGTCAACGACTCCCCAAGCGATATTGGGGCGAATGGCGGAGAGCAATTTTTCATCTCCGATAATGATTCCCCCCTTCTTCTGGAATTCCAGGATCTTTTCGCAAACTTTCGCGGAGAGATAAGAGCATTGCGGCATGTAAAGGACTTTTGCGTTTCCGAGTCCGTCGCGAAGAATTGTTTCATCATAAACGACACGGGGATCAAGCCGGGCGCGCTGCAGGAAGAGAATATCCGGCGCTTTCCAGCCCCAAGTTGCGGATCCGGAAAAGAGGGCATTCGAAAAACTTTCCAGAATCGCGACGGGAGAATCTTCCCGCGGCAACTTTTGAAGCATCGGGCCAAGCGGAGCAACGACATCTTTCAGCAGATACTTCAATCTTTTCGGCGTTTCCGCGTTCGTGTATGTGTATCCCTTTTTATTGCCGAGATCGACGATGCATCCGTATCCATGATACATGATTCCCTTGACCGGCTTGGCGATCATGGCCCAAGTCGCTTCCTGAATCGAGTCGGGCGGAATCGTCGGGAAGTCGGCGTCCGGTTTTTCATTGACCCAGGCGGGCAAATCGGAGATCTTTTTCGTCTTCGGTGCTATTTGGCTTCGATAGCAGATGATCTGTGTCATAATCATCACGTTCTGATGATTTCCGGCGGCCATTGCGAAAAGTTCTTCGGTCGGACCGGCTACCGAGAGCGGTTCCGGGACCGCGTAGATCCATTGACTCAGAACATCGACCGAGCCGCCGCTTCCCCATTTAGGAGGAACACGAACTGCCGGATCAAAAAAGCTGAAGAAAGGAGGCTTGATCACGGATCGATATTCCTCGGCGATCACAGTATTGATCCGCGGCCATCCATCCCCGCCGTTCCAGAACCAGGAATAAAATTGCAAAAGATCATCATTGTCGGGAACAATGCCGTTCGGGAATCGGGTCTTTCCGATTTTCGGCGACGGCATGGATCCCGCGGCCTCTGCGGGAAAGTTCTTTCCCGTCTCCGATCGATAAAGATCCGGATCATATGCAAAGGAAGGGGCCACTCCGTCCCGTCGTTCCGTATTGATCAGAACTCCGGCGAAAGCGGGATGCGAGCCAAAAGCCTTCGCGTTCATCGCCGCCGACTTTCGGGAATATTCAATCACTTCCGGATTTAATACCTCCAGCATCGGTTTGCGGTTCGATTGAACGGCCTTCCCATTCTTGCCCATCCGGTAAAATTCGTCCTTCTTCTCTTCCGGCGCGGCGGCTCCGACGTGCGATACCAGCAACATTCCCTTGAGCAGAGCCTGATCAAACCGATCCAGATACTGCTGTTTGATTCCCTGCTGTAATTCGATTCCACGGGCAACAACACTGTCCACTCCATGAGTAAAGCCGAAATCGATCAGTTCCTGAAAAGGACGTCCGTTAAATCCCCACATCAATGCGGGAAATCGATCCGCAAAAACCGGACCGATCCCGATCGTTTCTGTATGCTTAATCTCCATTTTCGATCCATTGGCCCGAACGGCGGTGAGTGTCTGATCCAACAGCCAGTTCCCGGGCGAAAATCGGGTTTCCAGCGGGATCGATAATGTCGTCCCTTCCGTTAATAAAGGAGTCGCGTCGCATTCGTTCCGACTGATCTCCGGACCGTCGATCCCGTTTCTGAAAACAGAGGTCAATTTCAGAGAGACATATTTTTCATCATTTGCTCGAATAAGCCGGAAGGAGATCTTTGCGTCTTTTTCGCCCCGATAATAGACTTTTCGACCAGTTGACAAGAGACCCAGCGGAGCGCGAAAACGGGGAATAATCGCGATCCGTTCGATCTTGCCGGGAAAGGAATCATAATTGGATCCGTATCGATCTCCGATCACGGGAATGTATCGACTCGGGGCGATTGGACCAATGCAGTCGGATTGACTGACGCGTGTCTTATCGGCGAAAGTCCAGAAAATGGATCCGTTGGCATCGTAATCGAACGCCAGCTTGACCGACTTTCCGGCGGGGATCTCCGCAACAGGTCCGGGAATTGTATAAGTCGTTTTTCCATCGCCGAGATACAGAGTCGGCTGCCATCGATTTTCACCGGTCTTTCTCAGTATGATCTGGAAACCGCGATTAAACTGATTTGCCGGTTCTTTTTTATAATTGACATACATGGAGTCCCAGATCACGCCTTCTTTTTGGAGAGGAAGATCTTTTTCGCATTCCGGCACGGATACACCGGGAGTGATTTGCGCTTCGAATCGAAAAGCGGGAGTCAATTTGAGATCATTTTTGAAAAGTTGATATCCGCCCGCCTTGCTGATATCGAACGTTTTTGGAAGGAGTCCTCCGTTCAGAGAAGCGCCCGACCGCAATTTCCCTCCGGCGGGAAGGGCCTTTGTGAAATCCCAATATCCCGAACTTCCGGCAGGCGCGGTCCATTCTTCCGACTCTTCCGGAGCCCCGGAGATTTTCTTCGGCCCGGAAGCTGCCGGGTCGGCAAAGATCGGACCATTCCAAAGCAGGCAAATCAGGAAAAAGGGAACGGCCGCCTTTATTAAAAAAGAACAGCCGCCGGCAACTCGTTTTGATCGATTCATCTTTTGTTCCTTTGCAAGAAAGTGCCCGTTCACGGATAATTTTGGGAAACATTTCCAGCTGACATCGAATTTTCCGCTTACGACTTGATACTTGAACTATAGTATACACAAATACTTTCCGAATGTCAAACGCACTGCTTTACGGAGAAGCTGGCCTTCCCGAACGATGTGAATTTCCGAAAACCGTTGAGATTTCAAACCGCAGATTTGCGCAGAGAAACGCAGAGGGGAGTGTTGGAACCACGGATGGTCCCTTGAAAAAATAGTGTTTTTTGAGAAGACCGGGGAAGCAGAGAAAAACAAGGATTCCCGAAAAAGTTTGAGCCCGAGCGCTGGGACGGTGGCCGTCCCGGCCATACGTCGCAACTTAAGGAAATGCTTTAAAATAGATAAGGTGATGGATATAGA
>JAUNSU010000250.1 GCA_030539035.1 Planctomycetia bacterium
CTATTTGAAGATATTTTTGATTTCGTTTTCTCTTTCTTTTGGAACGATCAGGAGATTGTTTCTTGCCTGGACAACGATCAGATCGTTGACGCCAATCAGGACAACGTTTGCATTTCTCCTGCCCGAGGTGCGGACCTGATTATTTCTCGCGTCAAAAGTGATCAGATTGCAGCCGCGGGCCAGATTATCATCCTGGTCCTTCAAATCCTCATCCATACGGGCCAAAGAATGAAAAGATCCCAGATCGTCCCAGCAAAACGGCGCGGAAAGAACAAAGACATCTTTCGCATTTTCCATAATCGCATAGTCGATCGAAATACTCCGGATCTCCTCATAAGCCTGTTCGATTGTTTGCGGATTTTTAATCCGTTCAAGAAAAACATCCCAGGCGGGATCTGCGGCCCGCAGAAGTTTCAATATATGATCCGCACGCCAAATAAAGATCCCGCTGTTCCAAAGATAGTTGTACGTTTTAAGATATTCCCGGGCTGTTTGCAGCGAAGGTTTTTCCTTGAACCGTTCGACCTTGAAACATCGGATCCGATCACGGACCTCCAAGGGAATCATCCTGGTGAAAGACGCTCCTTTTTCGATGTATCCGAACCCGGTCTGCGGTTCGTCCGGCTCAATGCCGATCGTAATAATACAGTCCGGATGATTTTGAACAAGCTGAAGACCGGTTAAAATCGTTTTTTGAAAAAGCCGATTATCAGAAATATAATGATCGGAAGGAAAAACGGCCATGATCGCATTCGGATCCCTTTCGAACAGGACACTCGCGGCATAAGCGATGCAAGCGGCCGTATTCCGGGGAGAAGGTTCAAACAGAAAGTTCTCCGGCTGACGCGCATGGACACTGGAAAACAGATACTTGATCAGTTTCCGATTGCTTTTGGCTCCCACCAAAAGGACGTGATCTTCATCGAACAGAGGAACAATTCTCTCAAAACACTGCTTGGCAAGCGACTTTTTTCCGATCAGTGTACGAAATTGCTTGGGATACTCTTTCGTACTCTCCGGCCAAAGCCGGGTTCCGATTCCCCCGGCCATGATCACTCCCCATTCCGATCCGATTTGATCCGTATAATCTTTCATTTATTTACTTGCCTTCTTTATCAAATACGAGAACTGCGATTGCTCCTTTTTTCAGAGAAAGCGATTTTCCGCCGTCTTTGGCATCCTTGATTTTATATTCGCCGATTCCTTCCATTTCCCGGAAACGATAGCCGGGAACGCGAAAAACAGTCGTCTGTTCCGATCCGCCGAAAAGCGTTGCGACGACAGCGATTGAGGATCCGTTTCTGAAAGACCGAGCCTGAACCGATCCGTTTTCATTCACAAAATCAAGAGTATCGCGATACGTTCCTTCAAGAAGGAGATCGGAGTATTTTGCCCGAATCTTGTTGATCGCCCGAAGCTGATTCTGATAGATCGGCGCCTTGTCGATCAAATCGCGGCATCGGTAGATCTCGATATCATTTCGCAGTCCTTTGAGCAGGGTATGATTGACCCGATTGACCGCGTCGGTATCATCGCGAAGATCCCGATCGGAAAAGAC
>JAUNSU010000174.1 GCA_030539035.1 Planctomycetia bacterium
GTGAAAATCCGTGAAATCCGTGGTTTCAAAATCGGTTATTTACAGTTTGAGTGAATAAAATTGAGGAATATAAGGAAATAAGTAAATGATGGATAAAAATTCGAAAATACTGATTACGGGAGCGACCGGTTTTATTGGAACAACTCTTGTTCGTCAACTTTTGGCCGACGGCTATCGGCTTCGCTGCATGAGCCGTTCCAACCCCGTCTTTCCTCCCGGATTCGAAGGAGATCCGAAAGATCTTTGGGAAAATCCCAATTGTGAGCATTTTCAGGGGGACGCGTCCGATCCGGATTCCATTCGCAAAGCGGTCAAAGGCTGCCGATATATCTTTCATCTTGCCGGGTATGCGAAAAATTATTCGAAAGACCCTTCCATTTACAAACATATCAATATTGACGCGATGAGAAATGTATTTCAGACGGGCAAGGAAGAAGCGGTTGAGCGAATCGTTTGGACATCCACGATCGTTACCTTGGGCCCGACAATGCCCGGAGAAATCGGAAATGAGGATACGCCGCGAAAAACGGACAAGTATTTTACCGAATATGAAGAAACAAAGTCAATTGCGGAAAAAGAAGCTTTTCAGTGGATCAAAAACGGACTCCCTTTGGTGATCGTCAATCCGACCCGGGTCTATGGACCCGGCCAGCTTTCCGAAGGAAACGCTCTGGGGCGCCTTATCGATGATTATGATCGGGGAAAAATGCCCTTTCTTCCCAATAGGGGAATCAATATCGGGAATTATGTTTTGGTGGACGATGTTGCAAAGGGACATTATCTCGCGATGGAAAAAGGACGGATTGGGGAACGATACATCCTTGGCGGAGAAAATGCTTCTCTCAAAGAATTTTTTCAGATCATTTCAAAAATCACCGGAAAGAAACATTTCCAGATTCCCATGCTGGTTCCCGGTCCTTTGATCTTCTCATACATGCAGCTTTACGCGGCGAAAATTTTTGGGATTTACCCGCGAATTACTCCCGGATGGATCCGCACGTTTGTTGCCGATTGGACCTATTCCTGCGATAAAGCGAAAAAGGAACTCGGATATTCTCCCGCTTCCCTCGAAGAAGGCCTTGCGAAAACGATCGATTGGCTTTACAAGATGAGAAAGGCGGTCTGATTGTAAAATAGAGATCTCATACTGTAAAAATATTTTTGTTTGGAACCACGGATGACACGGATAAACACGGATGAAATCCATATAAGATTCGGGACTGATATTTTTGATGAAAACGTGTTTTTACCAAAAAATTATCCGTGAAAATCCGTGGTTTCAAAATCGGTTATTTACAGTTTGAGTAGAGATCTATTTGATCAGGCCGATCTGTTTTTCCATGATGTTCACGACCTCCTCGATCGTTTTATCGCTTGAATCGACGACGATCGCATCGGCCGGACAGCGGAGCGGACCGACTTCTCGGGAAGCATCGCGATGGTCTCTTTCGTTGATGCTTTGAAGGATCTCGTTAAAATCGGGATGTTCTCCCCGTTCGGTCAATTCTTTAAAACGGCGGGAAGCACGGGCTTCCGGTGTTGCTGTCAAATAAAATTTGTAAGGGGTATCGGGAAAGACATCGGCGCCCTGATCCCGGCCTTCGGTTACCAGTCCCCCGGCGGCCCCTTCTTCCCGCTGCAATTCGATCATTCGGCGGCGGATACCGACATTGTCGGCGGCGTATTTCGTTTTATTTGTGATCTCGATACTCCGGATGGGAATCGATACATCTTCTCCGTCCAGGGAGGTTTTCCCGAAGTGATTTTCGATTTTGTGCTGGGCGACCAGTTCGGCGAACGATTCCGCGTCGGTCAAATCCATTCCGGATCGAACGCCCAGGAGAGCGGCCGTTCGATACATTGCTCCCGTATCGAGATACCGAAGGCCAAGTCGATTCGCAAGAGTGCGGGCAATTGTGCTCTTTCCTGCGCCGGCAGGTCCGTCTATAGTAATGATTATATCGGTTTTACTCATTATTCCGGTTCCCGTCCTAAGTAATATTCCGTTTTCAATTTCATTTCCAATTTTTAATATTGATAAATTAGGTAAACATAGTAAAATAAATAATGCGCAAAGAGGATCAGGTCGTTTCATTCCTCGTTTTATCGCCAAAAAAGGAAAGGTGCTTTCAATCGTTCCAAAGCGAATCCCTTCAAAGAAATTGGATCTTCGATTACCGATTCGACGATTGTGCAATAGTTCCACATTTTTGAAAACTGCGGTTCTCGTAAAAAATGAAAAAAAAATCAAAAAATTTTTTGACGAAAGCCAAAAGTTCGCGTATAATTAAATACCAAGTTTATAATATATCATAAAAATGGGAATTTATAAGAAGTCCTTGTATTTTTCGATGTATTTTTGATCGAATATTGATGTTCCAATAAAAGGATCCGCCCATGATTCAATTTGATGATTATGAAAAAAGGACCTCCCATCCCTTGATGGAAGACGATGCTCCCGACGAGGAATTTTCGATGGAGGATCTTCCTTTTGAAGAGGACATCAACGCACTATTAGGAGATGAATCCGAGCATTGCGCCGAAGAAAACTCCGATATTGAACGTCTTATTGATTCCAATTCCCCGCTGGATGATCCGGTTCGTGTTTATCTCGTTCAGATGGGCGATATTCCCATGATGAGCCGCTCGGAAGAACTTGAAGCGGCAACAAAAATCGAAAAGACCCGCGAGAATTTTCGAAAGATCCTTTTCTCTTCCGATTATATGATAAAAACGGCCATTGCTCTTCTCGAAAATGTGATCGATGGATCTTTACGTCTTGATCGGACTTTGAATGTATCGGTTACCAACGCCGAAGGAAAAAAACATTTTACTCAGGTTCTTCAAATTAACACACAAACCTTGCGTGAGATCCTTCGGAGAAACCGGGAAGACTTCCGGATTGTCCTTTCCCGAACGGTCGATCCGGATCTTCGGAAAAAACATTACAGTGATCTTCAGGCAAGACGCCGCCGCGCGTTCACTCTCCTGAAAGAACTTGAAATCCGGATCCAGTGCTTTAATCCAGGCCTCGATTATCTTCGGGAAACGAATCGGTCCATGCAGGCCCTTTATCAGGAACTTCAGGAGCTCAAGGCAACCCTTGTCCATTATGAGAATTGCGGAAACGCGCCGGACGATTCTTCCGAAATGACCTATCGCATTGTTCCCGCCTCGGAGTGGTCTTCTGAAGAGGGACCTTCCGTTCGCAAAGAAACGCTTGAAAAAAGAATTGAGCAGCTGCGGAGAAAGCTCCTTTCCCTTATGAACAAGACGGAGGAATCTCCCCGTTCCTTAAAGCGAAAGCTGGAAAAAATCGCTCTGCTTCAATCGGATTTCAATGCGGCCAAGTCCGCGTTTTCTTCCGGAAATTTGCGGCTCGTTGTGAGCATTGCCAAGCATTATAAAAACCGGGGATTAAGCTTTCTTGATCTGATCCAGGAAGGGAATACCGGATTGATGCGTGCGGTGGACAAATTCGAATATAAACGGGGATACAAGTTCTCGACCTATGCGACGTGGTGGATTCGGCAGGCGATATCCCGTGCGATCGCGGAGCAGAGTCGGACGATTCGCGTTCCTTCCCATCTTTTGGACACCATGAACGTTGTTCAATCCGCTTCGCGAAAACTGGTTCAGCAAAAGAAGGTTCAGCCTTCTGTTCAGGATATCGCGCAGAATACGGGCCTTTCCCAGGATGATGTACAAACCGTGATGCAGATGAGTCGGGCTCCTCTTTCCCTTGATCGTCCTATTGACGGCCAAGTGGATATGATTTTCGGAGAATTCATTGAAGATCAGCGATCGAATGATCCGCTTTCCGAAATGAACGCAACCGCTCTCCGCGATTTGATCAATGATGCGCTTTCCGTACTCAGTTTTCGGGAACGGGAAGTCCTGCGCCTCCGCTTTGGACTTGCCGATGGATATACTTATACATTGGAAGAAGTGGGAAGGATTTTTTCGGTTACCCGGGAACGGGTCCGGCAAATCGAAGCCAAAGCTGTTCGAAAACTTCAGCATCCGGTTCGTGCAAGGCAGCTCTATGTATTTCTGGACAATAATTCCGTTGGTTCCGCCCCTGTTTCCGGGGGAAGCGCCGTCGGTGTTTCCAACATTTTTTAACTCTTTAATTCAAGCGAATGAAATTTTTTAAATATCCTTTTATTCTTGCGTTTCTCTCCTTTGTTTTTTACCGAATCGCCCTTCCTCCTTACGGAGCCTGGGCGATTTCGTTTCTTGCTCCCTGCTGTTGGTTCTTCCTTTACGATCTTCCCGCACCGCCTCCGGTTAAAAGATTTCGAATTTTTCCCTCTTTTTATGAACAGGTTTGGTGCGCGGCGGTCCTCTTTTGGCTTGCGGTCAATTTTTGGATCTCTTTTCCGCATCCCGCAACCTCGCTCGGATTGATTGCCCTTTCCTTCTATTTGGCTTTATTTTTTCCGCTCTTTTTATTCCTTGTGCGGTCGCTGATCCGCAAGGATTCTCTCCTTTCTCTTCTTGTTGTTCCTCCCATCGCCTGGTGTGCGGTTGAATGGTTGCGAAAACACCTGTTGGGCGGCTTCTCTTTTGCCTCTTTGGAGCATTCCTTTTACCGTGAACCTTTTTGGATCCAGTCCGCGGATCTCTTTGGAGAATATACGGTCGGAATGTTTATCGTACTTGCTGGAACTCTGATCGGACTTTTCGCCAAAAGGATCATGCAAAAGGAAAGAAAATGTTTTTCCTGTATTTGCCCTGTTCTTGTTCTTGCGCTCCTTATCGGACTCCATCTTTATTATGGAAAATACCGGATGGATCAGATTGCCCGATCCGCCGATCATGAACGGGCTCCGTTCACTGTTGCCTTGCTCCAGGACAATACCCTTTTTTCCTTTCCTGTTCCCGAAAAAACGAATCTTGCCATTTGTGAAAAATATCGATCATTGAATCGAACCGCCCTTCTTTCCTCAAAATCTCCGGATCTGATCGTATGGCCGGAAAGCTGCTTTGTTAATCCGGGAATTGTACTCTCTTCCGACTCAAAAAGCGGAGGCAAAGATCAACCTGGAATGGAAAAGATGAATGAACTTCGAGAAAAGATCAGGCGAGCGGAGCAGGAAGAAATAAAAGATCTTGTTCCTTCTCAGGGAACACTTCTTTTAGGACGGGGAACGGTCGAATTTCTCACTCCCCAAAAAATGATCTTTTATAATTCCGCGTATTTTATATCATCCAACTCGATTTCGCAAGGAAAGGATCCTGTTCGATATGATAAGATTCAACGGGTAATGTTTGGCGAGTATATTCCCTTTGCGGAATATCTTCCGGACAGTTTTCCCCTGAAAACATTATGCAATTCTGTTCAGGCGGGCAAAAAGAGCGTTCTTTTTTCTTTGGCCCGGGATAAGGATCCGATACCCGTCCGAATACTGCCGAACATCTGCTTTGAAAGTTCCATTCCTCATCTTATTCAAAAGCAGTGCCGGGAATGGTCCGAACAGGGAAAATCTCCGGATATTCTCCTCAATATTTCGAACGACGGCTGGTTTAAAAATTCCTGGCAGATCGATCTCCATTTGGCAACTCATGTTTTTCGCGCGGCAGAAAACCGCAAGATCGTGCTGTCGGCGACCCATGCGGGGCTGTCCGCCGCGATTCTTCCCAACGGATCGATTAAGGCGGAGGGAACACGGGGAACGGCCCAAATCGTTAATGCGGAACTCCATTTCCATAAATTCGACAGAAATTTCCCTCTTCTTCCCGAATTTCCGATTGTTGCTCTCTTACTCATCGGGGGGGCAATGTTGATCAAGTTCCGAATCTTTTGCCGGAAGAGAAAAAATCAAACGGAAGAGACGCCGGAAGGGTAATCTCTTACCAGCTTTCAGGCTCTTCCGCATCGATCAAATCAGTCGAGATGACTCAAACTGTAAATAACCGATTTTGAAACCACGGATTTCACGGATTTTCACGGA
>JAUNSU010000045.1 GCA_030539035.1 Planctomycetia bacterium
CGTTGACCCGGGGTGCCGCACAAACATTTCATGTTTGTGCTCTGCCCCGGGCTGGAAGGCATTGCCCCTTCGGGGCGCCGGTTTTCGGCCATTCCAACTGGGTGAAGTAATATGTTTTTTCGGCCAAACACCAATAATCTGTTTTCGGTATTGTACCCGAATCCTGCGGGCTGGCGGCGAGGCGCCGCTCCCAGTACGCGCTGCCGCGCGGTTGCCGAAGGTCCGCTCCCGTTGGTCGCTTTCTTCATTGATACTGCCCCTGACGGGGCAAGGGAGCGAAGCGACCGGCACCCCGGGTACACGATCCTCTCATTTGCAGCGCCCTGTAAGGGCAGTGCAAAAAATATTACCGATATACCAGCGACCATAAGGAAAGTTCCAACTGCATAATATCGGGGAAAGTACAGTTTACAACTTGAATCATTATAATCGATTTCGACAATGCTGTAAAGGTTTCGTCTTTTTCCTTCACAAAAAGATCCGTATGGAACCTTGATATATAATATATTATACCAATTATGTAATAAATTACAGGTTTTTCTGTTTGCGTTCCGATTTTTGAAGAATTATAATCTGTTGAGTGCATTCAAAATCCGAACGTTGAGATTTTTTAAAAGGAGCGATTTCATGAACCGATACTGTTTAACCATTATTTTAATTCTGCTGACAGGAAATCTTTTCGCGCAGGATCCGGCCGGATTAAAGGACAATATCGGTGTGATTCGGGATTGGTCCGTTTATCCGACATCCCTTGTGCGTCGAAGTGATCCGCCTGCACAAAGAATCGAATTGACCGTCAACGCGCCGAACGATATTGCCGGAGCGATTCTTGAAGTCTCCAACGGAAAAGACCGCGTTGCCCGAACGGAATTGCCGAATTTGAAGAAAGGATCCAATGAAATCGCGGTCTTTCTTCCGGAGCCGAAAGAAGGATTTTCCGCCGTTTGGCGAATTCTGGACGGAAAAAAATCGGATCAGATCCTCGCGCAAAAAAATCTCACTTGGAATAAACCGCGCCATTGGACGATCTATATGATTGGATCGACGCACACCGATATCGGACTTCATAATTCCCAATACGTCCAGAGAAAAATGACCGTTGGATATCTCGACAAAGTCAAAGATCTCATCGACGCAAACGCGAATCGGCCGGATCCTTCCCGATATCGATATATGATCGAAGGAACCTGGGTCTGGGGCAATTACGAACATGATCGATCGGAAAAAACCGCACAGGACTTTGCGGAAAATTACATCAAAAAAGGAATGGTCGCTCTCGGATGCACTTGCGCGGGAAATCATACACAAGTCTACGGATTCGAAGAACTTTGCCGAAGTACTTATTATAAACAGATGCTTCATGATCGCTGGGGAGTCGATTCCGATACCATGATCATGTCCGATAATAATGGAATGATCTGGTCGATCGTCGCTCCTTACCGGAACGCGGGGATCAAGAATATCATCTTTTCTCCAAACCAGTGGAATCCGCTTCCTTCGACCATTTTCAAAATGGATAAAAGCGTGAATGGGGCAAACTGGAATCCGGATGCGGGCGGAGGCGGAAGCCGGATCGATGTCCGATATGATTCTCCTCTTCCGATGGTCTTCTACTGGCTTGGCGCCGACGATTCCAGTAAAATGCTCGTCTGGTGCGTTCCGCTGTACGGAAACGGCGGATGGAGGTTCGGTTTCTATGGAAAAGGCAAGATGGACGATTTCGGTGAAATGGTTCAAAAAGTGTCCAAACAGCTTCGCAAACTGGAAGATCGATATCCCTTCGATATTTGGCTCTTCACCCAATACCAAGATGATCAAGCTCCCAATCTTTATCTTGCGGATACCGCGAAAAAATGGAATGCGCAATGGAGTTCTCCCGAATTCCGGACGACAGGCGATATTTCCGAACCGTTCAATCGTTTAAGGGAAAAATACGAGGATCAGATCACCGTATTGCGCGGAGATATCACGAGCGGCTGGTCCCAGCATCCGGTTGCCGCGCCCGAACTGCTTGCGCAAAAACGGAATGCCGATGTTGCCCTTGCGAATGCCGAAAAACTCGCCGCTCTTGCCCGGATCCTGGATGAAAAGTATCTGTATCCCGCGGTCGAATTGCGAAATGCCTGGGACATGCTGATCTATAATGATGAACATTCTTACGGAACCAGCGGATATAAAGGCCGTCGGGTATTTGAAACCTGGATCCAACATCGCGATTGGATCGACAAGGCCGAACAGACCGCGCGAAGTGTTTCTCAAAACGCTCTTGATGTATTGGGAAAGAAAATCTCTGTTCAGGAAGATTCGATCCTTCTGTTCAATCCGACCCTGATCCCGCGGTCGGAGATCATGGAACTTTCTGTTAATGGAAAGACCGTTCAGATCCGAACTCCGAAGATCCCTTCTTTCGGATATAAAGTCGTATCGAAAAAGGATCTGCAAACATTATCCGCCGTTCCGGTCGAAAAGGGCTCCGAAAAGACGCCTCCGATCATGGAGAATCGTTTTTACAAAATCCTTTTCGCCTCCGACGGATCGATTCAAAGTATTTTCGATAAAGATCTCGGCCGCGAACTGATCGATCAAAAATCTTCTTATCGCTGTAATCAGTTTGTTTACACAAAGGACAATCACAAAACATTTTTATCGCCGGAAAAAGCGGAATTCCAAATGAAGTCCGATTCACTCGGATCAACGGTGATTGCCCGTCTGAACGATAAGAACACCGGAGCGGAATTGACGCAGGCCGTCTTTTTGCCGAACGGCGAAAAACGGATTGATCTGGATAATCAGTTTAAACATGTTTATGATCTGTTCAATACGAATCGCTATTACCGATACGGATATTACGCGTTCCCGTTCGATGTGCCGCAAGGTCAATTTTACGCCCAGCTGAACGGAGCGATTGCGCGGCCGAAAAAAGATTCCACCGGACATGGAACCGATGCCTATCTCGCCGCAAGGGACTGGACCGCAGTCGAAAACGGTTCATTCGGCGCCGCGCTGATCCAGATCGATTCCAATCTGATCGAATTCGGACAGATCCACGCGGATAAAACGGATTATGATCGTCCTTATCGCACATCGCATCTTTATTCTTATCTCTTCAACGATTGGCTTCAGATGCATACTTCCGGCGGATCAAAGATCGAGCCCCGTTTCCGATACACGATTTATTCCTATCAAGGAAATTATCAGAGCGCGGATCTTTCCCGACTCGCGCAGCGGACGGTTAATCCGATTCTTTGGAAAGATCTTCACGCACATTCCGCAAACGCGAAAGACGCTCTTCCGCTGGAAAAGAGCTTTATGAAAGTCGATGTTCCGAATGTCCGGTTCCTTACGATCAAGGCGGCAGAAGAGGCCGGAAAAGGATTCATTGTCCGACTTCAGGAGACGGACGGATCACCGGTAAACAAGGTATCTGTCGAACAGAACCTCTTCGGTAAGAATTCTTTGATCGATTTATGCAGTATCACAGAACAGCCGGTAAAAGCGATTTCCGATACAGTCTTTTCCTTCGGAAAATATGAATACAAAACGATTCGCTTTGCGCCGGAACAGGATCAGAAAATCGGATCGCCGGAACTAAAATTGGAGAAAAAGACGGACTGTTTGGTCTCTTTATCCTGGAAGCCGATTGCAGGCGCGGTTCAGTATAAAGTGTATCGCGGAGAATTTTCTGAGTTTAAACCGGATGAATATCATCTGATCGGATCGGTTTCCGGGGAATCCTTTACAGATCGTTTTTTAAGTCCGGACAGAATGTATTATTACAGAATCTTGCCGGAAGGAAAAAATACGGAAATCGGAAAATGTTCCGCAGTGCTGGGCGTAAAGACGGATCCCGATTCCGGATCGGCTCCTGCTCCGATTGGATCGGTGTATACGGGTTTGATCACCAATCCGAAAGCGGTTCATGGAGAGGAAGACGGCCAGCTTTATTTGATCTGGGGACAGAATACGGAATCGGATCTTTCTCATTATGAGCTTTATCGGAGTGAGAAGTCGGGATTCAAGCCGAACGCGGAGACCTTTTTAACGAAGGTTGGCCCCGGCGAGTATCGGGTCGGACTGAAGGAAGAGAAAGGGCTGAAGCATCATACCCGATATTACTATCGGGTCCGCGCGGTCGATCAGAAGGGCCATAAAGGCAAATTCAGCGAGGAATTTTCCGGATTGACCCGGGAACAGTGAGGAGTGAGCGGCGTAGCTGCATAAGGAAGACGATCGTTCCGGTCGTCTCAACGGTCCCAGTATCCTTTTTGAAACCACGGATGTTCACGGATAACCACGGATGGTCTGCTGGCGAATCCGATATTTTCCTAAAAGTCCGGCGTTATTTTTTTTTCACGCAAAGCCGCGAAGACCCAAAGAGTCTATTAAAATATCTTGCCTTGGGAAGTAATAAGTCGAAATTTTTATTTGCTTGTTTTGTTCGTTATTGATATCTTTGATTTTTGAAATGAACGGGAAAGGCCGAAAGACCAGCCTCGAACAGGCGGCACAATAAAAAAGAGTAAAATAAAGATCCGTGTGAAGAGTTCGAATCACAAACATATTACTTAACACGGTTGGAATTGTCAATAAACAGCGCCCCGACAGGGGCAGTGCCTTCCAGCCCGGGGCAGAGCACAAACATGAAATGTTTGTGCGGCACCCCGGGTCAACGACCCCCCAACAGCAGCGCGCTGTAAGCGCAGTGCAAAAAGAACCAAGGCAGCCGAAAAGGGTTCGATGCGGTGTACGCCACCGACCGCAAGCCCGTAATGGAGGGAGCGAAGCGACCGGAATTAGGGAAAGATCATCGCCCGGGGGATCGTGGTTCAATCCTTATTCGAATCACGGCGTTTTTTAGAGATTCCAACTCTATTACAGAGCGGCGGCGTTGCCGCCGGGTGGGCGGGACGCCCACCGTCCCAGCGCTCGGATTCCCGCTTTTTTCGGTATCTATATTTTTCCCCGCTTCCCCGGTTTAATGGGAGACTACGTTTTTTATAACCTCCACGTCTATCACAGAACGGCGCCTCGCCGCCCGGGTTAATGGGAGATTACGTTTTTTATAAGTTCCACATCTATCGCGGAGTGCGGAGGACGCCGGCTCCCTCGCTAATCACTAATCACTAAAAACTAATCACTAATTACATTGTTTCTTTCGGACATTTGATCCGGACTTTTTTACCGCAATCGAATTCATACTGATTTGTCTTGCTCTCAATCGTCAATTTGTGAGGAGATTTGTCCTCATTGCCCTGATCGGGTGAAATTAAAAAATAGGAGGTCGATGGTCCGTAAACCATTTCTCCGTGGACCTCTTTCGGCGGCTGATCATAAATCGTTTCATTCTTCGAAAGAAGAACCGTGTAATCACCGAGCGGCGCTCCCGAATATTTTCCCATGGTAACGATTCGGGCAGTTCCGTTTGCGTCTGTTCTTCCTGTGATCGCCCAGCGTTCAAGATTCGGATCGGCCGATTTCAATAAAATTTCCGCTTCGGCTAAAGGTTTCCCTTCCTGAATGATCTTGACCGTACAGGGATAAAGTTGCGGCATGCCGTCCGGTAATTTTGTTTTCGAACAGGAAACACCGGCCGGAATGAAAGTGATCAGCAGTAATATCAGAACAATTCGATTGTTCATGAGATTCCTTTCTTTATACAATGATGAAAGATGAAAAATGGAAAACCGTTATAAACTTTTTGATTCCCCGCCGTTTGTTGATCCCATTGCCCCCCAGATCCCGTAAACGCTTTGGCCCTTGATAGGATAAGCGTGCATGGCCGTTGTTCCTGAATCGATCGTATCACTGATAAATCGAACAGATCCGTCAAAAAGGGACACGTTCACTCCGCCGGCGTGATTGCTGGTGGGAGTAAATACACCAAGACAGCTTTTGTATCCTTCCTCGCGTGTGCATGAAGGCGAGTTTGGCGGTAAAACCGTACAGAATCCTCCTACCGCGATCCGTCCGTCAAAAGCAAGTGCACCGCGGGCTCCCAAAAAGGTGCCCGATAAAAATTGCGGATTGGCCGTATCGACTCTTCCCGCGCACGTCTTGATAAAATTCGCTAATGATGTGCCGCTTGAGTAGGTCATTCCCTGGGCCCAGGAGGAATTGACCCGATTATTTGTCAACGTGTTTGGAGAAACGACCGTTTCACTGAACGCGATTGTATTGGATGTCCCGTCCAGTATGGCGTCGAGTCCTTTCCAGCGGAACGGTGCGAATCCGGCCCGTTCTCCGGCCGCTTCAATAGTCGCGGTAGAAGTGATGACGGCTCCGCTCGAAGAAGAGGTCGATGTTGCCGATCCGTTCCATTCATTATACACCACAACATCACCTCGGCAGGTAATATAATTTGTGCCGAGAAAGATCTTCGATCCTTGACAGGTCCCGTCTCCGCTGTCGGAAGGACAATAAGCGAACGGCAGCTTCTGTTCCTGAAGCGGTGTGCAATTTTGAGGATTAACGATCCAAACACTGCTCGGACAGGTTTTGATAAACTGAATGGCACTGTCGTACAGATGAGCCTGTTCCATATAGGGGAGCATAACGAAGGTTCCGCTCCATGAATCGCTCTGTCCGGTTGGAGTAATGTGAAGTTTGGTCATAATGACCCGGGAGGCGGGCAGACATGTATAAACATCATGATAATTTTGGGTTCCGAGCGCATACTGTTTCAGATTGTTCGTACATTCCATCCGTCGGGCCGCTTCCCGCGCTGCCTGAACCGCCGGCAGCAGGAGGCCGATCAAGATCCCGATAATCGCGATCACGACCAGTAATTCCACTAAAGTAAATCCGATTTTTTTCATCTTTTTCCCCTTTTCCTTTTTGTTAAAAACTGTTGATTCTGAAATGATTCCTTATTCAAACTGTAAATAACTGATTTTGAAACCACGGATTTCACGGATTTTCACGGATATTTTTTTGGTAAAAACAACGTTTTCATTAAAAATCTCCGCCCCGAATCTTATTTTGATTTCATCCGTGTTTATCCGTGTCATCCGAGGTTCCAAACAAAAATCTGTTTACAGTTTAAAATTCCTTATTTTGCACGGCCATTTCGAAAGCGATTGGAAATTCAGTGCTGCGATATTTGTCTGATTTCCTTTTCCGAGAGCGCTTTCGAATAAACTCTGAATTCCTGAATCGCGCCGGATAAAGATTGACTGCTCTTGAATTTCCCGGATGCGGTGGAAATATTGCCGATCGTAATATTATCCAGAAGGATCGGAACCGGCTGTTTCCAATCTCCCTGATAGACTTTTTTTCCGTCGAGATACAGTGTGATCTTTCTATAGACATGATCGATCACTGCGGCAAAATCGGACCAGGTTCCTGCGAGATCGCGATCTTCAAGCCGCTCGGTTGCAAAATACTCGTTTTCCTTATTTGATTGGCGGATCTGAAGCTGGAGCTGACCGGAAGCGAGGATCTGCCAAAGGATCCCCCCCTGATTCGATCGATAAGATTCCGAGGCGAACAGAGCATTTCCCCCTTTATTCAACCGATCGATGCGCACCCGGGCACTCAACGTTAAACTCGCCGGTTTACAGGCCAGATTTGCTTTGACCACGGAAGTTTCTTTCATAAGAGAACAGGCATTGGAACCGAAAAACGGTCCTTCGCTGATCCCTGTATCGGTCAGCTGCGCAAACGGAACAGACAGCTTTCCCTGAAGGGCACTGTTTTCAATCTGATCTGTTTGCCGATGCTGTGAAAAGTCGAATCGCACAAGAAGATCGGGAAGAGAATCCGCTTGACGTGTCTCTTCAAGCCGTTCTGATTTTTTCGTTTCAACATATTGCGTCAGTTCCGATTGAAACTGCTCACGATTGATAAAACGGGCCTTTTCATGATCGATTTTTTTCATTTGACCGTACTGATTGATTTTCAGAGAGGAACCTGCAATCATTGGCGAAATGGAAAGTGTTGAAGAACAGGAAGTATCGACAATGCCCTTGATAACATCAAGTCTTGCTTCATTTTTATTGACAGATACGGCAAATTCCGTTCCGCGGTCGGTGAATTTTCCGAATGGGGTCATAATTTCAAAACCGGCGGCCTGTTTGGGAACGGCGGCACTGAGTTTTCCTTCATTGCAGTAGACACTCATGGGACTGTTGATGACGAACTCCGCCGGTCCCTCCAGGATCAATTCCGTATCATTTTCCATGATAATACGGGCCTTTCCGCTTTTCAGAACGATTTTCCCCGGTTCGATATACTGTCCCTGTTTAAAACTGCGTTCATTTTCCGACCATTGCGTATTGATCATATCAGTAATACGGGCAACCGGCCGGAAGCGTTCCCTGTTTGTTCCTTCATTAAAACAGAACATATACAAAAGGGATCCGATCGTCCACAAAAATGTAAGAGCAAACGCGATTCCCCAGCGCTTTTCATAGCAGTAATGAGATATTTTGAGCCGAAACGCATGAGCCGTATTGGTCAAAGAAAACGGGGGATCTTTTTGAAGGAGATCAACCGGATCGGGTCGGACAATCGATGTATTGATCCGGGAATCCTGTTGAGTGATCGCCGCTTCGTAATCGATTTGCTGATCATAAGAGGAATTCAGAAACTCTTCACGGGAAAGGTGCAGGTCGACCATTTTCCGAAGTGAAAGGAAATCCGTTTGCAAATCGCATTCACTTGAGTATTTCTTTTTGATCATATTGTCAATAAGAAGGTTGGCAAGGAGCTGATTCCGCAGATCCTCATCATCTTTAAGGCGATCGAGCAGAACTTCGCCCGACTCCTGTGTCAATTTTCCTTCGACCAGATCGGCAATCAATTTCATGGAATCGTCGTTCATGTTTCATCCTCCCAGGTCTGAATACTCTGGAACCGTACGATACATTCCCGGAGCGCGTTTCGAATCCGGCACATCGTTTTGCGGATCGTGCTTTCTTTCTGGCCTGTTGATTTTTCAAGATCGGCAAAACTCTGATCCCCGAAATAATAGGCTTCAACAAGTTGACGGATATGGGGAGGCAGCTTCTTTAAACAGGAATCAAGCGCAGAGAGCCGATCGTTCTCATTATCTCCCATTTTTTGATTTTCCGATTCGAGATAGGGAAGAACAGCGTTTTCATAAATTTGCCGGACCGATTCCGGAAGATTTCGGAACCATTTATACCGATATCGGAGCGCAACGATTTCCGTGATCTTTCGAAGAAGCGGTTTAATATTTCTGCTGTAATCCCACTGATTGGACTTTTTAACGAATTCAATAAAAGTATCGTGAACAATATCGTGCTGAAGGGAAGAACAGGGCGCAGTCTGATAAGCGACATTCTCAACATAGTGATAATTCGTTAAAAAGGCGTCGATCGCCTGTTCCCGTTTGCCGTCTTCCTGGTCGTCTGTTGTATTACTCATTCTGATTTCCTCATGGGAGTATTTCTTTGGACTCCCTATTATTATACTCATTTCATTTGAGAAAAAAGTGGCAAAATTTTTCCTGTTTTTTAGAAAATAATTTTGGAGAAAAAAGAAATGGACAATAAAACAGACAAAATAGAAAACTTTTAACAGATACAAAATAAAGTGCTTTATTCAAAGACTCGCGTTTATCGGTACGATTTTCCGGCAACCGCCCTCCGTATACGGCTTCGCCGCAGGGCTCCCCCTCTAATCGCTAATCGCCGTTGATATTCATAAACAGCTCTTCCAGACCGAATTCGCGGCAGGCTTCGCGGATTCTCTTGAGAATGCGATTTTTGATTTTTCGAACGGTGTCCGGCTTCATGTTCATCGCTTTCGCTACTTCCGTGGAAGTTTGGCCGGCATTGATAAAAAGAAAAAAGATTTCCCAATGCTTTTCATCGAACTCGGGATGAATCAGTTCAAGAATACGGTGCATGAGAATCGACTTCTCATCGTCTTCGTTCGGCTCAGGAAACTCAATCTGAATCGCATTTTCGATCAGGCTCGATCTGTCGGTCAAAGAAATCGTTTTTCGCCGCCGTTTCTCCTCCCGAATAAAATCACAGATCACATTTTTCGTAATTTCCCGCAGCCAAGCACGAAACATCCGATTCGGACGGTCCAGATCGAACTTCCCAATCGACTTGTGAACCTTGATAAGGACCCTTTGCGATAATATTCATCTATATCCGTTTCAGTGAACTGGCCCTTCTCGCGTCCGCACCAGTATCGTACAAGGGACCCGTAAAGAGCACAGAAACGACTCCATTGATATTCGTCTCCAGTTTGGATTCCACGAATCATCGAACTGGAAGTCGAATAAGCACTTTCTGATTTGAACGGATTAGTTTCCATGTTCTTTGGATTTTTATTTTAAATATTTTATCTTGTATTACTGCTCGCGCTATTTTATTGAATTTTACTGAACTTCCTCTCTTCGCAAAGAGATCCGTCTCCAAACTTCAAAAGGAATTGAAAATTCGAATTTGCACAAGTTGTTAAAACCTTGTAAAAGTTTCACAATGTAAATTATACCTCAAGAAATCCATGATAACAAGTCCGGCAAAGAAAAAGTGAAAACTTTATCAAAAAAATTTTCAAATTTTTCGAAATTATAATAAAATACCGTAAAATCAGGGCTAATCGTTAATTTTAGACCTTAAAAATCACAATATTCTATTTAGCGTATTCTATCTAATTTATCAAAAATTCAGAATGAACGTCTGAAAAAGAGGTAAAGAGGGGGGAACAAGTGAGAAATTTAATATTATCTTGTCCCGGCTTTTCGTCAGTAATATATGAAATAGAATGAGCATCAGGGAGAAAACGTTTTATCGTGATCTTCTCGTTTGATTTATTAACCGTTTTTCAAACTTGCGCGGACAGGATCAAGCCGGATGTCCTCTGCTTTCCTGGCGGCGTTAAGTCGATAAAAAGTATACTATGCTTCATCCAGATGACAATACACTGAGTCTGTTTTCGACGGGCCAACTGGCAGAATCGGAAGAATGCCTTCTTGAATCGCATTTGGAACAGTGTGAAGAATGCCAAAAACGACTTGATCTGATCGAACGGCAATGCCTGAGTCTGGATCCGTTTATCTATGAGATCAAACAGGGAAAGAAGATCTATATTTCCCAATTTGACGAACTCAGTCCCGGGAGTCAGCTCAGTAATCAGTTCCGTTTGGAAGAGAAGATCGGAACCGGCGGGATGGGGGTCGTCTATAAGGCTTACGATACCCAGGGCAAACGGCATGTCGTTTTGAAGTTTCTCTTGCCTTATGTTCTTCGGTTTTCTGAAACGAAGGATAATCTGCGGGAAACGTTTCAAAAAGTGCATATGCTCCAGCATTCCAATATCTGTCCGCTCATCGGTCTGTTTGAAGATACGCATTACGGACTCTATCTTGTGATGAAGTATATTGACGGCGATACCCTTGCGATGTACCGCAAGAGCCGGCCGAATGGAGTCCTTTCGGTCGAGGAAGTTGCCGAGATTCTCAAACCGGCGGCCGAGGCCCTTGATTATGCCCACGAACACAAAGTGATCCATCGGGACATCAAGCCGCAAAATATCATGATCAGCAAGACGGACGGCGTGCAGATCATCGATTTCGATCTTGCGGACGCGATTCGCAGTTCCATTTCGTCCCATCTGATATCGCAAACGAATGTTCGAATCGTAGGGACACGGGTCTATATGGCGCCGAAACAGTGGGAAGGAAAGCCGAAAGTTCATTCGGATCAATATGCGCTTGCGGTAACCGCCTACGAACTTCTTGCGGGAAAGCCTCCATTTGTCAGCAGCAGAGGAGATACGGAGATCCTTCGGCACGCGGTTCTTCAGAGTCTCCCGGACCGGATCCCGGATTTGTCCGATCAGGTCAATTACGCTCTGCTTCGAGGGTTGGCGAAAGTTCCTTACGACCGTTTTGCGAGCTGCAGTGAATTTGTTGCCGCTCTTTCAGGCGATCAGTCCGTAGAGTATGTTCCTGTTCCGCCTCTTCAAAAAGATGTTGGGTCCGGAAAACAGATTCGAATCGGATGGATCCTTCTGTTTCTGGCCCTTGTTTTTTTCGCGGTCGCAGGAAGTGTCTTTGTATGGATGCAGTTCTTTAATCAAAACAATATGATCCCGGAACCTGTTCCCATCGAAATTATCAAAGAGAAGCCGAAGGAACAGCCGCAAGGAAAACCGCTGTATCCCACGCGCAATGAATTGTTCCGCACCATTCGGTATTCCGTGGTGATCGATGAGCTGGGAATCGTTTATTTTCGAATTAAACGCGGATATTCCGGAGAACCGTATCCGGCCTTTAACGGAACGGCTTTTCCCTTTATCGCGATTGCCGGCGGTACAGCGTATCGCGGCAAGTCGGGTCGAGTCGTTTTTCCCCTCGGTCTGCTCGAGTCAACCACACCTTCTTCGCCGATCCAAAGAGTCCAAATAAACACAGGCCCGGAAAAGCCAAAAACCTCTTTCGGTTGGACGTACAATGTGTCTGGAATGGAATGGACGAACAGGCAGATTTCCCGGTTCACGGAAGGGATGGGAACGTCCCGTGCGGGATTCAGTATTTCGAAAAATCAGAAATTGCCAGTCTCTCTGGGATTTGAGGTCGTGGATGATCCAAATTGCAATCCTCCTGATATGAGTATCAATATTCGAACAGAATCGCCCGGCATGCGTCAAAAGTACACTTATAATATGGCCGGATATGCGGAACTTCAGAATCCGACACGCGGTGCATTCGGAAACTTTGATCCCGGGAAAACCTGGACGGTCTCCTGTACAGGAAGACGGCAAAAGGACGATACCATTCTGTTCATCGTTGATGTAAAAAATCCCTCTTCGGACAGTTTTGGATATAATTACAATGCGGATAATAATGCGTTTCCGAATAAAAATGAGGCACTCGCAAACGGAGAAAGTATGGAGAAGAAACTGATTCTTACCCGTTTGCAGAATGTTTCTCAGAATGCCTGTAATATTACATACACCGTTCGCACACGATCCGGTACCGGCAACAGTTCCGGTAAACGGAGCCGGTTCGATTTGACGTATCTGGATATGGCCGGAACTTTCGAAGGCGCGAATGATTTACTCTTTGAACTTGCAAAACAACGTTTTCCGATCAAAAATTTTGAAACGCGCATTTACAGCGATCTTCCTTCCGGGAGTATGTACTCGATCGAAGGCGTTAATGGAAGCAGCAGTCCGGAAAAAATCGTGGATCTGATCAATAATTTGAAATTCGGAGAGCCGATCACGCTGAATGTGAAAAAGAATCCCCGTAAAAATTCTTCTCTTCCTCCCACCTCAGAAGATCGGATCATCTACGCGCAGTGATCGAAACTGGTCGCTGATTTACGCAAAGAAGGAATATGAAAAAATAATGTTTTTTGTGAAGACCCTCTGCGTAAATCTGCGTTCCTCTGCGGTGAAAATTCCCGGTTTGCATGAATTTTCTCTTTTCTCTGATTGACATCTCAATATCTGCGGTTTATAATAAATGCGTATTTAACGAATCTATTACGATAATGTCGAATCCTTCGCGTGATTTTTACATCATGCCATTCAACTCAGAAAGGATCCTTATGAATCGAAGAGAATTTATTCAGACCGGATTGTCCGCCGCGGCAGTTGGCGCGGCTGGAACCGTTTCTTACGCGGCCTCTTCAAAGAAGCTGCCGTTTGCTTTGCAGATCAATTCCGTTGCCGGGTTTGCCCGAAAAGATTTTAACGGAACGATGAAAAGAATCGCCGATCTCGGATTTCAGGCCGTTGAATTCGCCGGATATTACGGAAAATCGCCCGACTTTCTTCGGAAAGGGATCGAAGATGCCGGAATGCAGACCGTGGGGACCCATCTTGGCATTCAGGATCTGCTCGGAAAAAAGTACAAAGAGACCGTTGAATTCAATAAGATTCTCGGAAACGCTTTTTTGGTAATCGGACACGGACTGGATCAAGCGAACAAAATCGATATCGCGAACCAGATGACCGCTTGGCTCGTGAACGAACTCGCCACAAAAGCCAAGTGCGATGGAATGTTTGTCGCTTATCATCCGCACGCGGTCGATTTTGCGATCGTCAATAAGACGACCGCCTGGGATCTGTTCTTCAGCCGGACAAGCGATGATGTCCTCATGCAGATGGATGTCGCAAACAGTATCGAGGGAAAGGCGGATCCCATTGCTTCCATGAAAAAATTCCCGGCCAAAAATCGGATCGTCCATCTGAAAGCGTCCGGTCCGGATGGGTCTACTGTTTGCGGGCCGCTTGATCAAGTCGATTGGAAAGCACTCTTCGATTTCACGGAAAATACTGTAAAGTCCGAATGGTATATTCTCGAACAATATCCCAAAAAAGGAGAGGATGCGTTCGCCGCTGTCCAGGAATCGGTTAATCAGTTCAAAAAGATGGGAAAAATGGCATGAGATCTTTCGCGAAGTTTGCGCTCGTTTCCTTCTGTATTCTCGGAACTTTCTTTTTCTGCATAGGAACAGTCCGATCAGAAAACACGGCTTCGGAGATTTCTTCGAAGATTCCGGCCGATCTTGCTCCCGCCTTGAATTTGCCGGAAGTTCTTCTGTGCATGAATTCTTCAAGCGGAATTCGGATCGGATTCTGCGGATCTGCGGGCTCCGGCTGCCGAAGAGCGCAAACGTTTTTGAAAGATCTGCGATTGGCCTTTCCGAACAAAAAAATCGAATCATTCTGGATCGCTTTTCATGATCCGGATCGGGCCCTATTCCGGTTCGACGGTGATTTTCTGGTCCAGGAACCGGATCTGGTCGTCCTCGATTTTTATCAGGGCGATCCGGATCATCTTGCCCGAATCCGGGAAGCTCTTGTCCGAAAGATCCTTCGGAAAGATCCCGGATGCGGCATTCTTTTCGCGGATCCGACTGGAAAGAAGTATATCGCTCCTTCCCGATCCGAATCCGACGGCGATCTTGCAAGGGCTTCCGCGTTTGTTCCTCATCAAAAGATGTTTTCCGGAACATGGTTCGATGATATTCCGACCGGCGAATGCCGTCCTCTTTATACAACCCTTGGTGTTCCAGTATGGGCAAGTCAAGTTCCGGGCTCCTGTTTGACCTTTCGATTTCGGGGAACCGCGGTGAAAATCGAGGATGTTCTTGCCCCCAACGGAGCTCGTTTGAAGATTTTTCTCGACGGAAAAGAGATTTTAACGGTCGATCGTTTTGCGAATTCGATCAAGGCAGGATCTTTTACCATTGCTGAAGGCATTGCTGATTCCGAGCATACGGTATCGATCGAAATTCTTTCCAGTGATAGCGGAAGAACCTTTTTTCGGATTTCCCGTGTCCTGATCCTGGGTGATCTCCTCTGATATTTCGAGATCTTCATTGAAAAACCGGAAAAAACCTCAAAATTTTGGAAAGGACTCTCCTTTCCCTCTTGACTTATCCTTTTGAATTGATTAATATATTGAGTACTGGATGTATTGTTCGTCTATTTTTGATCGATCCGATTTGGAAAACACTTTTAAGAATGAGGATGAAGAGATGAGAACTTTTGTGAAATGTGAAAATAGGGGGGGGGGATATAGCTGTCTTACAGACAGCTTTTTCAAAGCCTGCGGATTTACTTTGGTCGAGCTTCTTGTTGTGATCGCGATTATTGGAATCTTGATCGGACTTCTCTTGCCGGCGGTTCAGGCTGCGCGGGAAGCGGCTCGACGGATGGAATGCACCAACAAACTCAAGCAGATCGGAATTGCTCTTCACAATTATCACGATGTCAACGGGACACTTCCCGCCGCACAGGGAACGATGTACTGTCCTGAAGCGCTCAATGAAAAAGACGGAATGCACCGCTGGGGAACGAATCTCTTTTTGTGTCCGTATATGGAACTCGCGATGATTTACGATTTCGTTGCCAATTACAAGCCGGGGCAGGCGGATTCTTACGCGGGTAAATATCCCTTGCAATCGCATTGGGGCTTTTTGAATGTCCCGTTTTCGGTTCCTCTTTCGCCATTTCTCTGTCCTTCCGATGCTTTTGGATCTGATCTCTCAACGGGATACACGAAAAGAAACGCGAAGACATCTTATGTCAGCTCACGCGGGGACGCGATTTTCTGCGCCTCTTCGGTTGCCAATCCTGCCGCTTTTCCCTGGTCGGTGGAATATCCTTTTGCAACAGCAGGGAACCCCAACTGGACGGACAAGGCCCGGCGCCGTGCTTATGATCGTGCTCCTTTTGCGCCGTTCCTTTGGAAATCGTTGACCGATATTCTTGACGGAACGAGTAATACTCTCGCCTATTCGGAAACAGCAACCGCAACCTGGAATCCAACGGCGGGCGATACGGGCGGTAAAATGAAAGGTATGATCGGAAAATCCAACGGAGGAAGTCCTGATAATAATGCTCTGGTCAACTGCAATCCTTCAACCATGCTTGACGCGAACGATCCGACTCTGTTTTCTTCCGCAACTGAAGTCTCCAATTTTCGGGGCAACTATTGCTTCGACGGCCGGATCGCGATTGCCGGATTTAATGCCGTCTTTCCTCCGAACTATATGCTTTGTGCCTCCAGTCAATCCTGGGCAAACTTGGGATCTATAGGAGGTGCCTGGGGAGTCTTTCCTCCTCAGAGCTATCATTCCGGAGGAGCGAATGCCTGTATGTGCGACGGAAGTGTCCGGTTTATTCCCGATACGATCAATACCGGAAATTTAAGTACCAATGAACGGGGAACTCCCGCTTGTATTCAATTCAGTAAATTCGGCGTCTGGGGAGCAATGGGAACAATCGCGGGAAGTGAAAGCGTGAGTCTCTGATCTCTGATTCGTCCTTTGTTTTATTCCATTTAAAAGAGCAATACAGGATAGTATTATGAAAATGCCGTTGAAGTCCCTGTCTGTTTGTTTGATTTTACTTTTGGGATCCGCGATTCTGTTTACTTCCGGATGTCAAAAAGGGCCCAAACCGCCGGAAGGACTTCCGAGGCTGTATCCCGCTGTATTGATTTTGAAGCAGGAAGGAAAGCCTCTTGCGAACGCGAGTATTACGCTCATGGACGCAGAGGAAGAAGGACCGAATGCCCGTTGGGGGATCTCCGCCGCGTCCGATGAAAATGGAGAAGCGGTTCTCAAGGTCAATGGTCTTTTCAAGGGATGTCCTGCCGGTCGTTTTAAGGTTGTGATCATAAAAAACGAAACGGAGAAGGGAACGAAAATGCCGCCTGCGCCGGATCCTGTCGCGAATCCGATCGAGTATGAAAAGTGGAGAATTGAAAGCGAGAAGCCGCGTCCTGTTCCGAAAACGTTCTGCCTTGTCGATCAAAAATACTCCGATTTCAAAACGACACCGGTTGAAGTCGAGATCAAGGAAGGATCGAATCGGATCGATGTCGATGCCGGAAAATCCGTTCGCAATGTCGAAAAAATCCAAATTCTGTAAGGATTGAAACTCAGAGACTTACGCAGGGCGGTTGTCGATTTTATTTCATTACGATCGCTGCTCTGTAATGGGGTTAAATCTCTAAAAAACTTGTGATTCGAATAAGGGTTGAACCACGAGCACCCGGGCAATGTTCATTCCCTAATTCCGTTCGCTGCCGCTCACTCCATTACGGGCTTGCGGTCGGTTGCCGGGTACCGTCCCAACCTCGAGTTCGATCTGTTCCCGAAAAACAACATCGCTCGGGGCGGCTGGGACGACCTCCGTATGCGGCGGCGTTGCCGCCGGGATCCTCCGCTAATCACTAATCACTATTTTGTGATCATTCTCCCCGGAGCTTGATATTGAAATCGACGAGGTGCTCACGGATCTCTTTAAGACTGGTGACCCCGAAATTTTTGCACTCCAAAAGCTCGTCGGCCGTTCTTCGAACAAGCTCGCCGATCGTCTGAATGTTCAAACGATTCATGCACTTTCGCGCTCGAACAGAAAGATTCAAATCGGCAACCGGTCGCAGAAGGACACTCTGTTCCTCTTCCGAAAGCTCTTCCGCTTCCTGCGGTTCCGCCGCCGGTTTTTCCACCGAAGAAATACCAAGCCGAAGGCCCTTCATCGAAAGCATGTCCTTGATCTCAACAAGACTCGTCTCCCCGAAATTTTTGCTTCCGAGCAGTTCCTGTTCCGATCTTCGGCAAAGATCGCCCAACGTATTGATCCCCATCGATTTGAGGCAGTTCCGGCTTCGGACCGAAAGTTCAAAATCAGAGACAGGAAGATCCAAAGTCTGCTTCATGCGATCCTGTTTCCGCCGTTCACTTTCATCAATGGTCATGTCGTTCGAAGCACGGGAATCTTTGAGGAAAAGCGCGGCCTTTTTGTGGTCCGGATAAGAATCCAAAACACGCTGATAGCAGACGTTGGCCTGTTCATACATTTCCATATCTTCAAAAAGAAGGCCAAGATTGATCAATGTTCCGACATTGGTCGGAAAATGAACTACGGCCCTTTTGTAATACTCAAGAGCATCATTATCGTTTCCGCGGCGTTCGTTTTCAAGAGCAAGTCCGAACAAAGCGCCCGGATGATTCTTGTCCACAACGAGAGCTCTTTCGTAAAGCGCGGTCGTTTCCTGCAGATTTCCGCCGATCGCCGCAACAGTCGCTCCGCGCTGATAAAGATATTCCGCCGTCTGTTCGATCGCGCCGGAAAGACGATCCAGCTCCCGAAGGCTTTCTTTCGGATTGCCCATATTGCGGTAAATATCGGCGCGGCCAAGAGCACAGATCCCGGCATCGTATCCGGAAGATTGCGCCAGATTATAAGCGTCGAGGGCTTCGGTCCATTCCTTGTTCACCTGATGGATTTTGGCGAAATAGAATTGGGCAAGCGCACCGCCGTCTCCCTTTTTCAAAGCGGCACAAGCATCTTTGTAATTTCCGGTATGGAAAAGACAGACGCCAAGCTTGACCTGAGTGGCCGGATTCAATTCTTCATCGCTTTTCGCACGAAGTGCGGAGACCGCTTCCTTGAGTTCATCGAATTTTTTCAAATCCTTGCTGATCTCGTCGAGCATCTGGTCTATTTCCCGAGGCCCGAAGGAATTATTGTACAAAACCATCTGTTTCAAATCGAATTCAGGGCTGGCAACCACCATTTTGGATTTATCTCCTCATAAACTTGTCGATAAACGTTTCAAAATATATTAAGCCGACAACATTCCGCTCGCAACGATTTTGAAGAAACGCGGATCGCCCCCTAAGGGAGCGGATCCCTCGATAATATTAAAAATCATCCCTCATTATACCTGATAATAAGGATTTTACAAGCCGTCTGTCTCTGTTTTTTGTAATAAAAAGCGCAAACAGATCTTTTCAAAGGATCTTTTTGAAAAATATCAGGGCAAAATTCGGGTCGAATACTTTTCTTTCAGATCGATCCAAAGAGGAACAGTCCCGTCGCGAAGCGGGAAACCAAGCTCTTTTCCACGCTGCGAAAGACGGTTGATCAGGGGCTCGCCCGCATGATAGCGGCGGACATTCTCGCAAAAAATATCGCAGATATCCTCAAAACGCCAACGGATCTGCCCGGCAACGTGAGGAGTGATCAGAACATTCGGAAAATCCCAGAGAGGATGATCTGCCGGAAGCGGTTCGGGCGAGGTAACGTCCATAATCGCGCCTCCCAAATGGCCCGACCGAAGGGCCTCAACCAGCGCATTTGTATCCACCAAAGGACCTCGGGCCATGTTGGCAAAAAGAACACCCTGCTTCATCTTTTGGAACTTTTCCGCTGTAAAAATTCCCCGAGTCGATTCATTCAGCGGTAAAGAAAGGAAAACGACATCAGAAATGGCGAGCAGATCGTCCAGCCGTTCCGAAGGCCAAAGATCCCGAACATGATCCGGCTTGTTCGTCGGATAAAGATCGGTTGCGACAATTGCCTTGGCAAACGGAGCGACAACTTGCGAAAACCGGCGTCCTACTCCGCCGAATCCAACGATTCCGACCGTTTTTCCCGTAAGATCATCTGTCGGTTTTCTCTTGAACTTGCGATAATCGGGATTGTTTTCGGAAACGGACTGATCGGTAATAAACGACCGAAGATTACGGTGCCATCCGAGGATCAGGGAAAGACCATGTTCGGAAACCTGATCGGCCAGAACGCCCGCCGCCGTTGTAATGGTAATATCGGACCGGATCACGGAAGGAACAAGACACCAATCCATTCCCGCCGCGGAAGACTGGATCCATTGGAGCCGTTTTTGGGCAACGATTCCATCCCAATCGACAGGGACTTTCGCGTGTCCGCAGAAATAATCGGCTTCAAAAAGGGCCTTTCCGATCCCTTTTTGGTCCGTATTGATGATATTCACGCCGGGCCAAGCCTTATGAATACGCTCGATCAAACGATCTTCGACCGGAGCGCTCCGAAAACAGACGACCAGATTCTTTTTCAACTCAACCATGGATTAGTACTCTTTTCTGTTCCAACATCGGTTTTGGGACCATGTCCCGGATATAAA
The DNA here is from genome assembly GCA_030539035.1 of Planctomycetia bacterium. Taxonomy (GTDB): domain Bacteria; phylum Planctomycetota; class Planctomycetia; order Pirellulales; family Thermoguttaceae; genus JAUNBG01. Next base: position 20,396 of record JAUNSU010000045.1, read on the forward strand.
ACGGTCTTATCCGAAAAGGAAAAGATCTTGTCCCGAATTCCCTGAAGAAGATCTTCCGAATTACCGTCCGGAAAGTCGGTTCTTCCGATACTTCCCTGAAAGATCACGTCGCCGGCGAAGATCACTTTGTCCGGACCATCGAGATCGACGGCGAAAACGAGATGTCCGCACGAATGTCCGGGGATCCAAATCGCTTTAAACGGGATCCCCGCGATTTCAAAGGATTCTCCGTCCGCGAGAATTCGATCTGCGGCAGGAACCGTAAGAGGAAATCCGAACATTCCGGAAAGATTTCCCATCGGATCGGTCAATTTGGTTTGATCCTTTTCTCCGATCAGAACAGGACAATCCGGCCAGATCTTTTTAAAATCGGGAATTCCGCCGATATGATCGTAATGTCCATGTGTGATCAAAATCGCTTTGGGAACAAGTCCGTTGGACTTGAGTTCGCCGATCATTTCCGCGGAATCGATCCCGGGATCGACGACAACACATTCGGGTGAATCGCCGCGGCGAACGGCATAAGCGTTCTCCTCGAAATCGGAGAGAACGAAACGGTAAATTTTCAATTCGGACAATTTCATGAAAAACTCCTCCTGAATACTCTTCGATTTAAATATTGCGTTCAAGTCTGTTTATTGAAATGGATTCATTCGGGGATCTTACCGTTCGGGCTTTGGAACGCGCCGGGACGATCCCCCGTTTTTCTTTCCGTATCGGGAACGTCGTCCCTTTCCCCCGGACGAATTCTCTTTGAGATCGCTTTTTTTCACCCCGATCTGATTTTTGAGCTGATCGATTCGATCACGGATCACGGCGGCCTTTTCGAATTCGAGATGATCGGCGGCGTCCAGCATCTCCTTTTCCAACTCGTTGATATATTCGGCGGTGATATAATCGTCGTCTTCCTGTCCGGCGGCTTCCCCCGCTTTACGGCTGGCGTTTGCTTCTTCCTCAATACCGCGAAGGATGTTCTTTTGGATCGTTTCCGGCGTGATCCCGTGCTCTTCGTTGTATTTTTGCTGAAGTGCTCTGCGGCGCGCGGTCTCATCGATCGCTTTCTGCATTGAGTCGGTTACCTTATCCGCGTAAAGGATCACTTTCGCGTTGACATTTCGGGCACTTCGTCCGATCGTTTGGATCAGGGACGTTTCACTTCTCAAAAATCCTTCTTTATCCGCGTCCAAAATGGCAACCAGAGAGACTTCAGGGAGATCAAGACCTTCACGAAGAAGGTTGACTCCGACAAGAACGTCGAAATTCCCGGTTCGAAGATCGCGAAGAAGTTCGACTCTTTCGAACGCGTCGAGTTCACTGTGAAGCCAGCGGCAGCGGACATTCTGCTTGGAAAAATAGTCGGCGATATCTTCGGCCAAGCGTTTTGTAAGGGCGGTTACCAGGACCCGTTCTTTCTTTTTGGCCCGATCGCGAACCTGTTCCAGCAGATGCGGGATCTGAACAGAAGCAGGAATCACTTCCACAACCGGATCCAGAAGTCCTGTCGGCCGAATGACCTGTTCCACAATATTTTTTTCCGACTTTTCCAGCTCATATTCGCCCGGTGTTGCGGAGACATAAACGACATTATGGATCTTTTTTTCCCATTCGTCGAATTTCAGAGGCCGATTGTCCAAAGCGCTGGGAAGCCGAAATCCATGTTCGATCAGATTTTTCTTTCTTGCCCGATCGCCGGCGAACATTGCGCGGATCTGGGGAATGGTAACGTGCGACTCATCGACGAAAAGGAGAAAATCGTCGGGAAAGAAGCTGTATAAGGTATCCGGGGGAGATCCGGGTTCCCGTCCGGCAAGGGCCGCACTGTAATTCTCGATCCCGGGACAGAATCCGATCTCCTGAATCAATTCCAGATCGTATCGGGTCCTTGCGGAAAGACGCTGCGCTTCGAGAAGTTTTCCCTGATCCTTAAAGAACTTCACTCTTTCTTCCAGTTCGGCAAGGATCCGATCGGCCGCGGCCGCGATTCGTTCCGGCGGAAGAACAAAATGCTTTGCCGGATAAACGAAGTACGATTCGATCTGTTCCGTTTTCTCTCCTGTGATCGGATTGATGATCGAAAGTTTTTCGATTTCATCGCCCCAGAATTCTACCCGAACCGCGAATTCTTCGTAAGAAGGATAAATGTCGACACAATCGCCCCGGACCCGGAACTGTCCCCGATCAAAGGCGACATCATTTCGATCGTATTGGATCTCGATCAGACGGGCAAGCATCTTGTCCCGATTCAGTTCCTTTCCCGTTTGAAGCGTGATCATCAGTTTGCGGTAATCTTCCGGCGATCCCAATCCGTAAATACTGCTTACGCTTGCGACAATGATCACATCGCGGCGGCTTACCAGCGAGCTTGTCGCCGCCAGTCGAAGCCGATCGATCTGATCGTTGATCGACGCGTCTTTTTCGATATAGATATCTCTTTGCGGAATATAGGCTTCCGGCTGATAATAATCGTAATAGCTGACGAAGTAGGCAACGGCACTGTCCGGAAAAAATTCCTTAAACTCTCCGTAAAGCTGGGCGGCAAGGGTCTTATTATGGGACATCACCAGAGCCGGACGCTGAAAATGCTCGATCACGTTGGCCATTGTGAACGTTTTTCCGGATCCGGTAACCCCCAGAAGCGTCTGGTGTTTATTACCTGCCTCAATATTGGCGATCAGCTGGCGAATAGCCTGCGGTTGATCGCCGGAAGGTTCAAAGGGTTTATGAAGTTTAAACAAGGAAAACTCCGTCAAATGTCGGGTGTGATCTGTTTTTCAATGGATTTGATAATATTCCGAACTTCTTTCGAAGAAGAGGCTTCCCGGATCTGTTCCAGAAAATCGGGATATTTCAAAAGTTGCGCAATACGCTGCATAATCGCCAAATGGATATCAAAGTCGGTGGAACAGATCGCAAAGAAAATATCGGTCTTGTTCGTTCCGCCGAACGGAATTCCGCTTGGCGTGATCCCCAGCATCACGAAATCTTCCCCCAACAGGGAAGGCTGCGGGCTGAGAGGGTGGAGAAGAGCGACTCCATTCCCCAAAACGGTCGGACTTGTTTCTTCCCGTTTTTCGAGGAGTTCGGCCATTTTTGCCGCGTCCCAGAGTCGTCCGGAATCGAAAGCCAGTCGGGTCAAATCCCGAAAGACAGCCGGCCTGGTCCGAACATTAAACGGAACAAGGATCATCTCTTCCGGAAGATGATCGAGCAGGGAAACGGACTGAGCATTTTGCCGCCGCATGAATTCTTCCATCCGATTTTCGTTTTTATGGATCCCCTGTTCGAGATATTCCACGATCGATTCGGTCGGAATGATCCATTCCCCGCGGATTCTGGTTCCGTCAAGGATCCCTTTTTCCACCAGTTTGGAAGTCTCCTTTTCGGTGAGTCCCAAGTAGTCGGCGGCATCTTTAACAGTATAGGTTGCTTGAGTCATCATCATGGAAATACCCTCCCTGTTTCAGGATTCTGATCCGCATTGATCGCGGACCGTTCGAATTTGTTCGTCGAGCCATTGTTTATAGGAGTCGGAAACACGCATGATCGGAAGGGCAATAATTTGCGGACATTCGTAAGGATGATTTTTTGCAATCAGATCCGCGATCTGTTCGAACAGCGAATCTCTCGTTTTCGCGAGGATCAAAAATTCGTTTTCGGATTCCCTCTTTTCCTTCCAAAAGAAATGGCTCTGGATCGGTCCGAGAATTTGAGCACAGGCGCACCATCGGTTTTCCACCAGAATCGCGGCGAGCTTTTCTCCCGATTCCCAGTCGGGAACCGTGATCTGCAACTGGATAAAGCCGGATCCTTTTCCGTTCAATAGATTCTGTCGGGAAGGATTTGAAAAATTTCCCGAGAATCGGCTCCAAAAATGTCCTTTCATTTGTCTTCTCCGTTTACCGAGGTACTCTGTCAAAAGAAAATACCCTCGGAATCCTTCATTATATGTTTCAAGGAAAATTTGTCAACTGAAAAAAGAAATTCGGCATTTTATCCGGATTTTCCGGATAAATATCGGACATTTTATCCGGATTTTCCAGATAAATCCTTGAAAGTCCCTTTTTCATGAGTATAATACTATTATCAAGATACGGAGCCTGCGGAACAATGAATCTGCTTCAGCGAGAGAAAATAGAGATGAAAACGGTCTTAAAAAAGCTGCTGGATGAATATTATGAATTTAATCTTCCGGATATGGTCCGCCGGCAGACCGATTTTCCGATGTTTCCGCGTAAAGCGACCGTAATCATCGGGATGAGGCGAACCGGAAAAACCTGGTTTTGCTATCAGAAAATGAAAGATCTGATGGCCGAAGGAATCGATCGTTCCCGAATACTCTATCTCAGCTTTGATGATGATCGTCTTTTCGGTTTTGATATCAAAGATTTCCAGTCCATATTGGATGTCTATTATGCCCGATATCCGGAAAATAAAGAGAAAACCTGTTATTTTTTCTTTGATGAAATCCAATTGATCGATCATTGGGAAACTTTTATTCGCCGATTAATCGATCGGGAAAATATCCAGATCGTATTGACGGGATCCTCTTCAAAGCTCTTGGGAACAGAAATCGCGACTTCACTGCGCGGACGAACGTATGTTTGCGAAATGTTCCCTTTGAGTTTTTCGGAATATCTTATTGCGGCCAATATATTTTCGCAAATCCCGGATCAGTTCGGATCGGCGGTCGAGGCCAAATTGCGAAACGCATTGGAAAAATACTTTGCGTCCGGCGGTTTTCCGGAAACAATCGGCCTGTCGGTTTTCGAAAGACAGATCCTGCTGCAAGGATATGTCGATTCCGTGCTTTTTCGTGATGTTGTGGAACGATATCGAATCAAGAACATTACAGCTCTTCGTTATCTGATTCAGGAGATCCTGCACAGTCCCGGCCAGAAATTCAGTGTCAATAAATTTTATAATTCACTCAAGAGCCTGGGAATCGAATGCGACAAGAATTCCCTGTACGCCTGTATTGATCATTTGTCCGATGCTTTTCTGTTCAGCAAAGTACCGGTCTATTCGAAATCGGAAAGGGTCCGTCGAGTCAATCCGGCCAAGATCTACACAGTGGACACCGGGATTCTGTTTACCGCATTAACAGGCAATTCCGACAATAATGGTCCGATACTGGAGAATATGGTCTTTAACGGATTGCGCCGAACGGCCCGAAGTATAGAGTATGTTCAGCCTGCGGAAAGCGGAGAAGTGGATTTTATTGCTTCGGATCATTTTAATCAGAGCAAATTGATCCAGGTTGCCTGGAGTTTATCGGATCGGCGAACATTCGAACGGGAAACACGTGCCCTGATCGCTGCCGGAGAATCTCTCAATATCTCCGACAGAACGATCATTACCTGGGACGAAGAAGATGAACTGTCCAACGGAATTCAAATTATTCCTGTCTGGAAATTTCTTTTATCACAGCGATTTTGACTCTCCGCCGTTGACGGAGCCCAGCGCGCCCCAAATCCCGAAAGGACTGATCCCGCGCGGTTCCTTTTTCGTTTCGTCGGTATTGGCCGCCGTTGCAACGACATAATCCTGATCGCCGCAGTCGATCGTTTCTGAGATAAATCGGACAGATCCATCGGCAAGAACGGCATTGACTCCGCCGGAATGATTACTGGTTGCGGTGAAATATCCGGCATTGACCCGCAAACCCGACAAACAGGAGGCGGAATTCGGAGGGAGAATCGTTTGAAACGCCGTGTAGGCCGAACAACCGTGCTGCCAGCTTCTTCCCCGTTTCTCGGTTCCGGTAACCGAACTGTTGTAAGCAGTCGGATCCGAAGTATCGACTTTCACCGCGCATTTACGGGGCGTATAGCTTGTGCTTGATCCGACACTTCCCCATCCGGAAACCGTATTCCCCTTGACCAGCTTATTGGCCCGTCCGTTCCCGGTAACCGCTTCGGACATCGCGACCGTATTGGATGTTCCATCGAGAAAATCGGACATGGTCCGGCATTTATAGACATACGGTTTATCCCATCCGTTCGCTTCATAAACACCGAGTCCGCCGCGGAAAAAGCCTCGATCATTGATCCCTTCCGCATTCGTATTCTGAATCGCATCCCCCAATGAGCCCATATAATTCGTCTTCGATCCCCCAGCCGGATAATCCGATTCTTCCCGTGCGGATCCATCGGAAGGACAGCAAAGATAAGGAGTTGGTCCCCGTTTATAGAACGTTTGTCCATCGGCCCCGGAGGCTTCCGGATAGCGATTGTTTTTACGAACAAAGGCCATCAGCTCGTTGTAAAGCGGCTGCTGTTCACAAAACGGAAGGAGAAAGACATGGAAACCGGTCATCGCGTTTTCCCACCAGATCGAACCAATTTTGAATCCGCCTCTTTGCGGCGGAAACGCCTGGCAAGTATCGTGATAATTGTGCAGGGCAAGTCCCATCTGCTTCAAATTATTTGTGCACTCCATCCGTCGGGCCGCTTCCCGCGCCGCCTGAACAGCCGGCAAGAGAAGACCTATGAGGATCCCGATAATCGCGATCACGACCAGCAGTTCCACCAGGGTAAATCCGCGAAGCTTAAAGGTCTTCTTTAAGGAATCGCTATATTCTCCCCCACCCCCATTTTGACAATTCGCAAAATTTTTCATTTTTTCGCCCTCATTTTTAAAATTTATCTCAAATCGGATCGTTCAAAAACAGACCGACAACATAATCGACATTCTATTAACATATTATAGTCAATTTAGACGGATATGCTAAGAAAAAACTCGAATTTCACAGATTATTCCCTTTCAAGTTTCTTCACAAGCAATAGAATAATCGAAAATCAAGATCTTGTCAAGTTAAAATAAGGGGGGGGGGGTAAAATTGCACAATTTTTCTCAAAAAAAGTCAAAATATTTATGAAATAGATCTTATGAAAACGAGAGACGATTATCAATTTGGCAGATAATCAGTCCAGCCAAAAAAGATAATTTCTATATTTGTACTTCTGTAAATATATATGTATCATAGAAATAAATTCACTGATGGCAGATAATGAAATCAAGAAATGGCAGATAATCTTGACAAACCGCTTTTTTTGTATTAGACTTTTAAAGTAATATTTGATTCTACTTCAAATATCATTGAAAACCACTGACAGGAGATCAAATCATGTCCAAGCTAAAGAATCAAAGCAAAGATAAAAGTAATGAATTGCGGATAATAGAACCGGAATTTGATTCACAACTAACTCAATTGATCATTGATCTTGAATATTTAAGGAGGCAAAAAAATCTCAGCGGAACAACGCCCCCATCAATTTTTGGGCAATTACAAAATCTTTATTTCTTATTGGAAAGTGTTGGATCTGCCCGTATTGAAGGAAATAATACGACTATTATTGAATATGCAAATTCCAAAATTGACAATACCAACGGTATTTATCCGTTTAATGAAATTGCGAATATTGAAAAAGGGATGAAATTTATCGAACAAAACGCGAAAGATTTTCCGCTCAATCGTATGTTTGTAAGTGAATTGCATAAATTTTCTGTTCAAGGGCTTCCTCTTCCTCCCCATGGTGAGGGAGACGAAAATCCCGGTGCTTACCGTTTAAAAAATGTTGCGATATTAAAATCAGAACATCGCCCTCCTGAAGCCATTGACGTTCCGCGATTGATGGACGAACTTTTTTGTTGGATTAACGAGGAATTACCTCCTCGCTATGATCTTCTCAAAGTTGCTTTAGCGCATCATCGTTTCGTCTGGATCCATCCCTTTACTAATGGTAATGGGAGAACGGCACGTCTTTTTACCTATGCAATGTTAGTAAAATACGGGTTCACATTGGAACAGGGACGTATTGTCAACCCTGTTGCCATTTTTTGTTCCTCTCGTTCGGATTACTATCGATATTTACAAAAAGCGGATACAGGCCAACCTGAAGGAATTCTCGAATGGTGCGAATATGTTTTGGGCGGGCTAAAAAAAGAAATAGAAAAGATCAATCAACTTACAAACTTTTCATTTCTTTGTTCTGAACTTCTCATTCCTGCGATTCATAATGCCCATGTACATGGTATTATTACAGAATTGGAAGAGCAAATTCTTCAAATTTCTCTTGCAAAACAGGAAATAAAACTCTCTGATGTATTGGGACAAAATAAAAAAAATAATGAAAGGACGATCAGTCGAACTCTGGAATCACTCAGGGAGAAAAAAATGTTAGTTGGTCTGCATGATCGAGCCCGTATTTATCGTTTTGGTTTCATAGACAGCCTGCTTTTGCCTTTTATCATTCGTTCCTTTGGCGAAAAAGGCTTTCTGCCCATGAAAGCGGATGAGTAAAAACGGGAAAAATTCACGAAAATTTGATATCGGCCCCTGTAAATATATTTCCGATCGTGATAAAATAGAAGAAACGATTTTTTTGACGCTCTCAAACTGTAAATAACCGATTTTGAAACCACGGATTTCACGGATACTTTTTTGGTAAAAACACGTTTTTATCAAAAATATCAGCCCCGAATCTTATAATGATTTCATCCGTGGTTCCAAACAAAAATATTTTTACAGTATGAGTGACGCTTATGGAAAAGATCCGCCTGAAATGAATCATTTATCCCAAAAAAGAAGGACTTAAAGAATGGCTGATACCGTTGTCTCGGAACTTATGGTACGTTTGCACAGTATTCACCGACAGATCAGCGAACTGAACGGCCGCCTGCGCAAAGGCGGACTCCTGATCAATCTGCATAAAGAAAAAGGAACTCAACTCCTCCAAAAACTCGAAGAGGTCAAACAGGAAGAAAATCGTTTGATTCTGGAAGCGAAAAATCAGGAAAATCTTCTGAAAACAAACGAAGAGACCGTCAAAAAACGGAAAGGACAGCTCCTCGAAGCGAAAAACAATAAAGAATACAGTATGCTGAAAGTGCAGATCGAACTGGACGAAAAAGAAAATGATCGGATCGCAGACGAAGCGCTTACCGCCTTAACCGCCGCCGAAGATTATCAGCCAACTGTCGATCTCGCGCAGAAAGAATACGATACCGTTGTTAAGGAGATCAAGGAAAAAGAAGAAAATTGGGTCAAAGAAAAACCGATCATAGAAGCCGATCTGATCCGTTGCAAAGAGCGTCTTAATCAGGCGGAAAAGGAATTAAACAAGGATTTTAAGGAACTCTATAAACGGCTTGTCGAAGGATACGGAGGGGAAGAAGCGTTGGCACCCATCGTCAATCAGGTCTATTGCGGACACTGCAATCATCAGATCCCGATCCATTTTATCAATGAGGTCAACAACGGCAGCGCGAAAACCTGTCCCTCGTGCGGACGGCTTCTCTATATCCCGGAAGGATTCGTGATCCGTTAAAAAAACCGCGAAAGGCCCTTTCGCCGGATCGGATATTTTCACTGTTTCCGGCGTTCTTTTATCTCGCGCAGAGGCGCTGCGGACGCGGAGAGGGGAATAAAATTTCGATTACTGTCAAGTAAAAAGATTTTTGTTTAGCTTGTTTTCACGGTATCAATATTTAACGGCCGAACACACACATTATTTTATTTCTCGCAGGGGCGCAGAGGCGCAGAG
>JAUNSU010000175.1 GCA_030539035.1 Planctomycetia bacterium
CCGCCCAGAAAACCTGCCAGCAAGGAGCCGATTGCACCAGCTCCGCCGAGTCCGCTTGTACTGCTGAGTTTGTCTGATCCGCCGAGTTTGCTTAAAACACCCGAAAGTTTCCCATGAAGTTCATCCGAAATCACCCCTTTCAGAGAACCGATTTTTTCCATAAGATTATTTCCCTGGGCCCCGTGCTTCTCTGTTAAAAAAGATTCCAGTTGGGAAAGAAGTCCAGCCAATTGATTTGAATTTTCGCCCATTTGATTTTTTTCCTTCTTCGAGTAAAAATTTGTAAAATAATCATAAAGTTTTGGACTTCTTTATGATTCCGTTTCCTTATTATATCCGCGGATCTGTCCGGTTGCAATAGAGTATCTGCAAGGAGATCCTTTTCAACTCTCTTTTGTTGTAATTTGAATTCCTTTTTTCATGTCGATATAAAGATCGGTGTCTTTCAGATCCGGATGTTCCGTTAAATAGGATCCGAGGTGTCTTACGAGTTCATTTTCGATGGCCCGCTGCAAAGGTCTTGCGCCGTATCGGATATCGAATCCCTTTTTCAGGAGATATTTGACGAACGCGTCCGTCCATTTCAGATGAATGTTTCTCGAAGCGAGTCCTTCCAGCTTTTCGAGGGCCCTGATCTCCAGATCCGCAATTTTCCGACTCGACTCCTGATCCAAAGGGTTGAAGACGATGATCTCATCGATTCGATTGATGAACTCCGGCCGGAAATGTTTTTCGACTGCACTGATGATCTGATTTTCCGTTTCCTGGAGATCGGGAATTCCGTCGATCAAGGTTCTGTTCTTCTCGGAAGCGAATCCGATGGGGATCGTGAACTTTCCTCCCAGATTGGAGGTCATTATAATAATCGATTCGCGGAAACTGGTCGTTCGTCCCAGCCGATCCGTTAATCGGCCTTCATCGAGAAGACTCAGAAGAATATCGAACACCGAGGAATCGGCTTTCTCGATTTCATCGAACAGGATCACGGAAAACGGCGTCTTTCGAATATGTTCGATCAGGGCACTCGGCGACCCGTTCGGTTTTTCCGTAAGCCGAACCGCGGAATAATAATCCTGATATTCACTCATTTCAAGCCGAAAAAGATGATCGTTGGCCGACTTGTTTAAATGTTCCCGATCGTCAATGTTTTTATTATTGAATAAATATTGGGCGAGCGTTTTCGTTAATTGTGTTTTTCCGACCCCGGTCGGACCGCAAAAAAGAAAGGAGGCGATCGGTTTTTTCGGATTGTTCAGGCCCGCTTTGAACTTGAGGATCGAGCGCATAATACTTGCGCAGGCGGACGGCTGTCCGATGATCGTTCCGGTCAACGCGTCGAAAACATTTTGTTCCTGTAAAGGAAGATCGTTTCTGAAGATCCATTCCGGCAAACCGGTTTCATCCACAAAGCCTTGAACAACGTCTCTTTCGGTAAACGAACTCTTTTCGTTCAGAATCGCGGCTTGAAGATTTTTTCGAAGGAACGACACGGCGGGGCCGGGCAAAACACGATCGCCGATAAATCGGGAACAGATCCGGGCCGTGGTCGCAGGAACATTCGGATCCACCTCAAAATTGCGATGTGCGTTGAAGAAGTCGGCCAAATATCCGTTAATTGCTTTTTCCGTTTCATCGGGATTCATTTCATTTATGTTGAAAACAAAAAACTTGTTCGCAAACTGCGGAAGAAGTTTCTGAAGGACGATCAGTTCTTCCGGCGAGGCTTCGCCAATGATCCGCAAAGGCGTTTTCTCAAAAATGTTTGTGAGAAAACCGGCGATGGAACTTTCCGGATTGTCAATATTATCCACAAGATCAATGATCTTTTCAACGCAGAGAATACCGCTGTTCCTTAGAATATACTCAACGATTTCCAAAAGCTGCTGTTCCCATTCACCCACGTATTTTGTTCCGCTTTTGATCTTCTGGGCGGTGGTCTGCCAAAATTTCATTCCCTGGAAATCGTCTGATCCGGAGCTTCCGGACCGGATCAGCATGCGAATCGCGGCGGCGAGAATGGAGCTTTTTCCGCATCCCGACTTTCCGCAGAGAATAATACTGTTCGGGAGATTTCTGATATGATTCGCAAGATCTTTAATTTCATCATCGCGCTGATAAGGGGGATCATACATCCGTTTGGCCATGGAATCTGTGATCGGCGTAATAATTTTACCCAGACTTTCGTTTTGGTTTTTGAAGGTCCTGCTGGAATTTTTCTTTTGATCTTTTGAGGAAATAATGGTTTGAATGGTTTCGATTTCCGCGCGGATCGGCGGGTGCCGCATGATAATGGAAGCGGAAGACATCCTGTTGTAATGGGTCTGAAGCATCTCTTTGGCGGATTTGCTGATCAATTTCTTCGGACGCTCCGACTTATCTCCTTTGGAACCTGAATCGGCGGGGATCAGAATATTCTCGCGAATATCTTCAAGCGGAAAACGAATTTCGACAACTCCAGACGGATGAACGGCAAAGACATACCAGGAGATGATCGTAAAGGTATCCTTGCCCGGAAAAATTTTTCCATTGATGAGAAGATTCGGCTTGACTTTGACCGTCGCTTTTCCCAAATGAAATTGGACATCTTCATTATCAAACAGATACAGATCCTGGTCGTTTTCCAGGCATTCTTTTTTCATCTGTTTTTTAAAATACTGAATGATTTCCGATCTGCCGGATCCGGCGATAAAGCGGGACGAATATTCACCGTCGAAAAAAAGAAGCTTGGCATAATAATTATTCGATTCGTCTTCGCAAAGAAAGATCGGAGCTTTAATGGTTGCCATTTCTGTTGCCGTTTCCTGTCTGTCGTTTATTCGTTAAATGGGTAAAATATTCAAATGCTTTCTGATCGATTCCGGATTCCGCAGTTCATTCTTCCAGAAAAGGAAGGAACTCCTCGGGGATCTCGACGGGGAGATTCTTTAAATCGATGAACCTTCCCCATTTTCCGACCGGATTCGCGGACCATTTTTTGAGAACACGCAGCAGTATTTCTGCCCCTTTCAGATCGGGAGTAAATAAGGAATTTTTCCTTTGCCCGGAAGAATCTTCGGTTTGCGAATCGGAATCGGAATTGGAATAAGCGTCCATCGGCCATGGGAGTACAACGTAAGTTTCCGGGCGCCCATGATACATATAAGATCCGGCAACTTCACACGCTTTGGCATAAGTCCCCGGCCCGTTCAGAATAAAACCCTCGAAATATTCCCCGTTGACTTGACTTGAAAATCTGAAACTTGTAAGCGGCAACGCTTCCTGAAATTCCAACGAATAAAAATGCTTACCAAAATCGGGGGTCCATTTCCAGAAAGATTCTTCATCGTCATCCTCCCCTCTGTTAGCCAAATCAACTTGATAATTAGAGAATTCTACTTCGGCATTTCCGAAATCATAGTAAAAGAGTGAATGATATTCAGGTTGGAAAACCCTATTGCCGACAGGGACCCGCAGAATGACCGCGGATTCAAAAGGAGGGATCCCCGATTTCATAATCGGTTTAATTTGAGCGATTTGTTTGAGCTGAAAGGTGAGCAGTTCCCGATTATAAGAAACATCAGGCTTATATTTGAAACCTGCCATGTGGAGATCCTCAATTCCTTCCTCAAGAATTTGGCTGTGGATCAGTAATTTTTCTCCGCCGCGAAAATATTCGGGGGGGTGTATACTGAGATCATTATCAGGATTCTTCCATATTTTCAATTTGCTTCTGCCGCTTTGTAAAAAACGTGTCTCATTGTTCTGTTCAAAGGTATCATCAAACCAGAACCAAAGATGGTAAAGAACTGCTTTCAGATCATACTCGCTTTTAAACGGATTGGCAGTTGACTGATCCGAATTTAGATCATTATTCACGGAAGAGGAAGATCCGTTAGATTGGTAAAGATCGATTTTGTTTTCCCGGGCAAGATCAATAAGGAAGTTCGAAATATCCTGTTTACTGGAGTCGATGAGTGTCTTCAAGTTCTCCATTTCCTTAAAGGAAAGATTTTTTCGAAGAACAATGGATCGTTGTTTTTTCAAAGGTAAAATGGTCTGTCCGTTAAACTTCGGTTTATTGTTCTCCATGGAAATTGTGAGGATATTGGTATCATCCGTTCCCGGCAGCGCGGCCAAAAACGCACTGATCGGAACGACAAGCTCTTTCTCAAGGGCGCGGATCGTCTTTCTTGCCCCCCAGCGCGGATCAATTCCGCGGGAAGCAAACCATTGACACGCTTCATTCGTGATCTCAAAAAAACAATGGTATCGGGCAAATCCTTCCCGCCCCTGCAATTTTTTGATGAATTCGCCGGCAACGTTCTTGAGATCCTGTTCCGATAATTTACGAAAAGGAATGATCCGATCCAGCCGATTGAGAAATTCCGGCCGAAAGAACTCCTGAACCGCCTGAATATAAGTTTCCGAATGATCAAGCTCATCAGATCGGAATCCGAATCCTTTCTCCGCTTCGCTCGCTCCCAGATTGGAAGTCAAAATGATAATACATTGAGAGAAAGAGACGAGCTGCCCCTTGCCGTCGGTAAGTCTTCCCTCGCCGAGAACCTGAAGCAAAAGATCGTGAAGAGAGGGATGCGCCTTTTCGATCTCGTCGAAAAGAAGAACACAGTACGGATTCATGCGGATCCGCCCGGTCAGCGACCCTTCCCGAAAAGAATTGCCGATCAATGCGGAAACACTCGCCGCCGTCGTTAATTCATTTGTATCAAAGCGGATCAGGCGATCTTCACTTCCGAAAAAAATGGAGGCAAGCTGTTTGGCAGATTCCGTTTTTCCCACTCCGGTCGGACCGACAAAAAGCATGGAAAAAAGCGGGCGGTCCATATCATTCAAGAGCATTTGCGACCGAATACTGAAGTTGGCCATCTTCTCTACGGCCGCGTCCTGTCCGAACAGTTTTGCGCCAATCCATTCTTTGATATTTCGGTAAGATGGTGATAATTTATCGCGGGAGAAAATACTCAGTCCCATTCCGGTTTTGTTTTTAAAAATATCAAGAACTTCAGCAGGTTCGATTTTGGATCCATCCTTATTTTTGGCCTGATTTTTTCCTATGCTCGCAAGGGTATGCAGCCAGGAGCAGACGGCGCCCGGCCGCGCTTTCAGTGGTTCAAAGATGGAGGTCAGCCGTTTAAGAAGTGCAATCACTTCCGGATCAAACCGGCAGGAATAATCATCTTCCAGTTTCTGCATCTGGGAAATGTAGATCAAATCATATTCTTTTTCTGTGAAAAAGGGCATGTTGATGATCTCGAACTGCTCGGCAAGAGCTCGATTTTTTTCCCGAAGGATTCGGATAATCGACCTCCAGATCGATATATCGAAATTCTGAACTTTTCACTCGAACGAAGTTCAGAAACATCGGCGTTTCCGTCGCTTTCCTTTGAAAAATCCGAATTCTGTCGAGGATTTGACTTTTGATCTCCGCTTCAATGTCGGGCGTGTCGGAAACCGAAAGCCAAGCGGACAAAACGGGAACAAAAACCGTGTATCGCGCCTCATTCGGAATTTCCCAAAAAAGATAATCGACCGGAATGGACAATTTTAAATCGTTTTCGAGTAAAGTACATTCGCAGAATATGCGATTTGCAATGGGCTCTTGAGGAACTCTATTGGCCAGAATCAGATCTGCCGGAATCGGGGTGTAAACACAGGACCAAGGGGCTTCCTTGAACTCCAGTATTATGTTATCCAATAATTCTTTCGCTTTGTTGAAAAACGCGTCCGGACTGTCCGCATATATGTCTGCCGCGTCCCATGCAGGGAAAGGACTGAATCCATGATAAAGATTGTCGTCGATTTCCTGTAATAGCAGAGGAAAAGATAATCTGATTTTACTCATTATTTTACTGTATTGTTAAATAAATAATTGGTATTGCATCGGCCGCCGATTCCGTTTTTGAGAATCATCGCATAA
>JAUNSU010000046.1:0-12265 GCA_030539035.1 Planctomycetia bacterium
GGCGACAGGAACAGGGGCAGAAATAAAAAAGATAAAAAAAGCGCGAAAAATCTTGCGGAAAAAGAGGCGCAGGAGAATCTTTACCGCGAGTTTTTCGATTTTTCAGCGGAAGCGCGGACCTGTCCTCCTTCCCGTCTTTTCGAAATGCTGCGCGCGGAAAAGGCCAAAGCGGTGGAAGTGCGTTTGGTTTATCCAAAAGAGCGCCTTATGGATTCGACTTTTGAAAACGTTTTTTCAAGGGATAATCCTTTTGCGGATTACTTGAAAAAACTGCTTCAGGAGACGTTCAATACGACGATTCTTCCTTCGATGGAGAAAGAACTTCGCCGGGAATTCATTGATCGGGCAGAAATGCAGGCGCTCGACATTATCGAAAGAAATTTGCGAAATCTTGTTCTGCTCCATCCTCTGGATCGCCGCCGTGTTCTTGCGATTGATCCCGGTTTCAATCACGGCTGCAAATTGGCCGCACTGGACGAGTTCGGCAATATCCTTGCTTTGGATTCCGTATTTACAACGGGAAGCGGCGAGCGTAAACGGAAGGCCGCGGAACGAATTTCCGCTCTGATCCGCAAATTTCACTTAACCGTCGTCGGGATTGGGAATGGAACCGGATCGCGGGAAACGGAAAACTTTATCGCCAATCTTCTTTCGGAACAATTTTCTTCGGAAGACATTGGATATACCGCGATCAATGAGGCGGGGGCTTCGGCTTACGCCGCAAGTCCGCTCGGTAAAGAGGAATTGCCTTCTTACAACATCTTGCAGCGGGAAGCGATCTCCATTGGCCGCCGGATTCAGGATACACTTCAGGAACTTGTCAAAATTGATCCGGCCCTTTTGGGGATCGGAATGGAGATCCGCGATCTGAAATCGAAAGATGTTCGCAATGTCCTTGCGGATCTGCTCGAATACGCGGTGAATTTAGCGGGAGCCGACTTGAATCGGGCCTCCGCTTCGTTCCTGAAATATATTGCCGGATTGAATCCGATCACTGCTCAGCGTATTTGCGATTATCGAAAGAAGAACGGTCCTTTCAAAAATCGGGAAGATCTTAAAAAAGTCCCCGGACTCAGTGAAGATGCTTATCATTACGCTGTCGGGTTTCTTCGGATCCCGTCCGGATATGAGCCCCTTGATTCCACTTGGATCCACCCCGATCAATACGGGGCCGCGCGAAAAATTTTGGAAAAATTCGGCTTTGCCGCGGAGGATCTCAAGTCGGAAGAAAAGCGAAAAGAGATCGCTCAAAAAGTTCAAGAGGCCGATCTTCCCGCGCTTGCATCCGAATTCGAACTGGGAATCCTTGCCCTTCACGATATGCTGAACGAATTTGTTCATCCCGGATTGGATCGGCGATTGGCTCTTCCCGGCCTGATCTTTAAGAAAGGAACTCTCCGTTTTGAAGATCTCAAGGAAGGAATGGAATTGGTCGGAACTGTTCAAAATGTCGTCAACTTCGGGGCGTTTATCGATATCGGACTTCCGCAGTCCGGCCTTGTTCATATCAGCGTGATGGGCGACCAGTTTGTTCGCGATGCCCATCAGAAGGTCGTTCTGGGCGATATTGTGAAAGTATGGGTTGTGAAGGCGGATCCGGTTCAAAAAAGGATCTCGCTTACAATGATCCCGCCCGGACATGAACGTACGCGCTATTCGGGTCCCAAAAACCGCAAACCGGATCGGGAATCTGTTGGAGCCGAGAACGCTCCGGCAGTTCAATCGGATCAGGAGAACCGATCCTCTTCCCGGCCCGACCGAAATTTTTCGTCCGACCGAAATCGCCGCTCATCCGATTCCGATCGGGAATTTCGATCCAAAGACCGATCTTCCGATCGTCCGCGGCGGGATCGGGACCGATCGATCGATTCCGAAGAGGGGCAAAATTCAAGAAACAGGAACTTTTCCAGAGAAAGGAGAGATAAAACCGACAAAAAGCAGAGTTTTTCGCGAGATCATTCTACCCTTGAAATTCCGTCCGCAAAGGCCAAAAAAGTGGTTCCTCTTTCCGATGAGATGAAAAAAGGAAAAGAGCCCATGCGCAGTTTCAGCGACCTTGCCCAATTTTTCGGAATTTCAAAACCGGAAGAAGAATAAGGTTTGCAAGATATTTTTTCATTTGTGATTTTGAGAAAATACGATCCCGATTTTTCCCTTAATCCGGATAAGAGGACAAAGGGAAAATATCCTTTTAGAAATTGATATTTTATTCTTTTTAAAAAAGAAACCAAAAATTTAGAAACAGGAAATGAAGAATATGGATAATGTTGTCGTATTGATTCTTGGCGGCGGTCGGGGAACACGTTTATATCCGTTGACAAAATTGCGTTCCAAACCTGCGGTTCCTATCGGGGGAAAGTATCGGCTGATCGATATTCCTCTTTCCAACTGCATTAACAGCGGCCTTAAGAAGATTTATGTAATTACCCAATTCAATTCGGTCAGTTTGCATCATCATATTCATTCTTATTCTTTTGATAATTACAGCCATGATTTCGTCGAAATCCTTGCCGCGCAGCAAACTTGCGATAATGGAAGCTGGTATCAGGGAACAGCCGACGCGGTTCGGCAGAATTGTAATTATCTCAAGCAGAGAAATATCGATTATGTTCTGATCCTTTCCGGCGATCAGCTTTATCGAATGGATTTCCGCAAAATGATCGAATATCATATCAAATCGAAGGCCGACGTTACTATTTCCTCGGTTCCGGTCGCAAAGGACCGCGCTCATGAGCTGGGGATCATGCGGCTCAACTCAACTGGCCGCGTCGAAGGTTTTCTTGAAAAACCCCAGAATGAAGGGGAACTCAAACAGGTTCACACAGATCCGCAATTTATCAGGGATCAGGGAATTGACGCGCCCGGCCGCGAGTATCTTGCAAGCATGGGAATCTATCTGTTCAATCGCGATATCCTTCTGGAGACCCTGGAGAAGACCGATTACACCGATTTTGGAAAAGAGGTCTTTCCGGCAACTATTCGGACGAAAAAAGTTCAGGTCTATCTCTTCGACGGATATTGGGAAGATATCGGAACGATCCGGTCGTTTTATGAAGCCAATCTTGCGATGGCCCAACCGCAGCCGGTTTTCGATATTTCTCCTTACGATACCCCCACATTTTCCAAATCGAACTTCCTTCCTTCAACGCGGATCGACGGGGCCCGGATCTCCCGATCCCTGATCGCCGACGGATGCGCTTTGCAGGAAAATTCCATTATCGAAAACTCGGTCGTCGGATTGCGGACCATTCTTGGAAAAAATTGTCAAATACGAAATTCCATTCTTATGGGCCGCGATTATCATGGAACCTTGATCAATTATCACAAGAACTCCAAGGATTGTCCGCGGATGGGGATCGGAGACAATACGATCATCGACGGTGCGATCATTGATAAAAACTGCGCGATCGGAAAAAATGTTGTGATCACCAATCCGGAAAAGATCGAAAATACCGGCGAATGCTTCTTCGGGATGATCCGCGACGGCGTGATCTGCGTCGAGAAAAACACGACCATTCCCGACAACTGGAATCTTACCGAGTATTTGAAATCAAAGTAAATCAGATCTTGCCCGTTCAACGTATTAAGGAGAGAAAGGAAATAATCCAGTCTCCTTTTGAAAACCGCAAAGGGAATTTGTCCTCATGATGTCCGAAAACCCCATTTATATCAAACTCGACGGCCGCGGAAACCGGCTCTATTATCCAGGAGAAACGCTGGCCGGAAGCTATTACCTCGACGAGATCCGGAATGATCTGATCGACGCCGTCGAGGTCTCCATTTTATGGTTTACTGAAGGAAAAGGAAATGAGGATTTCGGTATTCATGCTTTTTGGCGGCGGTCGAATCAGGCCGGCGACTGGATCGATCCGCGTCATCCAGGCCGATTCAGCACCATGCTTCCGAACAGTCCATTAACCTACGACGGAATTTTTGTAAAAATCAATTGGTGCGTTCGGGTTCGCGTCTTTCTTACCGATGGGCGGCAGATCATTGAAGAACTCACTTTCCGGCTGGGGGATATCCCCAACGTCCGGACGATCAAAGCGGATCATCCTTTGCCAACCGCCTGATCTTTCAGATTGTTGTGTGATTGATCCGTTTTTCCTTCCATGCTTCCCCCCTTCCCCTTCCCAATATCTCCTGCTTGAGCTTTCCTCTTTTCGGGGAAAGTTGTCCCATCTTCAACAGAGGAAAAATTATGAATTTCATGATTAGACATTGTTTTCTTGTGTTCTGCTTGATATGTTTTTGCGCTCTTTCGGGATTTGCCGGCGAAAAGATTGCTCATCCCGATTTCAGGGAAGTTCAAAAATCCGAAGTTAAGTCGGCTTTTGACCAGCTTAAATCGCATCCGCGCCTTTTTCTGAATGATGAAAGAATGGAACAGGTTCGGATCAAGATTCAAAAGGATCCCTGCTGGAATGCTTATTATCGATCCCTCAAAGCCTATGGGGACGAACAGATCAAGCGTCCTCTTTTGGAACGGAAGCTCGAAGGAGTACGATTGCTTGGGGTTTCGCGATCCGCTCTGTCCAAAATTTTTATCTGGTCTTTTCTTTGGAGATATGAAAAAGAGGACCGATATTTTGAGCGTGCGGAAAAGGAAATGCTGAATTTGGCGCAATTTTCCGATTGGCATCCTTCCCATTTTCTCGACGTTGCCGAGATGACCACCGCAATGGCGATCGGATACGATACCCTTTATCCAAAATTGTCTTCAGAGAGTAAAAAGATCATTCGGGACGCGATCTATACAAAAGGGCTTTGCGCGTCCAATAAACCCGGCTGGTGGTTTAAAAATACGGCGAACTGGAATCAGGTTTGCAATGGAGGAATTGGATTGGGCGCTCTTGCAATCGCCGAGGACAAACCTTCGTATGCTCAAGATATGGTTCGACGGTCCGTAAACGCGATCACATGGAGTATGTCTTCCTATGAACCGGACGGGAATTATACGGAAGGACCCGGCTATTGGGGATTCGGAACCAGCTTTAATATTCTTTTTCTCGAAGGACTTCGTTCTGCGCTGGGAACCGATTTCGGCCGGTCTGATTCAAAAGGATTTCTCAAAAGCATCCAATATTACGAACACGTTTTCGGATCGACCGGAGAGGCTTTTAATTATCCCGACAGCGGAGGCGGACGTATTTTTGAACCGTCTGTCTTCTGGTATTCGGATAAACAAAAGGATTCCTCCATTGCATGGAATGAAGGTTCAAGATTGATCACGGAATATAAGGACGCAAAATCGCCGACGGAAAAACGGGTTCCTGCGTTTTCTTCTTTTGTGAAGCATCGGCTCTCTCCGACTGCCCTTCTTTGGGGGCCGATCCTTTCCGGATCTTCGCTTCAACCGCCAAAAGATCTCGGATATATTGGAATCGGAGATAAGAGAGCGCCTGTCTTTTTATGCAGAACGAGCTGGACCGATCCCAAAGCCGCCTATTTGGGGTTCAAAGCCGGATCTCCTCAAGCTCCTCATGGACATATGGATGTCGGCGGATTCGTTTATGATAAAAACGGGGTTCGCTGGGCCGTTGAATTGGGCGCCGAAAGCTATCATAAAATCGAATCACGCGGCATGAATCTATGGGGAATGAATCAAAAATCCGATCGATGGACGATCTTCCGATATAGTAATTTCGGACACAATACCCTGGTGATCAATAAAAAACTTCAGTTTGTGAAAGGAAAGACCCTGTTCGATCAGACGGAGATCGGAACTGCCGGAAAAGATTCTTTCGCTTCTCTTGATTTAACGCCTGTTTATAAGGAAGATATTGCTTCCGCCGTTCGCCGTGTTCGTTTATCGGCCGAAGGATCATTGAACATTTCGGATTCTTTCACCGCGCTTGCGGATAAGGATGCCGCGATTCAGTGGAGAATGATCACGCCCGCGAAAGTCGAGATCAAATTGCCCGACGGATTTATCTTAACACAGCCGGATCCGAAATCGACTGCGAAAAACAAAAAAGATCTTGTTCTTTATGTAAAGGT
The DNA here is from genome assembly GCA_030539035.1 of Planctomycetia bacterium. Classification (GTDB taxonomy): domain Bacteria; phylum Planctomycetota; class Planctomycetia; order Pirellulales; family Thermoguttaceae; genus JAUNBG01. The sequence continues at coordinate 6,001 of JAUNSU010000046.1, forward strand.
CAAGTGTCCTCTTCCGTTTACTTTATCGACGGCGCCCGCGCAAACCGATAAGGATTATGATTCGCCCAATAAGGGAAAATCAATCATCATGGTCGATTTTCTGCTTCCGAAAAAGGAGAAATCCCATCTCGATATCGACCTTTTTTGAACCGCAGATTGATTTTTTATCTTTGGTTTTTCGAAGGGAATTTGATCCGCTTGTTCAGGCTCATTTTTTAAACACGGAGGAACATTTTGGCAGATCATGAACCAGATCGGAAAACCGCGGATATTTTTTTATACTGGAAATGAAATGTTCCTGATCAATCCGATCAGGGTAGCAGTGTTCCCCGAATCAGTATTTTACCGAGTCGAAGACGGCGGCCCTGATATTTCGGCGATTTCAGATCCTTTTCCGATACCGCGTTGGGATTCGCGAACGGTTTTCGATCCGGAACCGATCCGTCCAGTTCCATAAGAACTGTATGGATTTTCTCCGGATCAAGATCAGATGCGATTGTATAAGTTGTGATCCGAAAACTGTAATGGTTGATACAATAGGAATCAAAACGGGGAACAAGTTTCTCCCGTTTTTTTCCGTCAAGCGTGATCTGGATTGATCCGGCATCCGGTCCGACGATATCATAGAGGAGCAGTTCACTTCCTTTAAACCGGAAAGAAAGAGATGCACCCGGCTCATCGGTCGTCCAAATTTCGTCCAATCGGTTCGTAAAATGATAAAACGGGTCTTTGGGAGTGAGCTTGCGCCAATTCCCTTTCAGCATTTTCCGGGTGATCGGATACATATTGGTATCCATAATCGGCGCATCGGTGAACATCTTCTCCAATTTTACCTGATGATCGACTGGAGGAAGATCTTTCATCGCGTCAAATCCCCTTTTGATATCGGTAAGGTAAAGTTCATGCCCCTCATCGCCGGGATGAGTCCCATCCTTGGAAAAACAGAGGATCCCGTTGGGAACATCGGTCTTTGATTGAAAGATCAATGTTCCTTCCTGGTGCATTTTAACGACCCGATTCATGAAATTGATCGAAGGAATTCGGTAATAGCCGGCGAGAATCTCCATCGCGCTCGCGGAATCGGGAAGTTCCCCTTTTTGGACTCTTTGAGTGAATGGAACACAAAATGTATAGACAAATACAATGTCGGTTTTCGGATTACTGATCCATGTTTTTCGAACGATTCCTTCCATCTGCTTCCAGATCATCTTGAAAGGCGTTCCTCCATCATTGACGGCAAATTCGACAAAAAGAAGATCCGGTTTATACTTTAGAACATCGTGTTGTAAACGGTAATTTCCGAGCATACTTCCCGTTCCGCTGATCGCCGCATGGATTTCATGAATCTTTGCTTTAGGCCAGGTTTCCTGAAGCCATTTTGTCGTTTTGGGACGCCAGCCGTTGGCCATTGTAATCGATCCGCCGAGATAAGCGACATTAACATCCTTGTCCGCACGCAATTTTTCGAGCGTGTTTCCGATTCCATCCCGAACAGAGAAATCGATGGAGGGCTGGATCTTGAAAACCGCGTCTTCGGAACCTGTACAAAAGTCGGAAATTACGCAGAACAAGATTGAGATTATAAAAATTGGCAATAATCGTCCCATTTTCATTTTTTCTTTTCTCCGGAGTATTGATGAAAAATCGCTTACCCAACCGAATGAACGGATCTCAATATCTTTTTTCAGTCCATTCAGTCCAGCGGCTCAAGGGTGATCTTGCGGAAAAAGATTTCCGCGCCTTCCGATTGCAGCTGGATCTTGCCGGAAGTCTGTTTAAGTCCGAAAATTTCGTTGACTTTTTCGCCGTTGTGAAAGACTTCCATCGTATCCCCTTTGGCGGCAACGGAAAGTGTATTCCAGCCGTCGGGCCGATCAAGATCGTTTTTTCCGCGGAAATTCAGAACATCTTTGAAGTTGGGGTCCCGTTTTGTCCATCCGAAGAATCCCTCGCTGTTCTTTGTGATCGTGATCGGCTTTCCGTTGACGGGATCATAAATTTTTCCATCCGGACGAACAGTGCATTTACAGGTTCCGGAAACACCGTCGTTTTTGCCGCCGACGATCCAGAAGTCGCCGATGCCGCCTTCAACGATATTGGCTTCTACGGAAAGCATCCAGATCCCGCCAAATCCGCCGTCTTTTCCAAAAGAATGGATCAGGAGTCCGGAATCCCGGGCCTTGTCCTTGCGATTGCCCCAGGTTTTTTCGCCCCATTTGAATTCTACCGTGATCTTGTAGTTTTCAAACGATTTTTCTGTTGTGATACATCCCCATTCTTCACCGGAAACACGGATCATTCCGTTTTGAACGGAAAAAACATTATTCGGATCGGCATCTTTTCCCCGGTTGCGAATGAATTTATACCATCCATCCAGATTCTTTCCGTTGAAAAGATCGACTTTTTCCGCTGCTGAAGTGAAAGAAACGGTGAACAAAAGTGCTCCAAACGCGAGGAACGCAGTAAACAATTTCATACATATCTCCTGTACTAAAAAATTTTTTTATTTATCTGAATGTCCTGAAATTTATTAAGAGTGCAGACCGATTACGAAAGCGAGGGAAGCTCAAAGCCTTTTCGCTGCTCGCGGTGCATAAAGGACGCGGCCAAGGGATCGGATACGATCTCTTCTTTTTGCGGATCCCAAAGAATTTGCCGGTTGACCCGGGTCGCAATTACGGCGAGATGGCAAACATTCATCGTTTCTATTTGGCTTTCGATATCCGAGATCGGTTTCCCGCCTTCCTGAATACAGCGAACGAAATTTTCCCAATGGGATTCGACTGGTTTTCCATTATACATCGCGCTGTAATCTTTTTCGGTGAACTGCTCTTTTACTCCCTGCTCGATCAATTTTCCCTTAATTCGGGCAATATTGACATGGATTCTTCCTTTTTCTCCTTCGAAGAGAACACCATCTCCGTCCGGACTGTTGCTTACAATGTCAAGTTGAAGTCCATCCGCGTATTTGCATTTGATATTGAACTTGATCGCGGTATTGTAAATATTATCGACGGTGGGATATCCGTCTTTATAGGGAACGAGAAATTCGCTGCCGGACCCGTCGACCGAGATCGGTCCGGATCCTTGAGTCTGTTTGTTGACGGCCCAAAGGGCGGCATCGACAAAGTGGGCTCCCCAGTCGGTAATTTTTCCGCCGGCGAAATTATGCCACCAGCGAAATGTGAGGTGTCCATTACTCTGATCAGGGAGTCCCCAGCCCCCCCAAAGTTTGCCCGGCCCGGCGCTTGAGGCAATATAATCGACCATTGGCGCCTGTCCGATCCATGTATTCCAGTCGAGTTTTCGCGGCAGTGCATATCGATTCAAGGGTCCGCTTTGCCGCCCTTCTTTCAGGCAGCAGGTAATACGATGAATTTTTCCGAGAAGTCCGGCGCGAACAATCAGGGCCGCGAGAAGAAATTGATCTTTTTGTGTTCTGCGCTGCGAACCGACCTGAAAGACTTTACCGTATTTTGCGGCGGCCGCACGGATCAGTTTATTTTCTTCCAGTGTAAGGGTAAGCGGCTTTTGGCAATAAACATGCTTTCCGGCCTGAAGGGCTTCGACGGCGATTTTCGTATGCCAGTGATCCGGCGTTGCGATGCAGACGGCATCGATGTCGGACCGATCAAGAATCCTTCGGTAATCGGCAACGAAGTCGGGAACGATTCTTTCTCCGTTTTTGACCGGACCGACCTCTTTTTTATCAATGATCTGCTTTACCATATATTCGGGATCGAGATCGCAGAGGGCAACGATATCGACAAATGGATTGAAGGAATGAGCGTTTCCCCGACCTTGGGGACCGAGTCCGATACATCCCATCCGAATACGGGGACGATCCGCCGCCTGGGAGCGCATGGGAAAATAATGAACGGCCGCCGCCGCAGAGAACGCGGCCGCCGCAGATAAAAATTCACGTCTGCTTTTACGATACATAATGATCAGTCCTTCTTGGATTTAAACGGTTTGCGGTTGAAAACCAATTTTTTTCGATTTTAAATTTATGGATGATTTTTCTTTATCAAAGGAACAACAATGGATTCCGGACAGTGCTTTCGGGAAAACATCTCTCACTTTTTAACAGCTGTCTTTTTGAGAACAATATATCCGAGGGAAGGAACCTTTTTTCCCTGATAAACGGATTCTTTGGGGGTGTAATTGCAAATGATGTCCGTTCCGTCGGAAAAGGAGGTTTTGAACAGCCCCTCTTCAAGCATTTGATGATCTTCCATGAATTCGAGCTGAAGATATTTGAGCTTTTCGAATTCGTCGTATCCTTCCTTGATCTTTTTGACCGACTGGACAAGTTCCTCATCGGTTCCGCAAGTGATATCGGCGCTTCCCATCCAACTGGACCCGGAAGTGAGAAACTTGGAATAAAAATAAAAGAGGGGACGCCCGCCGTATTCAACGATCTTCAAGCGATTGACCGCATTCTTGATCGTGTAATTGGCCGTATTCGAAAAGGGATTGTTCAGAACAATTCCATTGTAAACGAGCTGCCAAAAAGGCGTATGCCGATCGATAAGAGCCGGAAGCGCTTTTCGGGGAACATGGGATTTGACCCTGTTCTCGGGATCGACCGGTTCGCCGGGATCATAGAAAGAAATATAAAGACCGTAATCCAGATTGGAGACGCAGTAATCGAATCCGCCTTCGGATCCGAGTCCGCCGATCTCTTTTTGCGCATAGGCAAGGATCTTGCAGGACCATTTCGCGAATCCCTCTTTCGTAAGCGGGTGATCTTTTGAATAGCACGTGCGCGGGTTCACCGTCGAATAAACATCGATATAGTGAAGTCCGTAAAATCCGAGCGCTTTGAGCTTGGCGTAATCTTCCGGAACGAAGCGTTCATAAACGGCTTCCGGACAGGTGTGATAGACATTTCCGCCCGACCAGGTTCGAAGGGATTTGATCACTCCTCCTTTCCGGACGAGAAGATAATTCCGATCCCAGCGGTTGGCGAGAGCGGAAATACTGTAGGCTCCGCTTTCGCTTGTATGTCCGACGACCAGAAATCCCGCCTTACGGGCCTTTTGAATCGCCTCCTTTAATTTTTTCTCGCCTCCCAATCGGGGATCAACGGGAAAAAGCTGGGGGAATCGGCCATCATGTCCTCCAATATTCCATCCGACAAGGCAAAATTCCGCACGATCTATTCCCTGTTTTTTAAATTCATCAATGATCTGCATAAACCGGTCGAAGGTAACGGCGACTTTCATCGGCGGTTCTGTTTCCGCTGTCTGCTCTCCGACAGGGGAGGGGACCGGCTTCCACCCTTGCCGTATCCGGACCTCCATCGCACCGGCGGCGTAAGCGAGGGCGGGCCGATCTTTGATCCGTTCTTTCAAGGGAACACAGGCCTTGCGATCCAGCTGATATTTCCGATAGACTTTCGCAATATCCGCATAAGAAGCGTTCGGCTTCAGAAGATGAAATTCGATTCCGACTTGATCATAAGCCTTCTCTTCATCCAGTTTGTAGACGGGATAGATCCGATAATGATCCTTTTTATATTCGACCCAATGTTCCGCTTCATATCGCATTCCGGTCATTATGATCGCCATCGCGGCTTTCGGGGTTCGAATTCCGATCAGGGGCATTACAATATTGGTGTTTTTGTGAATCCGATCCTGATCTCTCTTTTTAAATTCTCCATACATTCCGCTGCAGAGGACATAAAAACCGGGATCACCTGCCTGCGCTTCCGCCCAAGGATGATGAACTTCAAGAGTGAGCGTTTTTTCGGGGATCTCGTTCGGATCGATCTTGAGATATTGGACTCCGTCCTCTTCACGAAGAGGGAATTTTTTCGATTTCGCTTTTCCCTTCTTGAATTTAAAAACGACATCGACCATTACAGGGGCTTGCGCGGAAGAGGACTTCCGCGATTTGTCGTTCAGATTGATCTTTTGACCCTCGTTTTTCTGTTCGCCTTTCTTGTAATAATTTCGAAGGGCTTCGAAGGCGATATCCGGCCGATCAGTACCGAGTCCGCCCGCTCCGAGATCGAAAAGTTTGTAATAGTATTCCAGCCGATCGGGGATATTCCAGGGCATAAATTGCAATTCGATATTACCGCGCGCATGAACTTTCGCGGCGACCGATCGAAGGAATTCCTCCGAGGGAGTGGTCTTTCCGGTTTGGCGGTCAAAATTGACATGGATCTGCATTCGATCGACGTTTGCGAAGTTGTTCTTTTCCAGTTCCGCGATTTTGGGAGCAAGAAATTCATCGCCCTTACCGAGTCCCATCCAAT
>JAUNSU010000046.1:12275-29641 GCA_030539035.1 Planctomycetia bacterium
TCCGCTTTGGGGGCAACGTCCTTCCATTCCTTCAAATGCCGGTAAGTACCGGTCGCGAGGATAATTTGCGGATGAACTTCCTTCGTTTCCTCGGCCAATTTGGCGAAATCGACCCGCTTGACATCGATAAAAACTTTTCGCTTTTTATCTTTTTTCAACGCTTGAATGATCTCGGCGAGGGAGACGACTTTTTGTCCGGCAAACTTCTTTCCGCGAAAAGATCCGATATCGAGTTTTTGAATCTCGGCCCAGGTAAGATCTTCAATTCCCTTTTTCTTCACCTCTTCCGATGCGGTCGGAAGAATCCGCTTGAAATTATTATCATGGAACATTACAAGGACACCGTCTTTGGATGTTCGGATATCGACTTCGGGAACACCGCCCATTCCCCAGGTGAGCTGAAGAGCTTCCATCGTATTTTCCGGCGCGAGATCGCCTGCTCCGCGATGGGCGACGACCGTGATCTGATCAATTGGAACACTCCGGATATTCCAGACGGGATCGTCCGCCGAAAGAATCGGGGAGATCATAAAAAACAGAATAAAGAGCGTAAAAAGACGCTGATTGACCTTCATGGATTAAGTTCCTTTTTTCGAGTGTTCACCGGAAAAACATTATGCGGGATCCCTTGACCGGAAAAAGGATTTTTCCGATCAAAGACCGCAATATCCAACAAACATCCATTTTACAGGATCCAAAATCGAAAGTCAACAAAGCGGATTTATTTTTTTGGGATATCTTCAGAGGCTCTCTGTTCCGGCGGCCAAGCGGATCTCATTCCGGCCGGCCCAAAGGGCGAGATCCTGTCGGTTGATCGCGGCGGCCATCAGGTCCGGGAACTTATCGGGAGTACAGGCAAAAGCCGGAATCCCCAATTTCGCGAGCCGCGCGGCGTTTTCATGGTCGTAAGAGGGCGATCCTTCATCGTTCAGAGCAAGTAAACAGATCAGATTCACTCCTGATAGGACGATCTGATGGGCGCGTGCGATCATTTCTTCCGTATTCCCTCCCTCCTCAAGATCCGTAATGAGGACAAAGACCGTATTTGCCGGGCGAATGATCCGCTGTTGACAGTAGGCAAGCGCCTGATTGATATCGGTTCCTCCTCCAAGTTGTGTTCCAAAAAGAACGTCCACCGGATCGGAGAGTCTGTCGGTTAAATCGGCGACTTCCGTATCGAAGAGAACCATTCGAACGGAAACGGATCGGATCGTTGCCAATACAGCCGCGAAAATACTGGAATAAATTACGGATTCGGCCATCGATCCGCTTTGATCAATGCAAAGAACAATATCGCGAAGCGCCTGCTGCTTTCTTCCGTATCCGGCCAATCGATCGATGATAATACTCTTTTTTTTCGGCTGCCAATTTTTCAGATTAAGCCGGATCGTCCGGTTGAAATCAAGATCATTCGCGCGCGGATGATTCGTCCGGCTTGATCGGTTGATACTTCCCCGGACCGCTTGAATGGTTTTCGTCTTCAGTTTTTTCATCAGTTCATCGACGAGCTTTCGAACGACAATTCGGGCCGTTTCCTTCGTTTTTGATGGAATTACCCCGTTTAATGAGAGCAGGGAAGCGACCAGATGAACATCCGGTTCGATCATTTCCAGCAGTTCGGGCTCCAAAAGCATCTGCTGGAGCCCCAATCGGTCCAGAGCATCTTTTTGCAGAATCCGAACCACAGAAGCCGGAAAGTATTTGCGAATATCTCCAAGCCAACGATGGACCCGGGGAGAAGATCGGTCGAGTGTTCCTCTTCCTTTCTTCCGCTTTTCCTCTTCATTATACAGAACTTCGAGGATCTCATCAATTTCCGCGTTTTCATCGCAGAGCTTTCCTGTATCCTCTTGGGCTTCGCGGCCCAGAATCAGGCGCCATCGCTTCAATCGTTCCTGTTCGTCCATCAGTTCACCTGTTCCAGTATTTGATTCAGAACGGGAAGAAGAATTTTGATCCGTTCTTCATCAAGATTCCCTTCCGTCTTCTTTTGAGAGAGCGTTTTTTCTTTTTGATCCGATCCCTCTTCCGCGGATAAACTTTTGACGATTTTTCCCATCTTTTTGAGTTCAGAAGGGGTAAAACCGGAAAATGCCCGACGAATCAGGGGAAGAAACTCAAGGAATATATCATCAGAAAGCGACTTGATCCAGCGATTCAGAATATCCCAAAGAGATTCCAGATGGAGCAGTGTCTGTCCGGTTCCAAGTAAAAATCCCTGAATCCATTGAGCAACGTGATCGGAAGAAAGGGCAGGAGAAATCGACAGTCCGATTTGTGTTTCCAATTCCGCCGGGCCAAGATCTCCCTGTTCATACAAAATTCGGGCTGATCGTCCCCCCAAGAGAGGATGAACGGAATCGCTTTCCATGATCTCATAAAGTTTGCGCGTCCAATCGCTTTTATCTTCCGGGCAGTTGAGGAGTTGAACGGTATTCTGGAGCAGATCGATCTCCATCCGCCTGATTTCGGCGGCATCCTCATCGAGCGATCCGCAGGCGGAAAGAAGACCAACCAGAATACGTTGGAACAGGGCCTCAAAGACCGGTTCGACTTTATCCCGATCGGTTTGCCGAACGTTCCCGTATCGGATAATCGACGCAAGAGGAGGAAGTGCATGGATCATTCCGCCAATATCCGAAGAAACGGCGGCATCATTTTGAAGACGCCGAAAAAATCGGTCCATTACTTCTTCCGGAACTTCCGCAAGCAGCGCTCTGTTCAGAAGTACCGTAATTTCCGGAAGGGACAAATTCGATTCCAATTGATGAAGAAGGAACCCTGAACAGGCCGCTTCCAGTGTACTTCCCCATACATTCGCTTCGATAATACGGACAACGAATTCCGCTTCCCAGCGAATTTGCCAAATCTCGTGAAAGGATCCTGTCGAGCGCGTATTTCCTTCCTGCACTTGTCCCCAGGAAATTCCCAAGAGATCCAGCCGATGCAAAAAACAACTCTTTTCCCGATCATTCTCCTTGCGAAGATCAAGATCCATGGTAATAATTTCTTCCGAGATCTTGAGTCGAAGGCTCTTCCGTTTATTCTCAATATCGCGAAAAAGCGGAACCATTGGAACATCGGAGGAAACGGATCCGATCCGGTTTCCGGTTTCCAGCTTTTCCCGGATCAATTTAAGGGGCTGCTGATCTCCATTGCAGAGAACGGAGAGAACAGCATCGTTCACTTCCGAAAGACCGGGGCTGGAATAATTCCGCAGGACCGCAAGGGTATTGGCCAATCGAACGGCTTCGATCACATTCGCCGACGATACATCAATTCCATTATCTCTCAGCAGACGGGCAACTTCCGAGATCCAGAAGGAGATCGCGTTCCTGCGGTCTTTCCATAAATGATGATACCAGCCGGGCGACTCAATTCCCGCCCCGTATCCGCTCCGAAAAGAAAGACGCGAATAGCTCCAGGGACACCATGTTGTATTGACTTTTACTTTCGGGAGACCGGAAATAAGAGCGTCGTCTTCCTTTTTGGAAGGAATGAGTTTTTTTCTTTCCGGATCATTTGTATCAAGATCGAGAACCGGTATATGCCAAGCTCCGCAAATAACGGCGATCTTTTCCATTCGGTTTTTGGCGGCTTCCCGCACGAATCGGCGCATCCAGGCTTCGCGCATACGATGCTCCCGCGTATCAGATTCGTTTTTCTCTTCAGAAATGGCGGATCGGAGCGCAGACATCGCTTCAAGAATGCCGGTAAAAACCCCTTCCGCGTTTTCCGTCTGTTCGATGATCCGTTCCCACCAGGATTCACTCTCCTTGTATCCGGCCGTTGCGGAAAGATATCCGATCGGATCTTCCCGAATTTCGTCCGCAAGGGTTTTCCTCTTTGCGCCGGGATCGGAATCCGCTTTTTCTTTACTTGGTTCAACATCTTCCGTTGAAACGATCTTTGAGCCAAGTTTGATAAGCATTTTTTTAATCTCCTCTTGGTCTTGAAAATCGACAGCGAATCGATGTTTCCAGGGAAGATCGATAAATTGGATCGGAATCCCGTTTTTGATTCCGTATTGCATTGCGATCCATTCCGGGGAAAAGATCGCAAAAGGATAAAAAACGGCGTCCTTCGGAGTGGTATCCGGATAAACCAAAAGCGCAACCGGCGGATCCATTTTCGAACTTTGAAGATACGAAAGAACTTCTTCGCCTTCCGGAGGACCTTCCAGTAAAATCCGATCGGGGGTAAGAGCCGAAAGCTCTTTTTCCAATGCCCGGGAACAGCCCGGACCATGGTGCCGTATTCCGAAGAGATGAAGACTCATGATTGGATCTCCCGACAGGCCCGATAAAGATCTTTCCAGCCGCTTCTTTCCTTTACAACCGTTTGCAGATATTCATTCCAGACGATCAGATCCTGAACCGGATCCTTGATAATACTTCCGATGATTCCCGCCGCGAGATCGCCGGCGCGAAGAACGCCGTCTCCATAATATCCGGCCATCGCAAGGCCGCTGTTGATTACGGATATCGCTTCCGCCGTCGAGAGGGTCCCGCCAGGGGATTTCAACTTGGTCTTTCCGTCCGCGGTGATTCCTTCCCGCAATTCCCGGAAGATCATTACAACACGGCGGATCTCTTCAATCGCAGGTTTTTCCACCGGAAATTCAAGTGCCTGTCCGGCCTGGGCAACCCGGCGCTGAACGATCTCGACTTCTTCTTCCAGTGAACTCGGAACCGGAAGGACAACCGTATTGAATCGGCGCATCAACGCGCTGGAAAGTTCATTGACTCCCCGGTCCCTATTATTTGCGGTCGCGATCACATTAAAGCCCTTGGCCGCCTGAATTTCGGAATTAAGTTCGGGAATCGGAAGGGTCTTTTCGGAAAGAATCGTGATCAATGTATCCTGAACATCGCTTCCGATTCGCGTCAACTCTTCGACCCGAGCGAGTCGGCCTGTATTCATCGCACGCATCATCGGACTTTCGACCAGCGCATCCTTCGACGGTCCGACGGCAAGAAGCTGCGCGTAATTCCATCCGTATCGGAGCGCCGATTCGTCGGTTCCCGCTGTTCCCTGGATCAGTAAAGTGGAATCTCCGCTGATCGCCGCCGCAAGATGTTCGCTTACCCACGATTTTGCGGTTCCGGGAAGACCGTATAAAAGAAGGGCCCGATCAGTCGCAAGGGTCGCAATCGCAATTTCGATCAGGCGTTCATTTCCGATGTATTTCGGCGTGATCTCTTTTCCGTTCTCCAGCTTTCCGCCCATCAGATAGATCTTTACCGCCCAGGGTGATAATTCCCAATGGGCCGGTTTTTGGCGGTCGTCCACTGCTTTGAGCGCGGAAAGTTCTTCCGCGTATTCCTGTTCCGCATGAAGTCGTAAAAGATTGTTGGCAAGATCGTTCATTCTGTTTCCTTTCGGCTCTTGATGTATTTTTCAAATCGTTCGCATAAATTCATGATTCTTTGAACCGGACGCATTTTGTTCGGCGGTTCTTTGCAGATCACGCTTCCCGGCCGGCAGTATTCTTCCAGTATTTCCCGATCATGTTCCGGGAGAAGCGGAATAAACTCGATCAAAAGGGAAGATTGCCATTGCGCCTTTCGAAGATAGTTGACAAGCGCCCGTGAAAATTCCGGACGGCGCGGATCCGGTTCATGCTCCGCAAGCGCACTCCAGATCAGATGAAGAATTTCCGTTGAACAGGAAAAACTGTCTCCATGATCCAAAATATTTCGAAAATATTCGATGTTGTTCTTGATCCCGTATTCCAGAAGATCATCGCGAAGATCAAAAACGGAATACCGCAGTATATCCAGCTTGACTCGAAGCCAAATGTTCCATAAAGGTTCAAACCAGGATAAAGGGGTTCCCGACAGTATCAGGGAATTCGTACATCCGGCGGCAAGTACGGAAAATAAATCATCTTTCCGATATCGGCCCAAAAATTCCGCCGCGTTGACTTCGCTTTTCTTTTCCAAATACGCAAGCGGTGTTCGCGAAAGAATCTGAAAGGTCCACCAGATTTTCTCGCCTGTTCCATACGGAGGTTTTTCTTCCAATCCGTCCTTTTTCATTTCCGGAGTCAATTTTTCAATCAATTCGATCCGGTATTTTTTATCGGAAGTGCTGAAAAGGATTTCATCGGTCCGAGCGCACATTCTTTGGGAATATTCCGAACGAGTCAATCGGGTAAGAAGATCTCCCGCAGCTCGTCGAACTCCCGATCCTCGATCGGAAAGAGCGCTTGTCAAAAATGCCGTATCTTCTTCCTTCAGATCCGATTCAAAAATTCTCAAAAAGGCTTCCCGATGATCCGCTTTTTCATTTTTCCACGTCTCTTGAAGAAGATCTCTCGCTTGATCGGGATCCGTTTTACGGAGTGAAATCAGGGCCGATTTCCGTTCGGCAAAATTTCCTTCTTCCCAAAGATCAAGAAGATCTTTATTATTCATTTCGGCCGCCGCTTTTTCCGATCCTTCCGCGCACCATTGCCAATCCGAATTCAACGATCCCAGCCAGTTCGCGGTCTTTCCAAGAAATGGGAGAAGACGCTCCTTCCGATTCTTATATTGCCGGGACGCGGTAAAGAGCCGAAGAAAATCAGGGATCTTTTCATCGGGAACAACCCCTCCATATTTTACCGCTTCGTCCAATAAGAAAAGCGATCCGCATGTAAACGGTGTCCCCAATGCTTCCGATTGAACTTGCAGCAGTTCCAGAAGAATTTCGGCGACAGGGGGCGGGATCACTGAATTCTCACTCCTTTCGGAAAGGGAAAGCGGAGTCGATTCCGTCTTCGGGTGAAAGGCAACCTGATCCGCAAGAGATTCTGTTCCGGCCGCAAGAAGAATTTTCCAGGAATCGTCCGAGGTCCGTTTTTCGATCTGATCGATCAGACCGCGAATCCCGGAAGGAACCGATTCTTCAATTTCCGGGCCGATACCGCTTTTTTCTGTTCCGAGCAGGGCTCTTTTCAGGAGAATTTTACGCATGATTTCCCTCCCTGGATCGAACGGACAATCTTAATCGGCCTGCATACCAGCCCGAAAGAGGATAAAATTTTTGATCCTTCCATTCTCCAAAAAGCGTGATCGGACGGGAAGCGGAAAGTGAACAGAAATCCCAATGATCATCGCCCGCAATCGGGAGGATCTTTCCTTCCGGATCGCGCAGGATCCATTTTCCTTTCTTTTCACTGTCCGGGCGAACAAAGACATCGCCAATCAGGGCCGGATGAACATGTGTCCAGGGGTTGGCCGCCGTTCGTTGGGCAATATCCGTTAAAAAGCCGGAAAAGGAACGGGCCGCTTCTTTCGGAAAAGGAATCGGGGCAGTCGATTCTCTTGAAAGAAATTTTCCGCGGATTCGAGAGGTTCCCGGCCAAAAAACCGCTTCTCCCGCATTGAACGTTCCCGGCAAATGAACTTCATCAAAAGGACGTTTTCCCGCCGCAAACTGAAGATAAAGAAGAAAACGTCTGCTTTCGCATCCCCGGTACCAATTCCTTTGAACCTGAATCGTTCCGGCTGTTTCCAGTGATTGACCGCACATGATCCAGCAGTCGGTGATCTTTTCTCCGGAGGCTTCCAGATCCGCTTGATTCAAGGTCCATCCGATCTGCTGTCGGATCTCGGACTGAAATTCCGGGGAGAATGTGTCCAGCTTTGAGAACGCTTCCAGAAGAAGTGCGATTTTCCCGAATTCTCCTAAAAGGAGCTCCGGCCATTCCGGACAGGATCCCGGGATCTCGCTCGCTCTTTGAAGAAGTCCATTGACCCCGGGCGCTTGCGCATCGACAAGCCATTTGGATTCTTCGGTCCAAAATGATTGCGGCTTACCGTCCGCTCCCGCCAAGCCCGAACGAATAAAATCGTTCAACCAGAGAGTGAGCTGATCCATTCCTCCCTTGACCCGTTCCATCCGCTGCGCCGCTCGTTTATTTTGATCCGATCTCTTTTGTGGACTCGGCGCCGATTCCTTTTGCGCAGGCGGTTCTTTCTTCTTCTCCGCGCGCTGATCCCGCTGGGTGAGCCATTCGGTAATCCAGTCCGGTTCCAGCTGAAAAGGAATGCTGTCCGGTTCCTGAAGTGCTTTCAGTAAGAGACCAAGAACATGTTTGCAGGGAAGTTTCCGGCTTGGACAGGTGCATCGATAGGCGAATTCGCGCAGATCAATCCGGACCTGATAGGGTTTGCTCCCGCTACCCGTGATCTCTCCCCAAAGCGCGTGATTGGTCTGTCCGGTCGTCTTCCATCCTTCCCTTGCGATTTTCTCACCTGCCGAAAGGGAGGATGCGTCGGGGGCGAACGATTGTATTTGGGATAAGGTCCATTCCATGGTCTGTATCGATCCGTTCGTTGATTGATAAGGTTGACGTCGATTCCGATGATAATACTGTTGTCTGTTCTTTTGCTGTCCTCATTCATCGGAAAACTTCTTCGGCGTTTCCCGATGAATGAAGCAGTTTGCGGATGGAATTCTATCGGGCAGCTTTCCATTCCTTGTAGGCCTGTTCGACTGCGGGCCAAGTGATCTTTCCCCGGCAGATATTGAGTCCGTTTTTCAAACCCGGATCGGATTCGAACGCCTTCTCCAACCCGAGATTTGCGATTTTCAACAGATAGGGAAGGGTCGCGTTCGAAAGGGAATAGGTCGACGTCCGCGGAACGGATCCCGGCATATTCGCAACGGAGTAATGAAGGACCCCATGCTTCTCAAAACAGGGATGATCATGGGTCGTTGTGTGATCCATTGTTGCGACACATCCCCCCTGATCGATTGCGACATCGACAATCACTGATCCCTTCTTCATTCCTTTTACCATCTCTTCGGAAACGATTTTCGGCGTTTTCGCGCCGGGAACAAGGACTGCGCCGACCAGAAGATCCGCGTTCGCCGTTGCCTTGAAGAGATTCATCGTATTGGAGATCAAGGTGGAGACCCGTCCATGGAACATATTATCAATCGCGGCCAGTCGGGCAGGATTAATGTCCAGTACGATTACCGAGGCCCCTAATCCGGAAGCGACTCGCGCGGCGTTGCAGCCGACATTTCCGCCTCCCGCGATTACGACCTGTCCCGGAAGTACGCCGGGAACTCCGCAAAGCAATGTTCCTCGTCCCCCGTTCGAACTCTGAAGAAGGTTCGCTCCCACCTGAATCGCCATTCGACCCGCAATTTCACTCATCGGAATCAAAAGAGGAAGCGAATGATCGGGCGCGGTTACCGTCTCATAAGCAATCGCAATACAATCGGAAGTCAAAAGCGCTTCAATTTGATCCGGATCCGGCGCTAAATGAAGATAGGTGAAAATGATTTGACCCGGCCGGATCATTTGCAGTTCCGGCCCCATCGGTTCCTTCACCTTATAGATCAGATCCGCTTTGGCCCATACTTCATCTGCGGTATCAAGCAGGGTTCCTCCAACGTCCGCGTATTCTTCATCGTTGATAAAGCTGCCTCGTCCTGCTCCTCTTTCCACAAGAACCGTGTGTCCCGCCTGAACAAGTTCATAAACTCCGTGAGGAGTTGCCGATACACGATTTTCATTATTCTTAATTTCTCTCGGGACACCGATAATCATGGTTCATCTCTCTTTCTATTTCCGTTCGATTTACTGATTTTTACAACATCTGTCCAGTAAAATCATACACAAACTGAGAAAATGAACAAGAACTCTTTCAGAAAAAAAACAAAAAAAGCTCTATTTTCTCTTTGTTGACGCACTCATTTCTTCAGATATAATAGAGGAGAATGATGGATGGAAATTGAAATTTCTGCATTTTCCCTTGAAAGATATTTTCCCAGAATCACCTAAAATGAATAATGAACCAATCGATCCCCTTATTTCGGCGCTGCGGCAGATCTTCGGATTTGATTCCTTTCGCCCGAATCAAAAAGAGATCATTACCGCAATCCTGCATAATCAGGATGTTTTTGCGATTATGCCCACCGGGGGCGGAAAGTCGCTCTGCTATCAATTTCCCGCGGTGATTCTGCCTGGCCTTTGTGTGGTTGTAAGTCCGCTCCTTTCCCTGATGAAAGATCAGGTGGACGCCGCTTGCGAATCCGGTATTCGTGCGGAAACCCTTAATTCCGTAAGCACTAAAGATGATTTTATCCGGATTTCCCGCCTCATGGAAAAAAATGAGCTCGATCTCCTTTATATTTCTCCGGAACGCTTTAATTCCGAAAGCTTTATCCCCTGGATCAAGCAGGGAAAAATCGCCTTCTTCGCGGTCGATGAGGCCCATTGCATTTCCCAATGGGGACATCATTTCCGACCCGATTATTTGGGCCTCTCCCGGATCACAAAAGAGTTCCCCAACGTCCCGCTCGCCGTATTTACCGCAACGGCAACCACTTTCGTCGCGAATGATATCGAAAAACAGCTTAAACTCCGGAATCCTTTTCGCGTCCGCGCTTCTTTTGACCGGCCAAATCTCTTTTATGAAGTCAAATTCAAAAATGATCTTTCCAGTCAATTGGTCAATTTTCTGAAAACAAGGGGCGGACAGTCCGGAATTATTTACCGCGGAACCCGGAAAAAAGTGGAAGAAACCGCTTCCATGCTCGTAAAAAAAGGGTTTAAAGCCAAAGCCTATCACGCCGGATTGAGTGATCAGATCCGTATGAAGGTGCAAGAGGAATTCCTCAAGGACGAAGTCCCGATTATCGTTGCGACCATCGCCTTCGGAATGGGAATCGATAAATCCAATGTTCGATTCGTCGTTCACGGCGATCTCCCGAAAAATATCGAAAGCTATTATCAGGAAACAGGAAGAGCCGGACGCGATGGACTTCCCGCCCATTGCCTCCTCCTTTTCGGATATCAGGATATCGCCCTGCTCGAATCCTTTATCGACGATCTTCCCGAAGGAAAAATAAAACACGCCGAAGAGCGCCAGCTCCAGGAAATGATCCGATTCGCCGATACCGAACAATGCCGAAGAAAAAGCATTCTCGCTTACTTCGAGGAAAATTATCCGAATGAGAATTGCGGAAACTGCGATTTCTGCACAAAAAAAGCCGTTCGGGAAGACGCAACCGTCGATTGCCAAAAAGCCCTCTCCGCAATGGCCCGAACAGGCTGCCGGTTCGGTATTACTCATCTGATCGATATTCTTCTCGGCGCCGATACCGAAAAAATCAAAACTTTCCGGCATAATCTCCTTAAAACCTGGGGAATCGGAAAAAATCGGACCAAAAAATTTTGGCGGCAGTTGTTCAATACCATGCTCAGTAAAGATCTGATCCAATGGGACAAACAGTGTAAATTCCCGGTTCCCCTTATTACCGATAAAGGAAAAAAAGTCCTCTTCGGAAAAGAAAAAGTGGAGTTGGTCCTTCGTCCTGATGAGAAAAAATCTTCCTCGCAAGTTCTTCTTACAGACGAAAATATCAAAGATCAGCTTCTTTTCGATCGTCTTCGCGTTCTTCGCAAGGAGATCGCGCAGGAAAAGCATATCTTTCCCTATAATGTCTTTACCGATAAAAGCCTCCAGGACATGGTTCGGATCAAGCCGAAAAATATGTCCGAAATGCAGCTCGTTCAGGGGATGGGCCGATCAAAAATCAAAGCCTACGGTAAACTCTTTCTCAACGCAATCATCGAATTCCTTGGAGAAAAAAAATGAAAATACGATTCCTATTCATTTCGATCCTTTTGAATCTGCTTTTTCTCCACTTTTTATCCGATGTGAGTCCTGCAAAGGAAATGATTCTGGAAATCTCCGCGCTTCCTCCGTCCGGATTGGCTCTGATCCCTGTTTCTCCCGTTTTCGAGGATGGATCGAATATCGAAGCCCAATTCGGGAAAAGCTCCTTTTCCGCCCTTTATGTTTCCGATTCATCCGCTGATGCAAAAAGAGGTTGGCTTGTTTGCCGCTTTCCGCAGGATCTCGTAAAGAAATCGCAAAAAAAGATCCTCAAAGGCGTTTTTCGATCCGATTCCAAGTCCCGGAAAAACGATCCCGATGCAAGTTCGCGAAAGAAGATGATTCCGATCAATACGCCCGCTTACAAAACCGCGATGCGATCTGATCATCAAGCCGGATTCCCTGCCCGAATCGACTTCCATTCCGGATTCGTTTTTAAGCCTGTCTCTTGGGGAGATCGGATCTTTGATCCCGATAAATCCCCCGATAATTCCGATTTCTTCGGATCCTGGGATCTTGCCCTCGATAAAAGTCCCCGACTCGATCTTGTCGCCGACAATGAGGATTGCACTGTCGTTCGGCAGAATGTCCGGTTCGTGAACCGCGCCGGAAAAACCCCGCCGAGTCAACCGGCTGCCGAGTACCTCTGGTTCTTCTTCAAAAACGCCGACGGCAATGTCTTCGTCCATTATCAGGCTCATCAGGAAACGGATCATCCCTGGAAAGAATGCCATTTCTTTGAACTTCATGCTGATTCCGGGATCCTTCCGAATTGGGAAGGAATCGATTCTCGAATCATTCCGAACAAGAAAACACAAGGAACCTTTTCGAATACATTAAACCGTGTTCCTTTCGATCGGGGACTCCTGCTCCGCGAAAAAAAAGAGGGGATCATTATCGACGGATTCCCGGGGATCCTCTTTGGCGATATTCCGAATAAACGTGTTTATATCCATCCTTTCTCCGCCGATGCCTGGAAAGGATGGAAGGAAAAATCGATCGAAAAAGATCTTTGGTTCCGATTCGGTTCCGTCGGCGACCCTTCCTTGTCCGGATCTCCGAACCGTTTGCGGCCCGACTATTTTCGATGGGTCTCTTCCGCTTCCGACTGGAAAGAAAAGGCAAAGGAAATCGCACTCTGGTCCGGTCAAAATTCCCCGAATAAAATCGATTATCTTGAAAGCGCCGATCTTGCCCTCGCGGTTTATCTCCGATCCCGGACAAACGGATCCTCCCTCGCTTGCGGTCCGCTTGCCGACAAACGATCCGGATTTTTCTTTTCCGAAAAAGAATCGTCCCTGTTCAAAATCCATTTCTCCTGCGGTGAGAAAAAACGGATCCTTTCCTCGCTGGATCCCTGGAGGAAAATCGAACGAATCGATTCCGGCTGGATCGTCGCTGATCCTGTCGATCTTCCCGATGCGCGCGGATTGACCGTTCATCTCAATGTAAACGCTGATCCCGATCATAAAGGGATCTTCTGGTCCGCCGATTTTCTGCCCGGATCAAAAAAGATTCGCCTGATCGACTCGGAAATCGCTTCCCTCTCCCTCGAAAATTTCGGTCCGAATACGACTGCGGTCTATCCCGGCGCCTCCGGAACCATTATCAAGGATCCTGTCCAAAATGCGAACTTTTCCGCTGTCTATCCCTCGTTGCGGGCAACCATGAACTGGATGGCTGTTTGGAATGAATCCCGTCCCTGCGCTCTTTATTTCGCAAATCACGATCCCCGGGGAGCACGGAAAACAATCTCCATGATCGGATCCCCGGAAAACGGAACGCTTGATCTGAATTTTAAGGAAGATCTCCCCTTCCTTCCCGATCAGCCCCTCCATAAAATCTCTCTCTCCGGGCAAATCGTCTGGAGATCTTTCGACGGCGATTGGTTCGACGCCGCTTTGATCTATCGCGATTGGGTTCGTGAAAACGCAAGCTGGTTCCCAAAGCTCGACTCCGAAGGCCGGACTGATATGCCCGATTGGATGAAAAAACTCTGCCTTTGGGGCCGTTTGTTCGGATACGCGAAAGAGGTCGTTCCCGAGGCGGTCGAATTTCAGAAAAAAGTCGATATTCCTGTCGGAATCCATTGGTATGTTTGGCATCAGATCCCGTTCGACAACGATTATCCCCATTACTTCCCCCCGAAAGAAGGGTTCGTCGAAGGGGTGAAAACTCTTCATCAGACTGGAAAATTTCACATTATCCCTTACACAAACGGACGACTTTGGGATACCCGTGATAAAAAAAATCAGGATTACCAGTTCTCCTCCTCTGGAAAAGCGGGTGTTTGTATAAATGAAGCAGGCGCCCCTTGCCTGGAATCTTACCGGAGTAAAGAAATCGACGGTTCCCGTGTCGTTTTCGGCGTGATGTGTCCCGCAAGCAAGGTCTGGAAAGAAAAAATGACCGAGAATATCCAAAAACTCGTCTGTCAGTGCGGACTCGATGGAGTCTATATGGATCAGATCGCCGCCGGTACCCCTTGCCTTTGCTGCAATCCCAATCACGGACATCCTCTTTACGGCGGTTCCTGGTGGACCGAAGGATATCGCGATATCCTCAAAAACGCGAGAAAAATAATCCCAAAAGACAAAATCTTCGCATCCGAATGCAATGCCGAATTCTGCGTGAATCTTATCCACGGAATGGTCTGCTGGCATATCGACGGTAAAGATGTTCCCGCCTGGTCCACTGTCTACAGCGGCCTGGTCTTCCCTTACGGCCGATCCTATGATTCCAATTCCAGAGCAATGAAGATGAAATGGGCCCAAAACCTCGTCTTCGGCGATCAGCCCGGATGGTTTCCTGTTTCCTTCCTCAACGATCCTGTAAAATTGAACTACCTTCGACCGCTCGTCCGATTTCGTTTCCATTCGATCCCCTATTTTTATAAAGGAGAAGCGGCCCGCCCGATCTCCCTGTTGGATCCGGTCCCAACATGGACCGAAGACTGGAATATCTTCGGTAAATCCTCCCTCTGTACGATGCCTGTTGTTCAAACCGGGGTCCGTCGAATTCTGGATTACGATTATGATCCCAACGGAAATCGGATCTGGAGCTCCGGTCGTGTTCGCTCAATCCTCCTTATCTTCACCAATTACTCTGATGAAGACGTCCAATCTCGGATCAAAGTCCTTTGGAAAGAATGGGGAATCAACCCGCAATCCGTAAAAGTCGATCATATTGACTCCGAAGGAAAGCGATCTCCCCTTTCCGTCGATTATTTGAACAAAAAAATATCATTCCCCAAAAATCAAACCTGGGGGATCGAACTCCGCGCTTTATGAACGGAACCCGAGGGATCTTCTTCCGCGAATATCCCTCCTTTTTTGCCTGCTTTCATATCCTTTTTCCCCCCTTTGAAAAAGAAAACAGATAATTTTTCTTTTTTATCCGCCCGGCCCCAATTTCCTTTTTATGATTTTAAGGTATAATAATTGTTTCTAATGTCGTTTGACGTGCTGTAATAATTTATCGGCGCGTATTTGATTATAATTACACGATTCCTTTCCTGCGGGAAATGGAATTTCGAAATAATGAGGTCTATTGTTGAAAGTTCTCGCTATTGAAACCACCGATAAAACCGGTTCTTTGGCGGCGGGCGAAAACGGCTCCTCGGCTCTCGTTCGGGCTCTTCCTCCCGATCAGAGAAGTGCTCAGTCTCTGGTTCCGGCCATCTCGCGCTTTCTCGATGATCTCCATTGGGATATCAAAGATCTGGATTGTATCGCCGTTGGTATCGGCCCCGGCTCCTTTACCGGATTAAGGGTCGGAGCGGCAACGGCAAAAATCCTCGCTTGGTCCTTGTCCGCGAAAATCATCGGCGTTAATACGCTCGAAGCGCTCGCGATTCAGGTTCCAGGTAAGCCCGATAATCTCCTCTCTTGTGCGGTCGATGCGCAAAGAGGTGATGTCGCTTTCCAGCGCTTTATCTTCAAAAAGTCGGGCGAGAACACGATTCCTGTCCCTCTCGATCCCGTCTTTCAGGTCTGTTCTCTGAAAAAATGGCTCGGTATCGATATTCAGGATAATGTTCCGCTAAAAGATCAGGAAGTAAACAATACCGAATCCGCCTCTTTTATTCAGACAGATCTATCTTATCAGAAAGAGAATTCCCCTTCACTGGAAAAGACCCGTTTTTGCGGTCCGATCCTCCATAAATGGGAAAAAAATCTTCCGGATCATGTAAAGATCCGATGGACCGAAAAGAAATACTGGGACCCTTCGGCCCTCGGTATTTTGAATATCGCTTTGAATCGTATTGCGCTCGATCAATGGGACGATATGTGGACTCTGCTCCCCGTTTATTCCCGATTGAGTGCTGCCGAAGAACGGCTTGTGAATAAGGTTTGTATCCAAAAAAGTTAAAAAATGAGGAGTTCAGAGTATGTCGGACACACCGAATGTTGAAGTACATTGGCATAAACATGCGGTTCCCCGTTGGGAAAAGGAAAAATTGAACGGAAACAGAGGTTGTGTTGTTTGGTTTACCGGCCTCAGTGCAAGCGGAAAGAGCACGATCGCGAACCTCGTTGATCACAAACTCCATGCCCTTGGTAAGCGAAGTTTTGTCCTCGATGGAGATAATGTTCGCCATGCGCTCAATGCTTCTCCCGCTATTTTGAAGGAGAATCATTCTGAAGAATTTGCAAAACGGTTCGGACTTGGCTTTTCCGCTCAAGATCGCGAAGAGAATATTCGAAGAATCGGCGCTGTTGCGAAATTATTCGCCGAATCCGGAACGATTGCTTTAACGGCTTTTATCAGTCCTTACCGTATTGATCGTGATCGTGTTCGAAAAAACATGTCTTCGAACGATTTTTATGAAGTTTTCGTTTCCACGCCGATTGAAGTTTGCGAAAAGCGCGACCCCAAAGGTCTTTACAAAAAGGCCCGGGCCGGCGAACTCAAGGGATTTACCGGAATTGATGATCCCTATGAACCGCCGCTTGAAGCGGATCTCGTGCTCGAATCCGGAAATGCGACTGCGGACGAGTTGGCCGACGAAGTGATCTTCTTCCTCAAATCAAAGGGCGTTATCGTTACCTGATGGGTTCGATCATTATCTTTCTCGCGAAAAATTTTGTCATTTTATTGGCAAAATTTTTGAGCGGGGCCTCTGTTCGCTGGATTGATTCTCAGCCGGAGGGATGTCAGCGTATTTATTTCGCCAATCACACAAGCCATTTGGATGCGATTGTTATCTGGGCGGCTTTGCCGGAGAAGGTACGCGAAAAAACGAAAATGGTGGCCGCTCTCGACTATTGGGAGGGGGGCCCCATCCGGCGTTTTCTTGCCAAAAAGGTTTTTAATGCCATTCTGATCGATCGGGAGCATGTGAGCAAGCGCAACAATCCGATTTATAAAATGCTTGAGCTTATGGGAGAGGATTATTCCATTATTATTTTTCCCGAAGGGGGAAGGAGCAATGGGGATCTTGTTCGTGATTTTAAGAGTGGAATGTATTATTTAGCGAAGAAGAAGCCGGAATTGGAATTGATACCTGTCTATTTGGACAATATGAATCGGATTTTACCGCGTGGAATGATTTTACCGGTTCCGATGTTATCCAGGGTCGTTTTTGGTCCGCCGATTTGGATTGAGACGGAGGAGAACAAGGATGCTTTTTTGGTTCGGGCCCGGGAAGCGGTATTGAAGTTGAAAGAGTACTGAGATCGGGTAGAACACAGGGTAGAGCACTCTTGTGAGGATATCGGATAGGAATACTGGATAGGAATA
>JAUNSU010000176.1 GCA_030539035.1 Planctomycetia bacterium
GCGCATGGGGTTATGCATGGTGCCGCATCTTCGATGCTGGTCTTTCGGCCAAATACCTATAATCTGTTTTCGATGTTGTACCCGAATCCTGCGGGCTTGCGGCGGCGAGGCACCGCTCTACACTAAAAAAGACGACGGATGTTGGTCCGTCGTCTTTAGAGGAAGTTGGCATAAACTGCGATCTAAACATTAACGATACTTGGTCGGCTGGCGGAAGAGAGGCGAGAACGGACCAGTAAATGATCCATCGTTGAAATCAAGCCACCAATATCCGTCGTGCCATTCCATAGTTACTTTTCTCCATCCGAGCGGAACCTGCGGATACGGATAGAAAGGACCCATGTAGGGGAAAGATCCGGCGCCGTACTGCTTCGGATACGCAACCTGTGAATAGTTCGGATAGTTCGCGTAAGTCGGCCAGGCATTGTTCGGAACAACCGGCTGTCCATTCTGGCCGGGTACAATCGCTTGACCCTGCGGGGCATTGTACTGACCTTGTGCCGAAGGAATGTATCCCTGCGACGCGACCGGATACTGGCCCTGGACCTGATAACTCTGAGCCGGCATCGCGCCCTGCTGCGGCATCGAATACTGAGCCGGAGCCGCCGCGTAAGGCATCGGAGCCGCAGAATTGACCGATTGTCCGCCATGATTGAGGATCACACCGAGCGGACGAGCCTGATTGACAACTGCGCCCTGGGAAGGAATGACCGTTCCCTGCGGTTGAACAACGACACCGTTTCCGTTGACGATATGTTCCACGGCCGGAGGCGTATTGACGATCTGCTGCATCGGCTGGACCTGTTGAATCGGCTGCATTTGCTGGATCTGCGGGATCTGGGCTACCTTAACCGGTTCTTCTTTCTTTTCTCGAACTCCGAACGAAGTTGCCGGAATTTCCGCAGCTTCCTTGCTGTTGATTTGCATGGTCGGAAGGGCCACTTCTGTGATCATGACAGGAGTCTTCAATGTCGGAGCAGGAGCGGATTTTTCTTTGACTTCCGCGGTTTTCGGAGCGTTCTTCATCGCGTCCAGAAGAGGGGTCTTAAAGGCTTGCGCCTTTTCTTCGGACGTTGTATTCTTGACGACAGGAGCCGCTTTCGGTTCTTCCTTGACGACAGGCTTTTCAAGGATCGGAGCCGCCGCTTTCTGAATCGGTTTAACCGAAGGAAGAGCGGCAACCTTGACCGGTTCGGCCTTCGGCGTCGGAAGTTGAGCCTGGACCTGGACCTGGGCCGGAACGGCAAAGACCGGTTTCTGTTCCATGGGCTTTACAGGCGAAGAGACAGGGTTCTGAACCGGAATCGCAGCTGTTTTTACCTCGACAGGTGCGGCAGGAGCCGGGGTCTGAACCGGTTTTTCGGCTTTTACGACAGATTGTTCCTTGTTCGCCGCAATTTTACCGGCCACCGGAGCGGAAGCCAGCTGCTGCTCACTTAAAGGACGAACCGGCAATGCCGTGAACGGAGTCTGCTTCGGAGCGGCGGCGACTTCTGTCTTTTTCGGTGTCTCTTGCGCCGGGGTCTTCGTCATTTCGTTCTCTCCGGCAACGGAAAGAACATTGCCCTGATTAATGACACGGGCCGTCGGAAGCGATTGCGCCGGAAGCATGCTCGGCATGGGAACGATCCGCGGATCAATTTCCGAAAGCGGCTGACCCAGCGAAGAGACGACATTAAACCGTTCCGCAACGTTCTTTACTTGAGGCATTTGCTGAACATAGCGTGTAATGTCGCCTTTTTCCATTTCCGAAGCGATATTGCCCCGAAGTCTTACTTTTCCATCCTGATAAGCAACCTCAATATTGTACTGAGGATATTTTTTGCCTAATTCACGGGCAATTTTATTTGCCTCTTCCTGATTATCCGCATGGACTACCGTTAATCCAAGCGCTATCATGATGGCCAACATCAGTGGTACGAACAAACGTCGCATGCCTTTCCTCCTGCCGGAAAACCTCTCTTTAAAATGATTTCAAAGATCGTTTTTTTGTTTCCGGATACTCGTGTTATTATTGTTTATCCTGCCGTTAATACTTAATTCCTCTATATTAGGTCCAACAGCAAGGACCTTCATCCAGCTTTATTTTTCGGCTATTCCATCCGAATGAGAAAAGTATTTTTTGCAATTTTATGAACAAAAGATCCATTTTTACAAGATTATTTGTCCAGAATCCTGTATTTGAAAGAAGATTGTACAGAATAAGAATAATAGGTAATATAGGATAAGTAAATTTTAAGAAGGGATTTTTCGGGGGAACGATTTCCCTCGCGTTTTTTTTATTCCCACTTGTCGGATTTTCATCGTAAATTATAATAAGTATGTTGGGGAATATTCCTTTTTCCCCTCATCAAAATATTGGAAAGTGAACAGCTTGCGGATGAGGTGCATATGGTAACCGTTTCTTTGGCGATCGCGTTGTTTTTACTGATAGGAATCGCGGCGAGTAAAGTTTCTTCTTTTTTCAAGATTCCGATTTTGCTCGTTTTTCTTGCCGTCGGAATGCTCGCCGGATCGGACGGGATCGGAGGAATTCCTTACGATTCTTTCGAACACGCCAATACGCTTGGAACGATTGCCTTGGCTTTTATCCTCTTTTCCGGGGGGTATGATACGCGCTGGGGAGATGTCCGGCCTGTTTTTCTGTACGGAACGGTTCTTTCCACGATCGGGATTTTTTTAACGGCCCTTTTTCTCGGTCTTTTTGTCTGCTGGTTTATGAACGTTCCTTTGGTTTGGGGACTTCTGCTCGGCGCGGTGATCTCTTCGACGGACGCGGCCGCAGTTTTTGCCCTTTTTCGATCGAAAAACTTTGGACTCAAAGGGCGTTTGAGACCCCTTTTGGAATATGAGTCGGGCAGCAACGATCCGATGGCCGCGTTTTTGACCCTGTTTTTGATCGGAATGCTCAGCGGAAAAGGATTCTCATGGTATACGCTTTTACCGATCTTCTGCATAAGAATGGCAGTGGGAATCGGAATGGGCTTCCTGATCGCCAAGGCGACCGTTTGGCTTTTCAATCATCTGAAGCTGGAATATGAAGGACTCTATTATGTAATCGGCATCGCGGTTGTTCTGTTTACGTGGAGCAGTACCGAACTTCTTCAGGGAAACGGTTTTATGGCCGTTTACGTCTGCGGAATGGTGATGGGAAACAGCCGATTCGTTTATAAATATGGACTGGCGCGCTTCAACGACGGTTTGGCCTGGCTGATGCAGGTCAGCATCTTCCTCGTTTTGGGGCTCCTGGTAACCCCGACTTTATTATTAAAATACTGGTTCGAAGGAATTATTCTCAGCTTTGTCCTTATGCTGATCGTTCGGCCGTTGGTCGTCTGGATCTGCATGATGGGGACATCATTCTCCTGGAGGGCAAAACTGCTGGTCGCCTGGGGAGGATTTCGAGGCGCCGCTCCGATCGTATTCGCGATCTTTCCGGTTCTCAACGAGATCGATGACGCGAACAAGATCTTTCATATCGTCTTTTTTATTGTGTTGACGTCCATTTTTATCCAGGGAAAGACGCTTCTCCCGCTTGCCAAAATTCTTCATCTTGACAAGGTGGAACGGGAACGCCTGCGCGCACCGATCGAATTTGAAGAGACCGGGAATTCCAACGAACGGATCTATGAATATCATGTGGAATCGGGTTTGGATATCGCGGGCAAAACGCTTGCGAAGCTCCAGCTTCCCGGCGGGACCCTGGTTCTTTTGATCCGGAGACACGACAGTTTTGTTGTTCCCAACGGAAGTACGATCATTGAGCCGGGAGACGATCTTCTCGTTTTTTACGATCCGATCGCGTTTCCTTCTGTCGGGAAAATCATGACCCAAAAGAAGATTACGGGCGGTGATACGTGAAAAAAAGTGTGATCGGATCCATTCTTCTGCTTTTAGCGGTTCTTGTTTTCCTGCCTCTTTGGGGAAGAACGGTTCTTTCTCCATCGGTGTTCCGGGACTGGCCGTTTTTCGGAAGGGAACTTTCCGATCTTTCGCCAAGTGCCCAGATCTATTGGGGAGAGCGGTTTCCGCGGACGCTTTTATCGATGATCGCCGGAAGCGGCTTGGCTCTTGCAGGACTGGTACTTCAGGCGGTTTTTCGGAATCCTTTGGCGACCCCTTATACATTGGGAATCGCCAGCGGAGCTTCTTTCGGCGCGGTTCTCGTTCTTCATTTGTCCTCGTTTTTTTCGATCAATGCCCTGATTTTCGGGATTTCCCCTGTTCCCTTCGGAGCGTTTTGCGGATCCCTTCTTTCGATGGGGATCGTTTACGGGTTGGCGGGTCAACGGGCGCGGAAAGGGGATCAGATGCTTCTGGCCGGGGTCGCCGTCAGTTTCTTTTTCTCCAGTCTGATCCTTTGCTGTCAATATATATCGGATCCTTCCCGGACATTTCAGATGATTCGATGGACGATGGGGGGGATTGAGCAGTGCGGATATGGATCTCTTGCCTTTCTTTTCTTTTTGGTATTCGGAATGGGGATTGTTTTATTTTTTCTTGCGCGCGATCTGAATCTTCTTCTGCTTGGCGAGGAAAAAGCGGCGGCTTTGGGAATGGATGTCCATCGCTTTCATCTGAAAATGTTCTTTCTTACCTCGCTTTTGGTGGGAGCGATCGTTTCTGTTTGCGGTCCGATCGGTTTTGTCGGGCTCATGGTTCCCCATCTTTGCAGGAGAATGGTCGGATCGGATCACAGGAGGCTGGTTCCCTGGACATTTACTGCCGGAGCGGTGTTTCTTGCTGTCTGTTTTACGCTTTCACGGACGATTTTATTTCCGGGAATTCTTCCGGTGGGTCTGATCACCAGTCTTTTGGGCGGTCCGTTCTTTCTTTGGATTCTTCTCAAGCGAAAATAAGAGATTTGGTCTGTAAAAAGAGGTCCTCTTTTGTATTAATTACTCAAACAGTAAATAACCAATTTTGAAACCACGGATTTCACGGATACTTTTTTGGTAAAAACACATTTTTATCAGAAATATCAGCCCCGAATCTTATGTTGATTCCAGCCGTGTTTATCCGTGTCATCCGTGGTTCCAAACAAAAATATTTTTACAGTATGAGTTAATTATTAAAACAGAGAATATAAATAATTCAGTAAAATTAAATCTGTCTTAAAAAGTGATACAATAGGATTATTGGACTTTTCGGTTTAATCCGTTTTAAAACGAATTATTGGAGAAACTGTCTAAAGTTCTGCCATTGATATTACCGATTATCATGCTGGCGGCACTTTAAGGCCAAGGTTCATTGTCCTGGAACGAAAAGTTCCATCCCTGCAAGAAGGGCGAGGGATCTTGTATTTATTTGTTGATCTGGATTATGCTTCGGATACCAGGAACGGTATTTGGACATAAACTTAACAGTGCTGCGGCTTCCTTTTAAGAAGGGGAGGTTTTGCAAGAAGCATTTTGTTTTTTGTGCATTCGAGATTCGATGGTTCCCTTGGAACCGCCCTGCATGAGCATGAGGAAAGAATTGTCCATAAGGAGAGAACTCTTTTTTCAGGGAATTATTCCGCGAAAGAAGAGAAAATAAATGAAAATGGACAAAATTGAAAAATATCCTTATGTTTAAAGTCGGATTTTGACGAATAATACACAACCAACGATAATGATGCAAAATGATGGCCCTTTCAGAGAGAAAGCAAAATTTTGTGAACCCTTGTTCCAGGTGTGAAGAGCTTCGATTTTACTATGGAGAGTAAGGAAGTTTTTTACAGGGGGAGAGAAGGTTTCGATTGAAATGGATTTTTTTCGAAACGTAATAAAAATATATCGTAAGAATAAATCGGAGAGCCTGTAATGAAAGTTTTTACAACTGGTCAGGTCGCCAAGATCTG
>JAUNSU010000047.1 GCA_030539035.1 Planctomycetia bacterium
CTCCAAAAAAATATCCGTGAAAATCCGCGGGTTCAAAATCGGTTATTTACGGTTTGAGTTTATGATTTCCAACCGGGGAGGAATCGTTCCTTAAAAATTTTACCAGTTCCGTTCTCCGAAGAGAGTAAAGGGGCCCGCTTCGGTGATTTTCAGTTTTTGAAACGTTCCAACCAAAGAGGGATCGCCGTTAAAAACAACGATTCGATCGTCGGGGGTTCGTCCGGAAAGCTGGAGATCCGCATTTTTCGGACTTTCAACAATTTTCAAGGTTCCATTGGGAAGGAGGACGTCGGAGTCTTCCTTTTTCAGTTGGGTTTTACTCGGTCCTTCGACGAGAATTTCAACGATTTCGCCGATTTTTTTCTGATTCTGTTCCGTACTGATCAGATCCTGCACCGCAAGGAGATCATTATTTCTCCGTTTTTTGACCTCTTCGGGAACATCATCCTCAAAGAGTTTGGCGGATCGAGTTCCCTGTCGAACGCTGTATTTGAATATAAAGCTGTTCTTAAAACGGCAATATCGGATCAGATCGGCGGTTTGTTCGAATTCTTCTTCGGTCTCTCCGCAGAATCCGACAATGAAGTCGCTGGTAATCGCCGCGCCGGGAATGATCTCATAGATCCGATCGGCAAGATCGCGGTATTCGGCGGCGGTATACATTCTTTTCATTCTTTGAAGAACGGAATCCGCTCCATGCTGCGCGGGAACGTGAATATAAGGGACTGCGCTCGGAAGATCCCGGACCGCCTGAAGAAGCTCATTGCTCATTCCGGTCGGATAGCTGCTCACAAATCGGACCCTTCGGATTTCCGGGATATTGTCGATTCGTTCAAGAAGTTCGGGGAGCAGAACGGTTCGTTCCCCTTCCTGATCGCGATAGCTGTTGACCGTTTGCCCGATCAGTGTAATATCAACGCATCCCTGATCGGCGAGTTTTTGAATTTCGCGAACGATATCCTTGGCCGGACGGCTCTGTTCAGGACCTCTTACGGAAGGAACGATGCAATAAGAGCAGAATTTATTGCATCCGAACATGATCCGAACCATTGCTTGAAAGCGGCTTTCACGGGCTTCCAGGAGCCGTTTGGGATCGTATTGCCGAAAACTTTCACGAATTTCGGTCGGATGACGCGGGCCGGAACGATCCAAACTGACAGCGAGTTCCTGATGGCGATGCGCGCAGACCTGATGGATCAGATCCGGAAGACGATCCAGCTGGCCCGGTCCAAGGACAATATCGACATGGGGAGCGCGTCGAAAGATCTTGCGCTGATCTTTTTGGGCCATGCAGCCCATTACACCGAGAATACCGTCCGGTTTGGATTCTTTCCAATGTTTGAGTCGGCCAAGTGCGCTGTAGACTTTCTCTTCCGCGTGTTCCCGAACACTGCACGTGTTGAAGAGGATGATATCGGCCTCTTTTTTATCGTTTGCTCGATCAAATCCCTGAAAAACCAGCTCCGCTGTCGCTAATTCGGTATCAAGGACATTCATTTGACAGCCGACGGTTTCTATATAAAATGTTTTCATTCCTTTTTTTTGCTCTCTTGACTGCTTATAGTTCCGATAACGCTGATAAAAATAAAAACGCAGTTTGAGTATTCTGCTCATACTGTAAAAGTACTTTTGTTTGGAACCACGGATAAACACGGATGAAATCCATATAAGATTCGGGTTTGATGTATTTTTGATAAAAACGTGTTTTTACCAGAAATGGTATCCGTGAACATCCGCGGTTTCAAAATCGGTTATTTACAGTTTGAGTATTCTATCCGATAAACCTTCTTTTTTCAATGGAATACTCCCTAAATTTTATCGATTCTCTATGATTCTGATAATTTACTTTTGCGTTAAAACAGGAAATTTGACTAAAATGAACTAAAAAAGGTAAAATAGGCTTGAAAAATTTTTAAATCAGTGTAATATATACAGATTGGGAAATTATATTATGAGATTTTATTGTACAAGAGAAAACGTATAAACCTCTCTTGAATTCGATAAAGGATTCCGGTCTGTATTTAATAAAATGGAGCATTTTATGAAAAATACGAATTCCCTTGAGAGCAAGACGACAAACGAACTTCAAGTAATGGCCAAAAAAGCCAAAATTCCCGGCTGGCATAAGATGCGGAAAAGTGAGCTCGTTTTCGAACTTGAAAAAGCGGGGATCAAGGAGAAGAAAACAGCTCCTCCCAAATCGCGCAAGGCGGATGTTCCAGAATCCGATACGGGAGGGGAGGCGGTAAAAAAATCGTCTGCTTTACCTTCTGTTCCGGCGAAGAGCATTGTATCCTCTGTCAAGGGAAAAGATGTTGTCGGAAAAAAGAAAACGGTTCCGGTAAAAGAGGCGCCTGTTCCCAAGGTGTCTGCTCCTAAAAAAGTCTCCAAAAAGGCTGCGGATCCCGTGATTGCCGAAAAAGAGCCTGTTCGTAAAAAGACCAGTATTCCCTCTTCCCGGCTTGTCGCAAAAAAGAATCCGAGTACGCAGGAAGAAAAGGGAACCGCCAAGAGCTCAAGTCCGGTAAAATCCGATTCCGAAGAGGGGAAGGGCAAAAAAATCAGTCGTCCTGCCGGTAAAAAAGAGAAAGCGGATCGAAATGAACCTGTTTCAAAAGAGAAATCCGCAGTTCCGAATGAGAAACAAGCGAACCCGGCTCCGGGATTCGATACGCCCGCCAATGAAGTTCAGCAGAGGATCTCTCAGTTGAAGGAAAAGCTGCTTCTGCATAAAACGATCGGATCCTCGGTTTCCTCCGCGGCCAGGGAAGCGAAAGATCAGTTGATCCTGATGGTCCGCGATCCTTTTTGGCTGCACGCCTATTGGGAGATCAGCGCACTGCTCGTGGAACGAATTCGCGCGGCGATGGGCCATCTTTGGCATACGGCCGATCCCATTCTCCGTCTTTACAAAATTCATACCGATAATGTCGGGGCACTTCGGCAGGAGTACATTACCGATATTCAGATCCACGGCGGAATTAACAACTGGTATATCGATGTCGATGATCCGCCGAGTTCTTTCATGGTGGAAATCGGGTATCTCGCAAGGGATGGGCAATTTTTCGTTCTTCTTTCCAGTAATATCGTTGAGACGCCGCAGCGGTATATTCACGACGCGTTCGGGCATCCGGACGTCAGCTGGATGGGGATTCCGCCCGATATCTGCTCTGGAGTTTTCGGCGAATCCTTTGAGGAAGGGCGGTTTCCGTCCCCGAGAGAGAATGAGATCTCCCCGGTTTCCGCGATTCTTTCCGGAGAGCCTCTTCCGATGGCACCGCCCATTGGAGCTGTTCCCGCCGATTTCTCTCTCAATGTCGATTCAGAAGTTGTGATTCGCGGAAAAACCGAGCCGGGTGTCCAATTGACAATTAAAGGGGAGACGATACGATTAAAAGAAGACGGATCGTTTTCCATCCGGTATCATCTGCCCGAGAGGCGCCATGTTTTTCCGGTGGTCGCGATCAGTCCTGATGGTTTGGAGACCAGAACGGTCATTTTGGCCTTCGAACGGAATACAAAAGTGCTTGATATCGTTTCAAACGACGATGATTCAGAGTAGATTTTTATGAGAAAAATGATTTTTCGCCCTGGAATTCCCGTTCGTTCGCGCTGAGGACAGTGTGATATTTCTTCGCGGATTTCAGGGAAAAATCTTTGATCGGTTTACAGGATTTTTTGTGGAACGGATTCAATTTGACAATATCTTGCCCCCTTCTTTGAAAGGCGGGGTCTTAACGATCGGAAAGTTCGACGGTGTTCATCGCGGACACGCCGAGATCTTGACCCGTTTGAAAAGAATTGCGGAGGAAAAAGGGGTTCCCGCGATCGTCTTTACTTTCGATCCGTTTCCTTCCGCGGTGATCCGTCCCCATTTGGCACCTCCGCTCCTCTGTTCTCTGGAACGAAGGATCGAACTGATCAACGTTTTTCAGCCGGATGCCGTCCTTCTGTTCCATCCGACAAAAGAATTTCTGGCTCTTTCTCCCGAGATGTTTTTCGAAATGTTCATTTGTCGCGAGTTGAACGCCTGTTCTCTTGTGGAAGGATCCAATTTCAATTTCGGCAGCAATCGGGACGGTAATGTCAAGCTTCTTTCCCGGCTGTGCAAGGAGAAAAGTATTGATCTTGAAATCGTCGAGCCGGTTCATGTTGGGGGACACGATATTTCCAGCAGCCGGATCCGGGCTCTTCTTCGGGAAGGAAAGCTTGCGGATGCGAATCAGCTCCTGGGACGTCCTTACCGATTGAGCGGAACGGTGGTTCACGGGGAAGAGAGAGGGCGTCTTCTCGGACATCCCACGGCCAATCTGGATTCGGTGGATCTCCTTCTTCCCAAAGACGGACTTTATGCGGGATCCGTGAACGCGGGAGAAAAAACATACCGCGCCGCAGTCAATCTGGGCGGAAATCCGACCTTTGGAGTCGATCGAACAAAAATCGAAGTGCACCTTCTTGATTTTCAGGGTGATCTTTACGGACAGACGCTTGAGGTCGATTTATGGACACGTATCCGTGATGTTCTCCGCTTTGATACGAAAGACGATCTTTTGGATCAGATGAAAAAAGATCTTGCCGCAGTACGCGGTTTTCGGACGGAATAATCTCCTATCCCATTTTGGAAAAGAATCAATGTTTGAATACACACTCCTTCACAAAGACCGGAACACATCTGCCCGCCGCGGAACGTTTTTAACGCCTCATGGACTTGTTCAGCTCCCGACTTTTATGCCCGTCGGGACACGCGGATCTGTTAAAGGGGTCGAAGTCCGGCAGCTGAAGGAAACCGGATCGCAGATCGTGCTCGGAAATACGTATCATCTTATGGATCGGCCCGGCGCGGAAATCGTCGAACATCTCGGCGGACTTCATCACTTTTGCGGCTGGGATGGTCCCATGTTGACCGACAGCGGGGGATTCCAGATCTTTTCCTTGGCCCGTCTCTCCAAAATTGATGAAAACGGTGCTGTTTTTCGGTCGCATACCGATGGGCGAATGATGGATCTCACTCCGGAAAAAGCGGTTCGAATTCAGGAAATGCTCGGAAGCGATATCGCGATGATGCTCGATCATGTGATCGAATTGCCGAACAGCCGGGAGGCTCTTGCCGACGCGATGGAACGGACGATTCGCTGGGCGCGCCGATGCAAAGAGGCTCATCGCCGGGAAGATCAGACCCAATTCCCCATCGTGCAGGGCGGTCTGGAATACGATCTTCGGCAAAAATGCGCCGAAGAACTTGTAAAGCTCGATTGCTCCGGATACGCGATTGGCGGATTGAGTGTCGGGGAAAAGCCGGAAGAGATGTACGCCTGTCTGGATCATACGGTTCCTTTTCTTCCGCAGGATCGTCCCCGATATCTGATGGGCGTTGGGCGTCCGGAAGATCTTCTCGAAGGAATCCGGCGCGGAGTCGATATGTTCGATTGCGTGATGCCCTCCCGAAATGGCCGCAATGCGATGGCTTTTACCGATCAGGGCCCTTTGCGTCTTCGAAATTCCGTCCATGAAAAGGACGATTCGCCTTTGGAAGCGGATTGTCCCTGTCCCGCCTGCCGGAGAAGCCGCGGATATATCCATCATCTCTTCAATACCGGCGAGATGCTCGGACCAATTCTCTTGACATTGCACAATATCACCTACTATCAGCGCCTGATGGAAAGGGCCCGATTGGCCATCGAAAACGACTCTTTCGACGATTTTTATCAGAAAAGAATGTTGCAATGGGCAAAATATTGAAATTTTTTTACTTTTTTGAGAACTTCTCCCTCTTTCGGGAACTTTTGAACACTCTATATATCAAAAGACATGAAGCCAAGTAGTTTCCCCTATCGGCTCTTTCGACAAGTTCCAATGGATTGGAGGAGGGTAATTGGGAAATTCCGAATAAGATAACGGCGTTTAAATTTTGTTCCGCTATTCTGTTTTCTCTTTCCCCGGAAAGGGATCGGATCCGAAGCGGTCCTGGATTTGCCCGTTTCCCCTTAAAAATGGATAAAACGCTTTTTTTGTTTATATCCGTTGAAAAAGGAAAAATGGACATATTCGGAACGATTCCTCTCTTTGACACAAGAACTGAAAAAAGAATGGAAATTCACTCTATGGAAAGTAGACGATCGGGACGAAGGTAATTATATTGGTATAGAGTCGATGGAAAGTATCGGCGGTGTTGTTTTTAAGTACAAAAATATGTTTGTGGTACTTTTGTGATTGAAGAAATAAATTTCAAGGCTGTAATTTTTCTTCTTCACTGGTTAAAAAAACAGGGTGGTAAACATGTTGTCAGCTCAAAAGAAGCAGTCTTCGATTCAAAATACATCCAGTCGAAAAAGTTCCGGGATCTGGAATTGGCTTTTCGGTAAACGGAATTCCACCGGAAAACAGAATTATCGGCGCTTAAAGATCGATGCCCTGGAAGAACGTACTCTGCTCAGTACGACGACCGGATCGACTCTTTCCGTCGTCAACGCTGAAGACATACTTGTCAATGATCAATGGCAGGATATCCGCGGTGATGTCGATGTCGCGACAAACGAAGCCGGCGATGTTGTCGTTACCTGGTCCGCCGCCGATCGTCTGATCGATCCTTCCGATCCTTTTGGAACCACCTACTTAACCGACTCCAAAGGAAACTATGTTGAAGATCTCAACATTTATGCCCGGTACTTGACCGATGAAGTTCAGCAGATCACGCTTCCCGATGTTTTGGCTCCCACAAACGGACTTACAAACGGCGGAACCTTCGAACTGATCTACGCTCCCGCCGAAGTTCAGCGTCTCTCCTTCTATTCGACCACCCAGCCGAATACTTCCTACCAAGCCCCGATCGCCGGGACGATTGAAATCGGACTTTACGTCGAAGGATCTCTCTACTTCAAATCCTTTACGTTTAATGAATATCTTACTCCGACCGATAATGCCGCGAATCTCCAGACCGTGATCCGCTCTTTCGGCGGAAAGTACAAAACGGCGGAAGTTTCCGCTTATAATGCCCTCGAATACAATATCACTTTCTACGGACATGAAGGCGAAAATCTCGTCGAAATGAGTGTCCGGAACTGTAATTTCTCTTCCGGATATATGGCCGGTGCTCTCGTCTCCACGATCAGTGAGCCGATGACCATTACCTCCTACGATGCAACCACCAAGCTCCCTGTCGGAATTACGATAAGCAGCAATCCCTGGACCACGGCCGCCGCCATTCAAAAAGCGTTCAGTCAAATTTACGACTCCGGCGTTTATTCTCCTTTAAGCCGTTTATGGCAGTACAATTCCGTTACAAAAACTTATGAATTCGGCATTGCGCAAGCCGCAGGCGATGCGAGTGATTTCAAAGAAGTGGAAGTTTCCGTTTCTCCTGTTACCTATATCAATGAAAACGGGAAAGTCGTCGAGAGCCTTACCCAATTCAATATTACTTTTACCGGCGCGAGCGGATTGACCGATCAGCAGGAACTCATGGTCAAAAAGGCGCGTGTTTACGGTTCCAAGACCGATATCCCCAATATCAAGGATCTTTCTTCCGTTGAGACCATCAAGCAGTCCAGCCCGGTCTTTCGGGTCAACGCGGTTGAGCCGGCCGTCTTTATTACCGAAGAGTATTCCGACGGGACGACGGGCAACAAACTTGTTTCCACCGGAAAGACCGATCAGTTCAGTCCGAAAGTCGCGATGGACAACGACGGCGATTTCACAATCGTTTGGCAGTCTGCGATGGACGATCCTTCCGATCCTTATAATACTTATGATATTTACGCACGCCGTTTCTCTGTTCAGGGTATTGTTTCCGAAGTCAAGTTCGGAAACGCGATCGGTTTTTATACCGATGCCGGGCAGGCTCTCGGAACGACGAACAGTACCTATATTCCCGCCGCGAAAAGCGATCCGTATCAGGCCGGATATTATTCCACCGACTATAAAGTCATTCAGGCTCAGGGGGTTCGCCCGCTGGCCGATGCTTTTATCGTCAATGTTTCCACAAACGGCGAGCAGTGCGATCCGGATATCGATTGCGATCTCGACGGGAATTTCGTGGTTACATGGACTTCCGAAGCGCAGTGGAACAGCTATTTCGCCGGGATCTCCGCACGATGGTTCGATAAAACCGGACTTGCGATCACCGGTGAAGTCGCCGTTTCCAGTCAAAAAAAGAGCGGTACTCCGGAATTCGGGGAATCTTATGTTGCGATGAATACGGAAGGATTTGCCGTCGTGATTTATCTTTACGGCGGAAGTCTTTATAAATCTGTTTACGGTCCGGTCGAATCCACCGTCGATGCTGTTCCTTTTGTCAAAGAGTCCCTGATCGCAGCAGACGCTTACGGTGCAAGTGTTGATTTCGATATGAACAACCGCTACGTCATTGCCTATACCCAGGTTACCGAAAACAATGCCTCTGTTTCCGGATATACGGATACCTTTATGGTCGGATATCAGATCACCTCAACGCAGGGATCCGCCTATTCCGAAAATACTTACATCACCACTCGGGCCGTGAATGGAAACAACAGCGGGAATTCGACACAAATGAAGCTCTATCTCGGATCCACCTATCTGGATCAGGGACGAATCAATGTCGGGATGGATGCCGATGGCGATCTCTTCTTCGCCTATCAGGGATTTGGTCTTGATACGCAGATGGTTTTGGCCGTTGGAACCAGAGGCGGAATCACTTCCGGTATTGCTCTTGGACTGTCCACTCTCTTTGAAAAGAATCTGGTTTATTTTTATCGAAAAACGGTCCGTGAACTTGCGAGCGGCGAAACCAAGATTTCTTACGAAAGCAAGAACCGGGATCTTCTGGGAACAGAAGAATATCTCCTTTCCCTTCCCGGAACCGGTATTACCGATTTCGATAATCCTGAACTTTACAAAGATGGAATTCTTTACAAGGCGCTTGCCTACGCAAACAGTGTCGGCAGGGCCGATATTGATGTCGATACTTACATCAAAGCCTGTTTGGTCGGCGCTCAGGTCAACTTCCCCGATATTACGGAAGATCAGCTCGGCCGTTTGACCGCTATTTTGGAATATATGCTCTCTCCGCTTCGAGGAGCTTCCAACGATATTCTCTATTCCGCCTTCAGCAATACCGGAACCCCGGTTTCCGGAACAACATCCGGGGTTGTCAACGATTTCCGGGATGGTGCGAATTCCCGTTTTTATCTTGCCGTTCCTTCTACCGGACTTGCCAGCGGAACCGTTGTGATCGACTTTGATCTTTATGATCGGGGAGCAACGGAAAATGGACGATACACCGTCTCCGTTCCGATCTCTCTGGTCGATAAAACGACCTCGCTTAATTCGGACACTTTCCAGGAAGCTCTTCGCACCGCCCTGAATGCCGCCGATTCCGAGTTCGCCGACTCCTTCATTGTTCGCCGTGTTACCAATCAGGAACTCAGCGATTGGTCCGGAACCGATTACGCCCTTACAACTTCGTCCACCTCCTCTTACGCGGTTTATGAAATTACCTGTGTGAACGCAGCGCACGACAGCCCGTATCTCTTCTGGATTGATTATCAGTCAAGTACCCTTAAACTCGACGGCGCGGATACAGAACGCAAAAGTATGTATCAATACTCGCAGCAGATCTACGGCAGCTTCGGTACTGCCCAGATCAACGCGCACGTCGCGACAACTCTTGCCGGGGATAATGTCGTCGTCTGGACACAGCAGCGCGGTTCCTATACCGGCGCTTACGATGATACTTATGTCAACATCGGAAATTCTCCCTCCACGCAAAGTTTCCAGATCTATCTTCGCTCCTTCAACGAAGCGAATGATGATGCAGGACCGATCGTTACTCAGGTCGCTTTGCCGGACGGAACACGAATTGAAAATGGAACGACCGTTACCTCCACAATCAAAAATCTGGTTGTCAGTTTCGATGAGAATCTTCTTACGCAGGTCTTGTATTCCTCGTCCTACGGAAAACTTCACTCCGTCGATAATTTGAGCAACTGGGTTCTTCTTTGCGATGGAATCGAAGTCTCCAGTGCGATTGAAAGCATCGTTTTCGGAATGAGCGCTTCCCGTGATCTCGCCGCCGAAAGTTCCAATGCAAACGTCAGTGAAGGCCTTCTCGCGATCGGCTCCAATAAATGGGAAGCTGTGATCACCTTTAAAGACGGAAGTGAATTGACCACCGGAAATTATACCCTGATCGCGAAGTCCGCCATTCAGGATATTGCCCATAATGCTCTTTATTCCCAGGGCGAAAATTACGCCGGCGCCGATTATGAGATCAATTTCAGCATCATTTCCATGAACGAACCGCTCGCGTTCGATACCGTGGATGATCCCTTCTACGCCCCGTCTGTTCCCGAGAAAAAGGTCAGCGACAGTACGAGCGTTGATGCTCCTGCCGGGCTGGTCGATGATGGACTTAATGAAGCCAATAATCAGATCACGCGTGAAGATATCCTTTCGGAAGATGTTACTTCCACCTACGATAATCCGAATACCGCAAATGCCGTCTCCTGCGATGCAAACGGTAATTTCGTCGCCGTCTGGGAAAGCGAAGGGGAGGGGATCTTCTATCGCGCTTATCGTCAGCGATACGCGTTCGATGCCGATAATAATCGTCTTGTCGTCGAAGAAACCATCTCTTCCGGACTCGTTATCGGATCCGATACGCGATCCGTCGATGAAGGGGGGATTACCTCGCAGCAGGCTTCTGTTGCTCTCGACGATCGCGGTGTCTTCGTTGTCGTTTGGGATCAGTACAGCGATCTTACCGGTTCCCGTGAAGTCTACGCCGCACGATACAGCATTCAGGGCAATCTCCTTGACACCAACGGTGTCTTCGGGGCCATTCGCGTTAATATAGAAACCGATTACGATCAGCAGAACGCTTCCGTCGCGATGGATTCCGACGGCGATTTCGTCATTGTCTGGGAAAGCTTCGGACAGGATTACGACAAGCAGAATACTTGGGGGATCTACGGAAGACGCTTTACGCCCGACGGAAATTCTTTCGGAACCAGCAATACGCAGCAGACGATCACTTTCGGCGGATCCATCCTTGCCGATACCTACTACTATCAAATGGTTTACACCTACATCGGAATCGATGCCAACGGAGATGAAGTTCAGGAAACGATCACAATTCCGTCTTCGACTTCTTACATCGATTACTACGTGGAAACTTCCCGAAATGTGGAAGCGGTCCAGAATGCCCTTAACGCGATGGTCTATCCGCAAGGACAAACTTATCCGGACGGCAAGAAGGCGGGCGACCGCGTCTTTGCCGACGGCGATCTGCTCATCACTCAGGTCGGAACCAATCAGGTCCTGATCGAGTTCACCGGGAATTTCGCCAATCAGCCGGTCGAACTGCTCCAGGCTTCGACTTACATTCTGAACGCGAAAACTGGAAAGTATGAAGAGACCAGCGCCGTTTCAATCAATATCGCCTCCACATCCGAAGGATCCGACGGAACCGAATTCCTGATCAACGAAACGGTCGAAAATCATCAGCGCTTCCCCTCGCTCGCCATGGATTCCGACGGAAACTTCGTTGTCTCCTGGACCGCATGGGGACAAGGCGCCGACAATAATTACGAAACCAATATCTACGCGAAAAAGTTCGTCTCCAATCACTATCTCCGAAGCAGCAGTGCGAACGATCCGGTTGTGATTGGATCGTCGGTTTATCCTTATTCCAGCGCTTCTGAATACATCATCTCCGGCGATTCCGCGGAAAATCATATCGTGGATCCCGGAACCGGATACGATGGCGTCTGTCGGATCGAAGCGGGAAAAACGATGGGAACCGGAACATTGCTTTCCACCGGAAGCCATATTCTTACCGCGGCCCACGTTGTATGGGACGATGCGAAAAATGCCGTTCTCGATCCTTCCCAGTTCGTCGTTACTTTTGAAACGCCGAACGGGGTCTATTCGTATGAAGTTCAGTCTGTGTATGTCTATCCGACCTATTCCGGCGATACTTTCACGCAGACGGATCTGGCCATTCTTCAGCTTTCCACTTCCGTGGTCAGTTCCATTCAGGGATACGATATTTACCGCGATTCGAACGAAATCGGAACCACGTTCACCAAAGTCGGATACGGATACTACGGAACAGGTGCGGATTCGGAAGAAGAACTTTCGAATCGGGAGTCCGGCGTCAAGCATTTCGGATACAATACCTACGATATTACCGGTTCGACCCTGGGGACGATTTACTCGGCCGGACAGCTCGTTTACGATTTCGACGACGGTACGAATACAAACGACTATATCGGAAACAACTACGGAGTTCGGCACACCGGATTGGGCCTTACTCTCGAAGCCGCCGCGGCGCAGGGGGATTCCGGAGGACCGAGCTTCCTTAACGGAAAAATCGCCGGCGTTACCAGCTGGGGCGGAAATACCTCTGACTACGGACCGCTTTTCGGCGGATACGGCGTCGACGTTCGCGTTTCCACTTACGCCGATTGGGTCGACAGTATCCTCGTCGGCGGTATCGGCGGTGAGTTCCTCGTCAATGAAGGATACGAAGAAGGATATCAGATCTGGTCCGATGTCGCTCTCGATTCCAATGAAAATATCATTATTACATGGACCGGATACAATCAGGACAATCACGGCGATTCCCTTACAGGACAGACTTCAAAAGGATTGGGCGGAATCTTCGCTCGGCGTTTCTACTACAATAGTACAGAAATGACCTACGAAGCCGCCCCTGTCTTCCTCGTCAATGATTTCACCGAAAAAGATCAGATCCATTC
Source organism: Planctomycetia bacterium (assembly GCA_030539035.1). GTDB lineage: Bacteria > Planctomycetota > Planctomycetia > Pirellulales > Thermoguttaceae > JAUNBG01. Next base: position 12,738 of record JAUNSU010000047.1, read on the forward strand.
CAAAGTCGATTGCAGCCAGGACGGCGATTTCGTTATCGTATGGGAAAGCTATAAAGACCGCGAAACACTCGCTTCCGATATCTCCGACAGCTTTGGCGTTTACGCAAAACGGTATCTGAACACGACCGATTACTACAACGCCCTGCTCGAACTCAACGGCGGTACCGCAAATGGTTTCCCGATTATCCCGACCGGAACAAAAAATATCACCGTCAAGGGAAAAGGAATCGTCGGCGCTTACGGTCAGTACGGCGATGAATTCCGTATTAACGAAACCCAAGCCGACGATCAGGTCGGTATCGCTGTTGCCGTCAACAACAACGGCGACATGGTCTTCGTCTGGACCGATGAAAGTACGATCGAAGTCGTTAAGGCGACCGGTGAACAGATCCAGGGATCTACCGTAAAATACCGCTCGATCACGCTGGCCGAAGACAACAGTCCTCCTTATGTTACCCAGGTCAATGCTATCTATACCGTGATCACGGACGATGAAGCAGCCCGATTGGAAACCGCAACGACTTACGCCGTTTCCCTCTTTAACAATAATGTTACCTTCGCCGCCGATGCCTCTCCTTACGAGATCCGATACACTTTCAGCGAAATCATGCTTTCCAAGATCATGAAGGATGCTCTGAAAGAAATCGACCGCGCCAACTACCCCAATACTGCGGAAGGCGAAAGAGCCTATCATGATGCTATCATCGCGGCTCTGAACGAAACGGCCAACTCTCCCGAAAGTTCCGAAAAGAAGAGTATTGTCAATACAAACAACTGGACTCTTCTCAAAAACGGAGATACCTGTTTTACTTCACTCGTCAAGGAACTGGAATACGCTTACGATGATGTTTCCGGAAATTATGTTCTTCGGGTCATCTTCAAAGCGCCGTTGACCACAGGGTCCTATATCCTCACTTTGAGCGATATGGCCGCCGATCTCTTCGGAAACCGGCTTGACGGGGACTACGATAATATCTCTGGCGGTTCCTTTACCGTTCGCTTTAATGTCGCCGCCGGCGTTACTCCGACCGATCCGGATGATCCTGAAGATGATCCAGGAAACGAAGAGGGCGATGATGGAAAGACCTTCTCCAATCTTACCGCCGGACACGATTATTCCGATGTCTACGCCTATTATTCCGAAACCCGGAAATCGAATGTCTTCCTCGTCGTTGCAAACCAGGAATACATCATTGATTATGATACCGACGTGATCGCCGCCTTCCCCGGATACGAAGTTGTGAAAACAACGATCGACGGTACTGTCGTTAAAAAGGCGAAGATCTCCACAATCTGCTTCCGTATGTACACCGAAGGGGCAGATGGAACCCTCGACCCCGCCGGATCCGATGTCGTTCTCAGCTCCGCAACGATCTTCGGTCAGTCCAAACCGGCCGTCGTCGCGAACGCTTACGATACTTATGTTGTTGCCTGGGACGGCATCGGGGCTACCTCTGCGTCCGGTATCTTCAGCAAGGCTTACATTAACGGTGTCTGGACAAACGAGTTCCGCGTCAGCGAAGGCGATGGAAAATGCTCCGATGTCAAAATCGCCATGTGCGGACAGTACGTGCTGATTACATGGCTCGAATCCAGCTATGATTCCGTTACGCCCGGTACAAAGCTGATGGGCCGATGGTACACGCTCTCCTCGAACAGCCTTGAAGCAAGCGGAAGTCCTTTCATCCTTGTCGATGAAGGAAAACAGAGCGTGAAAACCTTTGATATCGCTTCCGATGGAAACGGAACGGTCGTTGTTACCTGGGAAGCCTATAATACCGTAAATTACAATACCGATATCTTCGCAAAAGTAATCACGCGCGCTTCCACCGGCGGTTTCTCCACGTCTGTTGGACGATATCTCGTTAATGATATCGTCGACAATACCCAGTATCAGCCGAATGTTTCCATGGATGCCAATGGAAATTATTACATCGTCTGGACGAGCCGTCTTTCCGGCGCTTCCACAATCTCCGCGCGGGCTTATTCGATCAATGGAACTTCCCGATCATTCCTCGGAACGACGAGAGAGGTTACCCTCAGCGCCGCTCCCGCTTACACACAGGAAACTCCCGCTGTCTCCGTTTCGCCGGATGGATCCAATATCGTTGTTACTTGGGCCTCTTACAATGCCGAAGGGGTGAACTTCGACGGGTTCAACAATCTTACCGACTTCGGTATCGTTGCCCGGGTCTTCAACGGAAGCGGGCAATGTGTCAATTACCAGACTGGACGTGTTATCGCCAACAACTCCAGCCCTGTCGTTGTCAATAAGATCATTAACGGAGATCAGGTCCGGCCCGCCGTTGCCGCTTACAATGCGACTAATGCCGGATTGCGCCAGTTCGTCGTTACCTGGACAAGTCCGAATCTCGTTTATAAAGACGGTATTGAAGATACCGATGCCGATCTTGACGATCTTTACGGATCCGAGATCAAGGGAAAAGACGGCGAACTTTACGATTTCCTCCCCGGATTCAACGAAGTTTACTTCAAGTATTATCCGCTCTCGAAAATGAGTTCGTCCAATATCGTGGTTACCGATTCCATCTCCTATTCGCTGACCAATACCCGATTCACCATTTCGGGAACAACGACAAGCGGCGCGAATGGTTTTTATCGGCCGGTCGCCTCCGAAGCCATCGTGATTTCCGCCCCGGAAACCGATCCCGAACCGGTCATCACGGTTACCGTTCTCAAGCTCTCCGGATCGGACTTCGTTTTCCATGCAGGAACATCAAATTCCGATTGGTATGTTGCTGTTGACGGGAAGAAGATCAATGTCGCCGACTCCATTACTTCCATCGTCTTTACGCAAACTTCTTCAACCGGAACGATTGATCTCGCTGGAACCTCGGGCTCCGAAACGGTGAAGTTCGATGCCGTCAACAAACGGATCATCTTCTCGGGCAATACGGAAGGATTCGATCCTTTCCAGGTTACCGTCTACAACGCGGGGTCCGTTAAGATCGATACGGCTGAAGGTTCGGATTCCGTGGACGCTGTCTTTACGGCCGCCGCGGATTCCGCCGATATCTCTGATCTCTTCTTCTCCCTGGTTTCGATGTCCGGAATGTCCGCGGCGATCGAAAACGCAGAAAACATCTTCTTGAGAACGGCCTCTTCCCAAAACGCGGTTGTTCTTCGCGGAAGCAATGATGAAGATCGCTTTACCGTCGGAAACGGATACGCTTTTGTCGCCGGGGAAAACTTTGATCATCAGATCGTCGGATCCGCAACGGTTCAGGTCATTGCCGGACAAAAATCCGACACGATCGTTTTCAATGATGTCGTATCAATGTATCAAACCGCGAATGTTGCCGTTGCCTCCACCGATTCTTCGACCATTGTCGCTACGGGATTCCAGGCTTTGACCTCCAACGCCGCCGCCAATGGATATGTTACCGTCGTCGGATCAAAAGGAAACGATATCTTTTCCGGTGCCGCCGCCGCTTCCAGCTTCCGCTATTCCAACGGAACGACTTCCCGTTTCAACGGGTTCTCAAAGGTTACCGTCAACGGAAACGGCGGAAACGATCAGGCTTACCTCTATGTTTCCTCCACTCTCCGAAATGTCTTTACCGGACATGAAAACACTTCCTCTCTCCTGAGCGGAGACTGTGAGATTGTCCTGAACAAGTTTGCTTATACCCTTGTTAATGGAAAAGGGTCCTCCAAAGATTCCGCAACCCTGTACGATACCAATTATAATGATATCGTCAATGCGGAAGAGGATTCGGTTACCTTGACCTCCGGAAACAAGGAACTTTATACCATTCTCGCTTTCGAACAGGTTACCTTGAAAAAGGAAAAGTATCGGAATTCTTCCCTCTTCCAGCAGGAAGAAACGCTCGATTACATCTTCTCCTCCGGAGAATGGGACAACGCCGAGATCTGATCAGGATCAAACCGATCGTCCCTCGATAAAATAGACTCCCGAAGAAACCTTCGGGAGTTTTTTGTGTATTGAGGACATTCTTCCCGCTCCCGATTTACATCTTATCCCTTTTTTTGTATAATGAGTTTTTGGGGAGATTGGAACTGAATCTTTTCTGATCTCCCGGCTTTGTGATCAACTCTTAATTGAAAGGACCTGGAATGGATCCGGAAGAAAGAATCCTCGTTGTTCCCGCTGATGATTTTCATCGCCTCGGTTATTTTCAGGGCTTTTGCCGCGATATCAAAAAGTACACGGAAGATCTGCTCTCTCCGAAGTGCGTTCGCTTTTGCCGCCGCGGAGATGCGGAAAACGATCCTTCCTTGAAGCAGCTCATTCCGTACATGATCTTTTCCTGGAAAGATCCCCAGGGAAAACTTTTCCTTTTCGCCTACACACGCGGCAAAGGGATGGGCGAGGCCCGTCTCCATCAGAAAATGAGTATTGGCGTCGGCGGTCATCTGAACGATCAGGATCATCATGATTCCGCGCAATCCGCCTCTTTCCGCGATCTTTACCGTGAAGGCATGATGAGAGAATTTCATGAGGAAGTTCGTGTCGGATCTCAATACACCGAAGAATGCGTCGGCTTGATCAATGATGATTCCAATGAGGTCGGAAAGGTCCATCTCGGAATCGTTCATCGATTCGAAATGAAGGAGGCAAAGCTCGACCCCAACGAACCGGATCTTCTCCAGTCCGGATTCTATTCTGTTGAAGAACTGCTCGCTCTTCCGGAAGAGAGATTCGAATCCTGGTCCTGGATTACCCTTAACGCACTCTTTCGAAATCCCTGAAAATCAGAAACCGCTTAAACCGTTAACTGAAAGGATCAATCAAAGATGCTCCTTGTAATTGCACTGTTTGCTGCGATTGTGGTAATGATTCTCGCGATTGCCCGATGGAATGTTCATCCTTTTTTGGCGATTATGGGCATTTCCCTGCTGCTCGCGATTGGGGTCGGGATTCCGATTGAATCGGTTCCGGGTACGATCTGCAAAGGATTCGGAAAAACATTCGGCAGTATCGGACTTGTGATCATTACAGGAGCTCTGATTGGTGCGATTCTGGAAAAGACCGGGGCCGCCGTTAAACTTGCCGAAATCGTGATCCGCTGCGTCGGTAAAAAATATCCTGTCCTCGCAATGGCCCTGATGGGCTGGATCGTCTCCATTCCTGTCTTTTGCGACAGCGGTTTTGTGATCCTGGATCCGGTTCGGAAAAATCTCCGAAAAAAGACAGGCGGATCCAGTGTCGCCTTGACCGTTGCGTTGGCCGCCGGTCTCTATGTTTCCCATGTTTTTATTCCGCCAACGCCCGGCCCTGTTGCCGCCTCGGAATCGCTCGGTCTTTCCAATCATCTGATCCTTGTGATCGGGCTGGGTCTGCTCTTTTCCGTTCCTCCTTTGATCGCCGCTCTCCTGTACGCTTCTTTTATCGGGAAAAGAATCCGTTCCGCGGAAGAGATCGAACCGGAAACATCCGAAAATCAGGAAGAGGAAATCACAATGCCGGAATTCCATCAGCTGCCCGGCGCTGTTTCTTCACTCTTGCCGATTCTGGTTCCCTTGATCCTGCTCGCGTTGGGATCGGTTTCCGCCGCTTTTCGATGGACCGGATCGGTTAAAACGATCTCCGAATTTCTCGGAACCCCCGTCATCGCCTTAATTATCGGACTTCTCTGTGCGATTGTCCTTCTGATCCGGTCGGGCAAGATCGGAATCTTTCAGAATTTGACCAATGAAACGCTTAAAATTGTCGGTCCGATCCTGTTTATTACGGCCGCCGGCGGTGTATTGGGAGATGTGATTGCCTCGACCGGTCTTGTCGATCTCCTCAAAAATCATCTGAACGATTTACCGAAAACGGGGATCTTCTTTCCTTTTTTGATCGCCGCGTTTATTAAAACGGCCCAGGGATCCTCTACTGTTGCTATTGTTACCGCGGCCAGTATTATGGGCGGATTCAGTGATCCCGCGTCCCTGATGACCGCACTTGGATTTATTACTCCGATCGATGCCGCTCTGGTTGTTCTTGCGATTGGCGCGGGCGGATTGACCATCTCCCACGCAAACGACAGTTATTTCTGGATTGTTACCAATTTCGGGGGGATCTCACCGCAGAACGGATACAAGACCCATTCCATGATGTCCCTGATCATGGGAACTGTTTCGATCTTTTCCCTCTGGATCGCTTCCATGCTGCTCTGAAAACGGCTGGCCTTTTGAAAGATCAGGGGCCATTCCAAAACCGCAGAATCTATGGTCCCAGGAGTCCAAGTCGTCCCAGAAGTCTCAGTTCCCTTTTTGAAACCACGGATGGACACGGATGATCACGGATAGGCCTTTGAAAAGCCAAAGTTTTTTGAGAAGACCGGGGCAGTGGAAAAAGATCAGCATCAAAGATGCGGCACAATAAAAAAGAGTAAAACAAAGATCTTTGAGAAGAGTTCAAATCACAACGCTATTACTTAACCCGGTAGGAATATCCAAGAACCGGCGCACCGAAGGTGCAGTGCCTTCCAGCCCGGGGCAGAGCACAAACATGAAATGTTTGTGCGGCACCCCGGGGCAACGGCCCCCAAAAAGCAGCGCGCTGTAAGCGCAGTGCAAAAAGAACGAAGAACACAGAACGGGGTTCGGTGCCGAACACGGGGGCGGTGCCTCGACAGAGATATTGTCAATAAAGAAAGCGACCAACGGGAGCGGGTCTCCGACATCCGCGCGGCAGCGCGAACTGGGAGCGGTACCTCGCCGCCCGGGTTAATGGGAGATTATGTTTTTTATAAACTCCACGTCCCCCGCTAATCACTAATCACTATTTTGTATATTTTGATTTTTTCTTTTGAGTACGGAAGAAACTGATCGAATTCTTTTGGATAGAATCGTTGAATAATCCCCTTCTGCTCCAGAAAACGGAAAAGATCCGGGCCGATTTCGGAATCGGTAAATCCGTAATTGCCGGGACTGCGAAACCGTTCCAGTTCCGACTCATTGACCAGAATCCATTTGATCTGATCTTCCGCAAACTTCTTTTTAATCCGGGAGGTATCGCCTGATTTTACGATCTTCATCAGCGGTGAATGATTCCAGCAAGTAGAATAGATCAGAGGAACCTGATACCGAAAAGCCTGGGCTTCTCCGATTAAAAGAAGCTTTCCACCGGGATCTTTTTGCCGATTGAACCAGACGGCCCAATCGGTAAAACGCTCCGGATCATTTCGCACCGCGGACGTTGGCGCAAGATAATCTCTCTGATGCGCAAAAGAGACCATAAACGAATAGATCAGCGAGATCCCGATCAGAAGAAAAAACGTGATAAAGATCTTACGATTCTTTTCCGGCTCAAAGATCCATTGATATCCGAGTACAAACAAAAGCACAAGGAGCGGAACAACCGGAAGAAGAAAACGTAAAAGACGATGTGTTCCAAAGCCCCAGAGAACGACAAACAGAATCGTGTAAACAGTGAGAAAGAGGAACAGAAATCGCTCCTCCTTTTTTTTCTTTTTCCAGAGGATAAGAGATCCCGCAAAAAGAGGGATCAGAATTATCGTAAAAGGAGACGCAAAGTATTCCGGATCATCGCGCAAAAGAAAATCGGCAAGCCGTTTGCAAAAGGAACCGATCTTCAGATCAGAAGAATGCGCCGCGATCCAGCGTGTATTGATCGCTTCTGTCCAGTTGCCGGTCGAATCCCCGAAAAAATTCCAGCAAAGCGGATAGACAGGATTTCCGGTCGCCTCGAAGTTTTTGAGATACCAGATCCCGCCGATGAGAACGGAAATACCGAGAAAAATCGCAATTTCCCGAAAAAATCTCCGCGTATTGATCGCTTTCCGCAATCGTTCCCTTCCTTTTTCGACGATCAGGATAAGAAGGATCGGAAGAAGTACGAAAACAACTCCGGTGTATTTGATTGCGATTGCCGTTCCCGATCCGAGCGCACAAAAAAGAAGAAGAACCGAAAATTTTGTTTTCCGGTAAAGCAGATATGCGTAAAGCGATCCGAAAAGGTAAAGACCAAGTGCCCCGTCGTTCAGTCCGATGGAGAAGATCTGATAATTTCCGATAAAAGCAAGATAAACAAGAGCCGCAAGAAGTCCCGCGCCTGTTGATCGAAAAAAATGTCGGGAAAAGGCAAAGAGCCCCAATGCGGTCAACGGCGCGAGAAAAGCAACCAGTTCTTTTCCGATCAGGATCCGATCATATCCTTCTCCGAGAAAGAGTCCGCCCCAGAAATAGAGCATTTCCGTTCCCAGCGGCATATTCAGATAGACATTGTGCGGTGAGAAAGAAAGCTGGCCCGATTCCCAGATTTCCCGCGGCCCCTGAAGGTGATATTCCAGCATATCGTATTCCGAGGTCGGGATCAGGCTTCCGAACGTATAAAGAAGAACGAACAGAACAAGGAAAACCAGTCCGCTTCCGGAAAGAAATCGTCCGAATCCATTTTTTCCGGGTAATCGTCCTTTTTTTCGGGAACGTGCGATGGATCGAATCTCCAGCCAAAGTTCTCCCAATCCTCCGAGCATCGCGATGAAAGAGCATAGCCGGAGTCCGAAAAAGGATCCGAACATGAAAAAGCCGTTCTTTCCGATCACCGCTCCCAATCCGAGTAAAAAGATCCAAAGGGTAAATCCGGAGAAGAGAGCAAAGAACAGACGCTCTTCCCGTGTGAAGACATATTGCGTACGGGTCGTTCGCAGGAGCATCATTCCGGTTCCGTATGCGGCGAGAATCGCGATCCATTTCCCGAGGATCACGCGAAAACGGATATCCGCCTCATTCGGGACCGGCAAATTTCCAAACAGGGTCGAAAGGATCATTTCCGGACTGAACAGAATGGAGCAGAAAATCAGACGCGCACCCGGAACGCCTCCCCATCCTTGCGGAGTGAAGAAAAAGAAAAAAAGCAAGAGAACAGAGCAAATGAGAACAGTAAGGGCAAGGGAAGTCCTTTTTTTCTTTGCGGATCCGGGAATTGAAGGGAAAATAGGCGATGAAATTCTTTTTTTTGCGTTCATTTTATATAAATACCCGAAAACTTTTTTTTATCCTATTGACAAACAAGGATCCGATACGATAAAATTCAGTATAGGTAATTCGATTTTTGGCGATTTCGGATCGTATTTCAAAAATAGGATTACCAAAGAATTATCAGACATGGGATCAAGCGTTCAAAATCAGGAAAACGATGGAGGATACCTTTATGAAATTTATCAGATGGGATCGGGTCGGTCAATATGCAAGTCTGTTTTTTTTGGCAAACATTCTGATTTTCGCGTTCGGATATTCCGTGCAGGGAGCGGAGAAGGAGGCAAAGGCGCCGAAACCGAAAATGATCTGTAAAGACGGCGGGCCCTGTATTACGGTTCTCGATACAAACGCGGTCAATCCGAAAGAGGCGGAAAGGATTCGAAAAGCCCTTGGCTTGGAGTCGAATAAAGAGATGGCGATTCCGCAGGCGGATCTTGCGGAGAAGCCCTGGTTGGTGGAAAGCGCAAGTCTTCCGGTCAATCATCCTGCGTTGACCCGACCGCGAATGATTTGGGCAACTTCCATTCAATGGGAAGCCTTTCCCGAGATCATGCCGCAGATCCCGGTCGAAAAATGGATCACTCCGCTTCCCAATGATCTTGCCGGAAAATACATCCTTATCGAAGCCTGGGCAACCTGGTGCCCTCCTTGCCGCCGATCGCTTCCCTATTTGAATTTTATTCAGAAAAAATATAAGGACGAACTCGTTGTTGTTGCGATTTGCGAAGTCGAAGAAGAAGCGTTTAAGAGTATGCCCGGCGGATTCGATCCTTATAAAGCGAACTTTTCCCTTGCGATTGATACTGGACGGCGATTCGCCAACAAACTGAATGTTAAAGGAATTCCGCACGCGATTCTGATCGAACCGGTCTACGGCGGCGTGATCTGGGAAGGAATGCCGACTTTGCCCGGCTATGAATTAAGTGATAAGGTTCTGGAGAAATGTTTTTCGATCGGGCGCAAGTTGAAGGAAGACGGAAAACTTCCCAAGATCTCGCCCGTTCAGTTTACGATCAAAAAAGCAACAGAGGAGGAACGCGCTTCCCGCCGCAAAAAACCTTGTTCTTATGAAGATGTCGAAGGCGAAAACGGCGGACCGAGTCTGCACTGATCCGGTTTCGATACTATTTTCACCGCTTGTATCGTGAAATTTGATTGCTCGTATTTTTTTACATAAACACTGAATCCGTTTATCAACCCCAAAAAGGAAAACCAAGATGTCTTTTTTCAGTTTCTTCAATAAGAAGCTCGATGTTCAAAAACGTTTTATTCTTCAAAAAGCGGCAATATCCGGAACGATGTCGAAATTTTATCAGGCGGTTGATCGCAAAACGAATCAGACAGTCGGTTTAAAGATCCTTGACACTGATAAAATGAAGGCGGTGGAGGATCGGTATAAAAAATACGGGAAAGCCGGACAGAAGCCGTCGGAAGGGGAGATCTCCATGATGTTCGAGCATCCTTACATTGTGAAGACGTTTGAACAGGGATTGACCACGGCGAATGAGCCCTATTTGATCATGGAATATCTGGAAGGGACGGGTCTGAATAATATTCTTCTGATCAAGCAGGATCTTCTTGCCGGAGGCCGGTTGAATTACATCCGGCAATGTGCGGAAGCGCTGGATGCGGTTCATGATAAAGGTTTTATTCATCGGGATTACTGTCCGCGCAATCTTCTTTTTACCGGCGATGGAACGGCGCTTAAGCTGATCGATTTCGGATTAACGGTTCCGAACAAGTTTCCGTTTACGGAGCCGGGCGTTCGAACAGGAACGGCGAACTACATGGCGCCGGAGCTGGTTCGCCGCAAGCCGACGGATCAAAGGGTCGATGTTTTTGCGTTCGGTGTTACCATGTACGAGATGTGCACACGGGAACTTCCCTGGCCGCGCGGACAGAGCGGCGGTTTATCGGCAATGGCTCATGATCAGCCGGCGGCCCCGATTCTCAATTACAAGCCGAATCTGGATCCGATTCTTGCCCAAGCTATTCATAAGTGCATGGAACCGGATCCGCACAACCGTTTTTCTTCGATGAAAGAGTTCCTGAAATTCATCCGCCGCGTTGAAAACGAGGAAATCGAAGCGGATTAGAGATTGGAAAATCGTGATTTAATGGGGCAGTAAATGAAAAAAAACAGGATCCCCGTTCAAAAACGAAATCGATCTCTCTCCGCAGATCCGGTTTGCGATGAGTTCTTCAATCAGTACCGGGAATTTTATCGCAAGTTCGTCGAATACGGAACCGGAAAAAAGATCATTAAACAAAAAGGAAAATGGATCGAAATCATTTGCGGATCTTCCCGTCCCGAAATGATGGATCCGTTCCTTCAATTCAATGATCCCGAAAAAGCTTTTCGCGATTGCATCAAAAAAATGCTTGTGCACCTTCTGCTCCAGCAGTTCCTTCAGAAAAAAGATCCTCTCCCTGTTTCCTTTTCAGACGGATTCCCCTTTGAAAAAAATGATCTGAATATCCGATCCATTCCATTCCCGAAAGAGTACTTTGAAGATCTCTTTCGCTTGTTCGGTCGGTTCGCGTTTACCCTCGATGAAAACGATCCGAAAAACACGATCAGTCCCGAAATGCTCGGACGCGTTTATGAAAATCTGCTTGAAGATAACAGAACGAAAGGGGCCTTCTATACTCCCAAAGAGATTGTGCGTTTCATGTGCCGCGAGTCCCTGATCGTGTATCTGGGCGATACTCCCCGGATCCGCGCGCTGTTTGCAGATCCTCCCGACATTGCAAATATCGGCGATGAAAAGAAAAAGGAACTTCTTCAGAAGCTCCGGGAAGTCAAGATCTGCGATCCTGCCGTCGGATCCGGCGCGTTTTCCATGGAAATGCTCCATCTGCTCCTCCGGACGCGCAATGCCCTCGGCGAATTCGATAAAGACGACAAAAAGACAATCGCCAAAATCAAAAAAGAGATCATTGAAAATAATATCTATGGAGTCGATATTGATTCCGGCGCGGCGGATATTGCCCGTCTCCGTTTTTGGCTTTCCCTTATCGCCGATGAAGAAACGCCAACGCCCTTTTTCGATCTTGATTCCAAAATCATTCAGGGCAACTGCCTTTTGGAACAGTACAAGGGAACCGATCAGAAATTCGATATTGTGATCGGGAATCCGCCGTATATCGACGCGGAAACCATGTCCAGAATCATGCCTGAACAAAGAGTTTTATTGCGGAAACTTTATCCGAATCTTACAGGAAACTGGGATCTCTACATGGCCTTCTGGGAACTCGCAGCTGTTTTATCCAAAAATATCTTTCTCTATATTACTCCGAATAAATGGCTTTCCAAACCTTTCGGCAAAAATTTCCGCAAGAATTTTGCAAGGACGAAATTGCGGTCCATTACGTTTTGCGGGAGCGGTCTCTTCGAAACCGCTTCCGTGGACGCAGTTGTTTCTTTATTTTGCCAAACAAATCAAATTACCGCGTTTGGAAAATTCGATTTCTCGGGCAAGGAAAAGATCATTACTGAATGTTCCCTTGAAAATCTGGCGCCTCCCTGGTACATGGACTGCTTTTTTTCGGAACATTATCCGATCATCGAAAAAATTCAAAGAGGATGTGTCAAAAAGCTCAAAGAGATCGCCTTGTGCGAGAATGCCTGTTCGACCCATGATGCGTATGTACTGGAACCGTTGATTGAGAATAAAGAAAATTTTGTTTCCGGAAGATACTGTAAACTTGTCAATACAGGGACGATTGAAAAATTTCAATCGCGCTGGGGCAAACAGGAAATCACCTATCTGAAAAGAAAGATATTATATCCGGTTGCGGATCGGACCGTTTTTTCCGAACATCTTGGCCGTTCCTTCCGGCGCCGGATCTCCCTGCCGAAGATCATTATCAAAGGCCTGAATTTACTGGATGTTTTTCCGGATTTGAACGGCGAGTATATACCCGGCAAAACCACACTCTGTATTTGTTCTGAAAATCTTGACGATCTGAAATTGCTCTGCGCGATACTGAACAGTGATCTTCTGTTTTTCTACATCAGGGAAGTTGCTTTTTCCTCCAGCTATTGCGGCGGTATTGCCTTTACTCCGGAGAAGATCAACGATGTTCACCTTCCGGAAATTCCCGTAAAGGAAAAAAACGATCTGATTCGATTCACGGATGAAATCATAGCCCATCGGCTTGACGTGAAAGAAGGTCTGGAAAGGATCAATAAGATTGTGTTTTCTCTTTACGGATTGAATGCCGAGGAAGCCGATACGATCAGAGCCGCCTTGTCGAAAAGAACCGGTAATAAAAGATCCTCGTCCCGAAAGTCTTCTGAAAAACAAAAAGGACAGGATTAAACCTGTCCTTTTGGCGATCGTTTGTTTATCATTGATGAAATCGAAGATTATTCTTCTTCATCAATTTCCTCTTCATTCTCGTCTTCATCGTCGAACAATTCTTGACGGGAAAGGGTTTCTTCTTCATCGCTTACGACCGCGAAGCCGGGGATATTATCGTCGTTGTCCAGAATGGAAGGCGGCATTTCTTCATCCAAATCCTCCTGGACATCATTCATCAGGGCGAAGCTGTTCATATCATCCAGGGACATTCCCGGTTCAGTTCCCTGCTCCAGAACGTTCTGCCGATATCGCCATTCCGAATTCTGATACTTACGGAATCCGGTTCCCGCGGGAATCAAACGGCCGAGGATTACGTTTTCCTTCAGACCGACAAGATTGTCGACTCTGTTTGCAAGGGCCGATTCCGTGAGCATACGCGGGGTTTCCTGGAAGCTCGCCGCCGACATAAAGCTCGTACTCAAAAGAGCGACTCTTGTAATACCGAGCAATTGGGTTTGTGCCCGGGCCATTTCCGGCTTCTTGCACTGTGCGGGAACTCCTCCGGTCGCTTCGTATTTCAGATTCTTGGATTCGAAAATATCACGCGGGACAATTTCGTCCACCTGGAAATCGGTACTTCCTTTGTCGGTGATCTTGACACAATTTTCCAGTTCCCGATTCTTTTGACGGAAGAGGAATTTGTCAACGAGATCTCCCTGGAGCAGCGAGGTATCTCCGCCCGACTCGATCTTGACTTCACGAAGCATCTGATTCACGATCACTTCGATGTGCTTGTCGTTGATCGATACGTTCTGGCTGCGGTAAAGGTTCTGAATTTCACTGGTAAGATATTCCTGAACGGCCTCTTCGCCGGAGATTCGAAGGATATCCTGCGGGATCATCGGTCCGTCGGTGAGCGGCTGTCCGGCGCGAACTTCATCGCCGTTGAAGACGGTGATATGTTTTCCGTTCGGGACTTCATAGATCCGTTCGACGACGTCCTCTTCATTTTTGGCAACGGTTCGGACGATCAGGGTATTCTTTCCATGCCGTTTTTCACCGCGGGTCGCAATACCGTCGATTTCGCAAATAATGGCGGGATCTTTCGGAGCGCGTGCTTCGAAGATCTCGGTGACCCGGGGAAGACCGCTCGTAATATCCTGGGTTCCGCCGACTCCTCGCGGTGTTTTCGCGAGAATGGTTCCGCGGCTGACCTTTTGAAGATCTTCCACTTCAAGCTGGGATTTACCGGGAAGATAGTAATCTTCGAGGTTGATTCCTTTTTCGTCGGTAAGATAAATACGGGGATGCCGATCGCCCTTGAGTTCCTCGACCGTTCGCCGGTAAAGACCAGTCGCCGGATCCAGGGTACTTTGGACCGTATCGCCGTCGACGATATTGTCGAAATGAACAATACCGGCGGTTTTCGCCATGATCAGCTTGCTGTGCGGATCCATAGTGCAAAGGGTTTGGCCCTTCTCCACTTTTTGACCTTCCCGAACCTGAAGAATCGCGCCTTCCGGAACGGAATAAGTTTCCCGGGAAAGACCGGTCGCGTTGCAGATATCGATACCGGCATCGTTCTTGCAGGAGAGAACCAGAAGTCCGCCCGCCGTTTTGTTTTCAACCACTTCCATTTTATTGAAGCGGATCACACCGGCATGAGCGGTTTTCAATTCACTCTCTTCCGCGGAGTGGGAGGCCGTTCCGCCGAGGTGGAATGTACGCATTGTCAACTGGGTACCAGGCTCGCCGATACTTTGCGCGGCGATGATTCCGATCGCCATTCCTTCTTCGACCAGCTTGCTCGTGGAAAGATCCATTCCATAGCACAGAGCGCAAACGCCGTTTTCGGCTTCGCAGGTCATCGCGCTTCGAACGCGGATCCGTTCCATACCGAGCTGTTCGATTTTTCTCGCGATCTCCGAGGTGATCAGTTCGTTTTCCCGAACGATCACTTCGTCGGTAACCAGGTTGGTGATATTGGCGCAGGAAACGCGGCCGCGAATGGATTCCGCGAGCGATCCTTTTTTCTCATCGTGATTGGAAACGCCCTTCATGATTCCCTGTTTGGTTCCGCAATCGTGCATGGTGATCACAAGGTTGTGCGCAACGTCCACGAGTTTACGGGTAAGGAATCCGGAGTCCGCCGTTTTCAGAGCGGTATCGGCCAAACCTTTACGCGCCCCGTGCGTTGAACTGAAGTATTCCAGAACGTTCAGACCTTCACGGAAGTTCGCCTTAACAGGGGCTTCGATGATCTTTCCGTTCGGCTTGGCCATCAAACCTCGCATACCGGCGAGCTGACGGATCTGTTCCTCGCCGCCTCGCGCCCCGGAGTCGGCCATCAAGCGGATCGGATTGACGTATCCGCCGGTTCGCGTATCGTTTTTCAGCTCTTCCATCATCTTCTTGGTGATTTCCGCCTGAATGTGGGTCCAAACGTCGATGATTTTATTGTATCGTTCATCCGCACTGAGCTGACCGTTGTCGTACTGATCCTGGATCTTTTTGACTTCCTTGTCGCCGCCCTTGATTACGTCCGCTTTCGTTTTCGGGGTAACCAGATCGTCCGCGGCAAAGGAAAGACCGCTTCGGGTACTTTCGTAGAACCCGATCCGCATCATTTCATCAAGAAGATCGATTGTCCGTTTGCGGCCAAGATACTCATAGCAGTCGCTGATCACTTCCTGAAGTTTTTTCGACTGCAAAGTGTCGTTGTAATAGGGCATTCCCTTGGGAACGATATCGTTGAAGATGATTCGGCCCGGCGTCGTTTCAAAAAGCATTCCCCCTTTGATGGAAGGATCGGTTTTGAGCCAGCGTCCTTCGGGCATACGGACCTTGATCTTCGCCTGAAGGTGAACTTTCTTCAGGGAATAGGCAAGGAGAACTTCTTCCCGGGAGGAAAAGACCATGTCTTCGCCGATCATTCCGGGGAGCATCATGGTCATGTAGTAGCAACCCATTACGACGTCCTGAGAAGGACTGATAATCGGTTTGCCGTTTGCAGGACTGAAAATATTATTTGTCGAAAGCATAAGGGTATGAGCTTCCACCTGGGCTTCAAGGGAGAGGGGAAGATGGACCGCCATCTGGT
Organism: Planctomycetia bacterium; assembly: GCA_030539035.1. GTDB lineage: Bacteria > Planctomycetota > Planctomycetia > Pirellulales > Thermoguttaceae > JAUNBG01. The sequence continues at coordinate 29,121 of JAUNSU010000047.1, forward strand.
CACCGTCGAAGTCCGCGTTGAATCCCTTGCA
>JAUNSU010000177.1 GCA_030539035.1 Planctomycetia bacterium
CCCAAAATATTTTCAAAAAATTTTCCGTTCATCCAACTGCGGAACTTGGGTTAACCCGCAGGGGAGGCCGGGATTGCAGGCGTCCCGCCTGCTCGACGGCCCCGCCGCCTGTGAAAGGGTTAAAATACCCTAAAAAGCTCGGTGATTCGAACTCTCCGATCCCCTTTGTCTCCACTATCTCCTTTATCCACTTTGTCCTCAGTGTCCCCACCGTCCTCATTGTCTCCTCCTCGTCGTCTCGGCCGCCCTACACCGATGGCAACGTCGGAGGGCCATCCCACTAACGGTGGATTCTTTAAAAGAGATCGACACCCATTTACTCGTAAATTTAACGGATCATGCGGTTTCCTCGCTGGAACAAGAGGTTTTGCAGTCTGTCTAAATTACGTAAATTACGAGATCGTTAATTTTTTATTAACCGATACTACAGGCCCTGAAACGGTACTAAATGCAAAAAAGTCTCAAGGATTTCGATTCGAAGAAAAGTTTGACTGAAAAAAATACCGATAGCGGAACTGTTGGTAAAAGGAAATCCCTTACAATCGGGATAAATAAACAGGATGTTTTTAAAAAATTAAGGATGAGAGGAACGTACAATGAAAAAATCTTCTTTTAGAGTTTACCTGCTTCTTGCCGCGGCGATGCTGACGGGAAACGCTTGGGCTGGTGAATGCGGTCTTGACACTGTTGGATGCGGAACTTGCGCGAACGATTTGTCAGCGGTCAGCTGTGCAGATCCTTCCTGTACTTCCGCTTGCTATTCTCCTCTTTGCGGGATTGAATACAATGGGTATATCAATGCGGGAGGAACTTTTGGAATGTCGAACGGCGGAGCGAAATACAACGTTCTCAACGCCGGATCCGACAATACTCTTGGACTTGACGGAGCGTATATCTCTGTCTTCAAGAAGGCCCAAAACGGTTGCGGAATCATGGACTGGGGTTTTGGATACGACACCATGTTCGGACGTGATGCCCGTTATCTTTCCGGATACACCGGATGGGACAGCCAGTGGGAAACCGGAAAACGATCTTCCGACTTCAACAATCTTCAGACTTTGACTGATGGACAGCGTGAAGGATACGGATTCGCAATGCCGCAGTTGTACGGCGAATTCTCCGTAAACAACTTCACCGTTAAAGCCGGTCATTTTTACGGACTGGCCGGATACGAAAGTGCTCGCGCGGATCAGAGATTCTTCTATGCTTACGCGAGAAACTTCGATGTTACCCCGATCACTCACTCCGGAGCTCTCGTTTCCTGGAACGGTTTCCAAAATCTTGATGTTACCATCGGTTGGGTCAACGGCATTAACAACACGTTCGAAAACGATTATGATGAAAGCATGCTCACCGGAGCGTTCAAGTACAAAGCGGACTGCTGGGATGTCAAGTACTCCTATTTGGTCGGCGACGGCGCGATGTACGGAATCAAAGGCGATCGTTTCCATAATGATGTCGTCTTTACCCGTAAGCTGAACTGCAAATGGGATGCCGCTTTCATGTATAATTACGGATCCTTCAACGGTGATGAAGCGGCGGACGCCGGTGATTACTACTACAGTAGTGTTACCGATATGATGCACGTCCTTGGCACCGATAATGTTGATTATCAGACCTTTGCCGGTTACTTGTTCTACACCTGGAATCCTTGCTGGAAGTTCGGACTTCGGACCGAATGGCAAAAAGGATCGACCGATATTGCGGACGGCGAGACATTCGAAACCAATCTGTTCAATGTCGGACTTGGTGCGAACTGGTCCCCGATGGTTGGTGATAACCTGATCGTCCGCCCGGAAATCCGATATGATTCCAGTGATCAAGCGATCTTCGGCGCGCCCGAAACCACAGGTGATCGGGACGGACTCAAGAAGTCCCAGTACACGCTGGCCTTCGATGTTCTCTACAAGTTCTAAGATCTGATCTTAATAAAAAAGGTGCCGAAAGGCACCTTTTTTTTTGCTGAACAAAATCGGTTTTTACTTTTTGTATTCCGAATAATGAGGGGAAACAGCGTGCGGAATCTTTTCCTGCCCTCCTGTCAGCCCGATCTCTCTGAAGGATCGCCCGGAGATCTTTTCCAGTTTTTTCCGAAGATCCTGCGGAGAGGGAATCGGACCGTCCGCGCTTAATTCATTTTTTTCTTTTTTCCATGTATTTCCGACGAAGATATCCCATTGAGTTCCATTCGTCTGAAAGATCTCGCCGTTGATCGATTCATTATGGAAAATATAGTTCCGATTCAGATTTTTTTCCAGATCTTCGTCCACAAACGGATAAATACCCGACGCGAGATATTCTTTGACATAAGTGCCATGTTTTCCGTGAATGAACTGATCCAGATATCGGGTCGTTCGCCAAGGAGAGAAGCTGAACGATTTATTGCAATTCACAAAAAGATTGCCGATACAGAGATTATCTTTTCCGCCGTGGATCTGAATCCCGCCGAATGCGCCTCCGCTGGATCGATAGAATATATTGTCTTTCATTACAACGCCGGAAATGGCGTCGTCGAGCCGGATCCCCGCCTGTCCGCACAAGGCGAGAGAGGATCCGATATGATGCCAGAAATTCTTTTCGATTACAATACCGCGGTACATCGGATCGCAGTAAATATCGATCCCGCTTTGATCGCTGTATTCGTAAACAACGCTGTGGACCTCATTCCGCGCACAGTACTGGTCGCTTCCATCCGTATTGAACGCGTGGTGCGGGGAATCGTAGATCAGATTATTGGTTGCGATTATTCCGCATCCTTCGGTCTGAACCGCAGCGGCGTAGGCCCGATCCACCTGGCAAAAGGTCGCAATCCGCGTATCATGGACCATCAGCCCCGACTGCTCGAACTTTTGCCGGTTTCCTCCTTCAAATCGGACTCCGCAGCCGCCGAGCTTTTCCAGAGTCGAATGAAATACTCCGGAAAAGGAACTTTTATTCATGATCAACGCGTGAACACCTGTCTCTTCGATCGTGCAGTGATCCAGATAGCAGTTCTTGCAATGATCTCCCAGAAAAGCCGTCCCTCGTGTTCCGGAAAAAATCAGATTCTGAAAGATCACTTTCTCCGTGTTCTTCAACTGAACAAAAGAATCGGAAAAGACCGGGAATTCGACCAAGGATTTTTGCGGATCAAATCCCGCCGGAGGATAAAAATAGAGGAGTCCTTCCTTGCGATCAATGTAAAATTCGCCGGGAACATCGAGTTCTTCCAGGATATTGCGGAAATAATAATGAAATCGACCGGAAACATTGTTGTAATCGACCGTGATCAGATGATTTTTTCGATCGATATTCAGAACTTTGCGATTACATCCGGCCCATTCCCATTGGAACAGACCTGTTGCCCAAATATCGTTTTCTCCCGGTTTATCAGAGAGCTGCCAACGGTCCGGACGATCGAAATCATATCGGAATGTTCCGGAATCCGTTCGTTTTGCGCGTCCTTCAAGAACAGCTTTGGGTCCGTGGATCACTTCGCCGAAGTTGAGCGGATCCTCCTTTTCGTTAGGCCATCGGGCAATCGTCTGCGCGGTTCCGTCAATATAAAGATCGGTCCAGGGCGCCATTTTGTCTGCGACTGGATATCCGCGATTGGCCATTTTCCCGAAATCGGAGATGCCATTTTCTTTTAAATCGCAAACAAGGATCTTTGACCAGGCCGATTCGGCAAATCGCGCCGCGATCGTTTTTCCCTGAACGGACTGAAAATTCTTTAAAACCTTCTTTCCGGTAAAGACAGGAGGATGATCGGGATCTCCTTTTATGAGCAGGGAGCCGGCGTTCTGCAAATTTTCCAGAACGGCCGTTTGATCGCAGAAATACGTTCCAGACGCAACGGAAAGAACGATATTTTCTCCTTTACGGGCCTTTTCCGCGGTTTTCTCCAGAGCATACCGCAGGGAGCCAAAAGGCTTTTCCTGAGATCCCGTCCCCTGATCCGATCCGTTGGGGGCAAGATAAAGAGTCGTTGTTCCTTTGTATGCCGCTTCAGAAGTCGTTTGAAATTCCTTGATTGCGTCTTTCTCCAGTTTTCGGACACGATCAAGCATTTTGGATTCCAAAAGAGCAATTTTTTCGTATAATTTGATCTCGGAGGGAAATTTTTTCGCGAGCTGATTGATCAGATCCTTATATCTTGATGATCCGTGAACCTTTTGATCCAAAGTTTGGAGTGATTCCCATACGGCGAAAAATCGGCTGATTCGTTTATTGACAAGTTCCCCATTGTTCGGATCCGGTTCTTCGGAGTCTAAGAGATCTTTCGTTTCTTTCAGAAGAAGGGGAGCCGCTTTCCGGTAATTTTTCTGATACATAAAACGCTGAAAAAGCATAAATTGGAAGTCGTAGGAGAAAGTGGAATTTTTATCGTATTGTTCGATCAATTCTTGATATTTTTCAATTAAACGGGAATCGTTTTCCAGAGAGAATGCACCATTACAGGAGAAGGAGGAAAAATTTTTAAAAAGTTTTTGCTGTTCACGATCTTCCGGGGTAAACGCGTTCATTCGACGGGTAATTTCCTCTTTCGCAAGCACACGCGGATAATACTCCAGTTGCTCGACGAACATTCGATTATATCCGATTCCGTATCCTCCGAATCCGACCTTGATCGGCGCGTTTTTACTGTCGATTTTACCCGAATAGAGAGCTTCCGCCCCGAGTTCACCGTCGACATAGAGGCACATTTTCTTTCCGTCGTAAGTGCAGACAAGATCATGAAGAAGATAGGGGTGAACACCATTTTTAGAGATTCCAATGGACGATTTTTCTTTGACTCGCCCGATTTCGAAGCAGATCCTTTGTTCGTTCCAGGAATACCACGCCCGAATACCGTCGAAATATCCGCTCGCAACGGAAAAGAGCATTCCTAAATTCGCGTTGGCGAGTTTAACCGGCCCTCCTTTTTCGAAGAGTTTAAATCGCATCGCGAAGGAACAGGCGTTTTGTGAAAGGTCCGGAGTTTTTCCAAGAATGAAATTATTGGAAAGCTCCTTATTAACGGGAATGATCTGTTCACCGTTGACGGGCTTTTCTTTTTCTTCGGCGGAGCATAAATTCCAGTTCATCAAATTTACCTCTGTAAAGAGGAAAGTGAATGAACATAAAAGCGGAAAGAGAATACGCGAAATCGTTTTCATGGATTTTTCCTTTGGTCGATTTGTGCAAAAATTTTTGGGATATTTCTCGATAGAGATTCACAGAGATCTATTATATTATTTTTTGGAGCGATATGCAAGAAAGACAAGAAATAAAATTCGACATTCGTACTTTTGTTCTCAGAGTTCCCTCTGTATCCTCCTCGTTGTTCCGGCCGCCCTTTCCCGACGGCAACGCCGGAGGGTCTTCCCCAATAAACGTTGAATTTTTAAAAGAGATAATCTCCCATTAAACCGGGGAAGCGGAGAAGGGATTGATCCGCGAACACGGTTCGAATCCGAGCGCTGGGATGGTGTCCGTCTCGGGCACCCGGCGGCTGCGCCGCCGCTCTGTGATGGAGTTGGTATCTCTAAAAAAACGTTGTGATTCGAATAAGTGTTGAATTACGATCTCCCGATAATGTTGATTCCCTAATTCCGTTCGCTTTGCTCACTCCATTACGGGCTTGCGGTCGGCGGCAAGGCGTCGCTCCCGTGTTCTGGTTCGAACCCTTTTTTGTGTCCTTGCTTCTTTTTGCACTGCGCTTACAGCGCGCTGTTTTTTGAGGGCACGTAAACCCGGGGTGCCGGTCGCTTCGCTCCCTTGCCCCGGGCTGGAATGCGCTGGGC
>JAUNSU010000048.1 GCA_030539035.1 Planctomycetia bacterium
GTGATCCCTGCGGAGGAGGATCGATCATAAGCGGCGGAACCGGTTCTTCCTGCTGCGGAGCGGATGGCGGTGATATGGGTTCATTTTCCGCCAGCGGACAGCCGTTCACCGGCGGTCAACCGGCGGCAGCGAACGGTCAATCGTTCAACTTGCCTGCCCCGGCTCCGGCCGCGAGCGGATCAACTCCAGGCAATTCCGGAAATGCAACCTTTGGAATTGACTCTTCGATCAAGACGCCCACCCCCGCTTTTCCGTTCGGACAGAAGCCGGCCGCGCCTCAGCAAAATCCGGCATCGGGAAATCCGGCCCCGGGTCAAGGTCCGGCTCCGGCCGCCAATCCGGCCAAAACGCCGTCCCCTCTGCCGGGAACAAGCGGTGTTCTGCAAATGAACGTTCCGGAAAATTCCGTCGTCTATATTAACGGCTATCGGACCAAGCTGACCGGAACAGAAAGAAATTTCACCGCGAAGAATCTGATCCCGGGCGAATCCTATGAATTCGAGATCAAGGTTGTATCCGTTGAAGACGGCCAGCTCCGCGAACAGGTAAAAACCACTTCGCTTACCCCTGGAAACACCGCGGTTCTCGCGTTTGATTTTTCGGAACAGCGTTCGGTTCATACAATCGCGTTGAAATAATCATGTAATCCGTAAACGAAGGCCTCCCTTATCTCGATCCGGGAAAAGCGGGCCGGCGTTTACGCTTTAAACAAAATCAGAAAAACCGAAGTATTTTCTCCTTGAAATCAGGGCTTGTCTTTTCGACAATGCCCTGATTTTCTATCGAAAGCAGTAAGTCCCCTTACATTACAGGAACAGGAAACAGAACTGAACATGCACATGGAAAATCAAATCCTTGTATTTGGAGAAGTCCTTTGGGATCTTCTTCCTTCCGGGAAAAAGCCGGGCGGGGCTCCCTCGAATTTTGCCTGGCATGCGAATGCAATCGGGGCCTCCGCGCTGATCAATACCCGTATCGGGAAAGATCCTCTCGGTGATGAGATCTGTTCCATACTCAAAGCGAACGGACTTTCCGGACAATTTGTCCAGATCGATCCGATTCATCCGACCGGAACGGTCAATGTTCTGCTTGACGCAAACGGCCAGCCGGCCTATGAGATCGTTCAGAATGTTGCTTGGGATTATATTGAAGCGACTCCGCCCCTTCTCTCTTTTGCGGGACAGGCGGACGCGTTCTACTTTGGATCCCTTGCGGCCCGATCGGAAAATAATCTGCAAACATTGCGTTTGCTTTTAAAGCAGCTTCCGAATCGATGTCTTCGTATTTTCGATCTGAATCTGCGCGCCCCTTTTTATCGCCGGGAACTGATCGAGGAACTGCTCCATACAACAGACGTGTTCAAGCTCAACGACGAGGAACTGTTTATTATTGCTTCCTTGTTCACAGAGAGAATGCCGTATTTTCCCAAAAAGGAGAATGGTCTTTTTGCATCGCCGGAATCCGGGGAAATTCGGAGTGATCTTATAGAAGGAGTTCAGCATTTTATGAGATCCTTCGATATAAAATATGTCGTTTTAACCGCCGGATCGAAAGGAAGTTTTCTGATGGACGCTTCCGGCAACCGATCGTACTGTCCTGCGAAAGAGGTCAAAATTGCCGATACCGTGGGAGCAGGCGATTCCTTTACGGCGGTCTGTGCGGTTGGTCTTCTTAAAGGGCGGCCGCTGGACGAGATCAATGCGAAAGCAAATGATTACGCCGCGTTTATATGCACACAATCCGGGGCGATGCACGAGTATCCGAACGCGTCCCAACTTTTTGCCGGAAAAAGTTCGACCTGATCCGGAAAGGAAATTTCAATGGGTCCAGCAAGCAAAGCGGTTTTTATTGAACGATCCGATCTTGAGAAAAGATTCAGCGCGATCCAGCTTCAAATTGCCCGGGAAGCGCTGGAGCAGGATGCCCGTCTGCAATCCGTTCTCAATCCGTTGGGTGTTCGATCGGAAGAAGATGCTTTTTATCTGCTCGCCAAATCGCTTGGACTTGATCTTGTCGATCTTGCGAAGACGGAAATACCCGATGATATTCTGGATCGATTTCCTGTAAAAATGATCCACCGATACAATATCTTTCCGCTTGGGATCCAGGAAGACAATAAACTTCTGATCGCGATCGGAAATCCGTTCGATCTCAACGCGATTGACGGGATCTCCGCAGCGGCAGGACAACCGGTCTGCCCTGTTCTTGCCCTTCCGAACGAACTTGCCAAACTGATCAAATCCAATTTGGGAGTAGGTGCGGAAACGATCGATGGTCTTTTGGCGCAATCGGACGAGCAGGGAGTGGAAGTTCTTGAAGAGATCGATTGGGATCAAAGCGGCGATGCCGCGATGGCTCAGGAAGCCTCTGTTGTCCGCCTGGTCAACGACATTCTTACAGAAGCTGTCGAACTTGGAACAAGCGATATTCATATTGAAGCGCAGGAATCCGGGATGAAAGTCCGATACCGTATTGACGGTGTATTGCAAACTCAGCCGATGCCCCCGGAGATCAACCGTTTTCAATCTTCCATTGTAAGCCGTCTGAAAATTATGGCCCGATTGAATATCGCGGAAAAGAGAATTCCTCAGGACGGGAGGATCAAGCTCAAAGTCGCCAATCGGGAAATTGATCTTCGGCTTTCGATCATTCCCATGCTCCATGGAGAAGGAATTGTAATGCGTATTCTGGACAAGGATCGCATGAACTTTACGCTGCGCGGAGTCGGAATGGATCAGGATATCTATGATCAGTTCGGCCGATTGATCAAATTACCGCACGGAATTATCCTGGTGACCGGACCAACAGGAAGCGGGAAAACAACGACCCTTTACAGCGCGCTCAATGAGATCAAAAGTGAAGATACAAAGATCATCACGACCGAAGACCCGATCGAATATCAGCTGGACGGGATCAATCAGATCCAGGTGCATACGAAAGTCGGATTGACATTCGCAGCAAGTTTAAGGGCAATTCTTCGACATGATCCGGATGTCGTTCTCGTCGGGGAAATTCGGGATCTGGAAACGGCGACAAACGCAATTCAGGCATCCTTGACCGGGCACCTTGTCTTCAGTACACTTCATACGAACGACGCAGCGGGCGCTTATACCCGTATGATCGATATGGGGATCGAGCCGTTTCTGGTGAGTACAACCGTCGAAGGAATCATGGCCCAGCGTCTGATCCGAAAATTATGCAAGCATTGCAAAGAACCTTACATTCCGGATCGATCGGAGATTCCTTCCGATTTTCCGGTTGACCGTCTCCAGGATAAGGATGTTCAGATCTTTCGTCCAAAAGGGTGCCGCGAATGCCGGCAAACCGGCTATTCCGGACGAGCGGCCATTTATGAACTTCTGATCCCGGACGACGAAGTTCGGCGTCTTGCCGGATCGAACGCGCCCTCTTCCGAGGTCAAAAAAGCCGCACGGGCCGCAGGAATGCAAACCTTGAGAGAAAACGGCTGGAAAAAAGTGCTGAGCGGATTGACCTCGATCGACGAGATCATTCGCACCGCCGCCAACTGAAATCTGCACGGAACAGGAAACGTAAACGATCGCTCCGCAATTCCGTGTATTCTTTCATTTGGAATCGTTTATCAAAAACGCCGATTGACCGTTTCTTCGACTTCTTTCAACCAGTTTGCCCGATCTTCCGGCGAACTCATAATGATCGATTCGAAATTTCGGCGCTCAAAAGATTTCGCGCCGCAAAGTCCGAAAACGATCGTTTTCCAGAAATTTTCCAAGGGTTCGTGATACACGTTTTCTTCGACCTCTTTGGGCGTATTGGAAGTCGAAAAGACCTGAACGGTTTTGTCGGTCAAGAGCTGAACAGGTCCTTGATCCGAGAATTTATAGGCAAATCCCTGCCGCAAAACACGATCGATCCATCCTTTTAAAATCGCGGGCGGAGTTCCCCACCAATTGGGATGGATAAAGATCATTCCATCGGCTTCGCGAACATATTGCATCGCTTCCCGGATCTCCGGAGGAAGATCGTCCTCTGCTTTCTTTTCTTCGTTCAGCGGCAATACGGGATCGAACCGATCCGCATAAAGATCGAGAACAACAACCTGATGTCCTTTTGCTTCCAGCGTTTTTTTGGCCTGATCGGCCAATGCGTGGTTAAAGCTTTTGCCCGTATTGGGATGAGCGATTACGATTAGCGTTTTCATGATTGATCTGGGCCTTTCATTACGGTTCAACAGTGAATCGATGGATCGTTGTATGCCGATAGATCTTGTTGGGAACAAGGATCGTACTGGGGAAATTCGAATGATTCGGAGAATCGGGATAATGCTGTGTTTCCAAACAGAAAGCGGTCTGCTTCTGATATTTGTAATCCCCGACACCAATGGATCCGTTGAGGAAATTTCCGGAATAGAATTGGACGGCGGGTTCGGTTGTTTTGATCTCCATTGCGCGTCCGGACTTCGGATCGCGGACATAAGCGCAAAAACGATATTTCCCGTCTGCTGTTCCCGGAGGAGCAAGGATCAGGCAATGATCGTATCCGCCGTTGAATTGCGGTTCCTTAATATCGCGGATATCGCGTCCGATCGTTTTCTTCGCGGTAAAATCAAGAGGAGTATCTTTTACTGAAAGGATCTCGCCCGTCGGGATCAGAGTGGAATCCGTCGGAAGAAAATGCGTTGCTCCCAGAAGCATTTCATGATCCAGAATCGATCCGGAAGTTGCTCCGCCAAGATTCCAAAAAGTATGGTTGGTAAGATTGATCGGAGTCGGTTGATCGGAAGAGGCGGCATAATCAATGATCAGTTCATTTTCATCCGTCAAAATATACTGAACCGTTGCCGAGAGATTGCCGGGATATCCTTCTTCACCGTCTTGAGAGCGGTATTTCAAACGAAGGGCAACCGTATGCTGATCTTCGGCCGGTTCTGCGGACCAGATCTTCTGATCAAATCCCTTCAAACCTCCATGAAGAGAGTTCGGACCATTATTTTGAGGAAGTGTATACTCTTTTCCATCGAGTTTAAACTTTCCGTTCGCGATTCTGTTCCCGAATCGGCCAACCAACGATCCGAAGAAAGGACGGTTTTCCTGATATTCGGGAACCGTCGCCAAATTCGCGGAGATATTTTCAAATTTTCCATTCTTGTCGGGAACATCCATGGAATACAGAACCCCTCCGAAATCAAGGATCGTTGCCTTGAGTCCGTTGGCATTCGTCAATGTCCAGGCGTGGACCTCGTTCCCTTCTTTTGTTTTTCCGAACAACGATGATTCGATCTTTTTCATTTTTGATCCTTCTTTTGCGGCGGTTGATTGATCTGCAATCGCTCCGGGCAATCCGGATATCGTAAACAACACTGCAATGCTTAATATCCCGACCCGAAAACGATGAAAAATTTTCTTTTGCCCAAACAGATTTCTTGCAAACATTTTCTTTTCTCCCAATTCTGTTGAGAAGTGATGGATAATCCACTCGACGAAAGTCAATTATATCATTTTTTCAGACAAGTTCAACTGTTGGAGAAAATCGTTTTCCTGCTATAATACAAGAAAAAATCGAAAAAGGGGACAAAAATGAAAATATTTATTGCGGGAATTATGCAGGGATCCATTCAGGAAAAATCGATTCACAGCCAAAATTATCGAAAAGAGATAGCGGACAAACTTCGGACAAAATTTCCGGATGCCGAAATATACGATCCGTTTGGAAATCATCAGAATTCTCTGAACTACACCGACCAAACAGGCAAAGAGACCTTTTTAAAGCATAATCGGATGTGCGGAACCGATGTTGATCTCCTGATCGCTTACATTCCGGAAGCCTCTATGGGAACGGCCGTTGAAATGTGGGAAGCCTGGAAAAACAACGCGAAAGTGATCAGTATTACTCCGATGATCGCGAATTGGGCCGTTCGATTTCTCAGCCATGCGGTTTATCCGGATCTTTCTTCTTTCCTGAAAGGGGTCGATGGTTGGTCCCTTCAAGATGGTCAACTGATCCTTCCGCCCACGGAAAACGTGTTCGGAGATCAATTTCAAAATTTTGAGTGAAAGAGAGCCAAAAAACCTGAAAAAATAACAGAAGGGCGCATTTCCTTTCTCTGAAAATCTATCCTACGAATGTTCCTCAGTGTACGGGCAAAGCCCGTAAGGGATACCAATGTAAAAATACTCAGAGAAAGGTAATACAATGAAAATTGAAAAACTGTTCCGCCTGTTTGTTCTTGTTTTTGCGCTTGCACTTCCGCTTGCCCTTTTTGCCGACGAAGCGAAAAAGGATCAAAAAGAATCGCCGGCAGCAGAGTTGAAAGCGGATTCCTGTCCGGAATCTGTTCTTTCCTGCATCATGTCTTCACCCGAATGTTCGATCTTTGCCCGCGCGATTCACGATTCCGGATTGGAAGATGTTCTTGCTTCCGCTAAAGAATGCACGATCTTTGCGCCCACCAACAAAGCCTTCGAAGGATGGGATAAAAAGGATCTGGACGATCTTTTTGGCTGCAAAGCGGCGCTTTCCGCACTCGTTTTGAATCACGTCTGTCCGAAATCTCTCTCGCCCGAACTGCTCAAAAAACTTAAGGAAGCCGCTTGCTGCTGCAATCCGGAAGATTGCGAGAAAATGATGGATAAGGAAATGTTTAAAAAGGCAAAAGAATGCTGTCCTCAACTTTGTGAAAAAATGAAGAAATTGCATAAAGTATGTACTCCCGACGGAAGACCTTGCCTTGGATCCGGAAAATTATGCCATTCGGTCAAAGCCTATCCAACAGGGATCGTGAAATGCAATAATGGATACGTGTATACGATCAATAAAGTTCAGGTTCCGCGCGGACTTCGCGTCTATCGGGAATTGCAAAAGGAACAGGCCGAAAATGATCAGGCGGTTCCCGTTGTCGTCGTCGAGGAAGTTCAGATTTCCGCGGAAGCGGTTCCCGTTGCCAATCCTCCTCAAGGAGATCAGCCGCAAGGAAATCCGGTAAAGGAAGATTCTTCGAAATCGACCTCGCAGCCTTCAAACCCGAGTTCGGACGAAAAGACCCCTCCGGTCAATTCTAAAAAGAAGTAATCGAACAGAAATCAAGAGGATTCGCCGGGGGTACCCCTCTTGATTTTCTCATTTTTTTGCGGAAAATAGTCTTTAAATAAGTATTTTCCGCTTTTTTTTGAATGATCATCAAGGGAATCGGCAACAGATACAAACGGAGACGAAAAACGATTGGTAATATATTTGTGTATTTTATCTATTTTTACGCTGTAAAATACACAATATACACAACAATGAATCGGAGAGGTAAAAATCAAGATGGAATCAGAAGTCAATCAAATCAGAGAAGAGGTCCAGAAGCAAGCAGAAAAAATCGCGCGTCTTCGACAGGAGATCGGGCGGATTATCGTCGGACAGGAGACGATGATAAATCGTCTGCTTGTCGGCCTTTTATGCGGGGGGCATGTATTATTGGAAGGCGTTCCCGGCCTTGCGAAAACGACGGCGATCAAGACCCTTGCCGAAGCGTTGGCAACAAAATTTCAACGGATCCAGTTTACCCCGGATCTATTGCCCGCCGACTTGATCGGAACCATGATCTATCTTCCCTCGGAAGGGACCTTTCAAACACGTAAAGGCCCGATCTTTTCCAACTTTGTGCTTGCGGATGAGATCAATCGGGCCCCGTCGAAAGTGCAATCGGCCCTTCTTGAAGCGATGCAGGAGCGCCAGGTAACCATTGGAGAAAATACTTTCCCCCTCAATGGAGTCTTTCTTGTAATGGCGACCCAAAATCCGATCGAACAGGAAGGGACTTATCCTCTTCCGGAAGCGCAAGTGGATCGGTTCATGCTGAAATTGCGGATCACCTACCCTACTCCCGCGGAAGAACGAAAAATCCTGGATCGGGCACTCGATCCTCAAAATACTAAAACGGAAGCGGTTCTCAGTGAATCGGAAATTCTGGAGATGCAGAAGATCACCGACCGGATCTACTTGGACGACAGTGTTCGGGATTATATCCTCCGGATCGTGGAAGCGACCCGGGAACCGGAGAAATACAATCTTGGTGAGATTCGGCATCTGATCGATTTCGGGGCCTCTCCCCGCGCTTCGATCTTTTTGGGCAAAGGAGCAAAGGCGATTGCTTTTCTTGCCGGACGGGGATACACCACTCCGCAGGATGTAAAGGATATCGTTTATGATGTTCTTCGGCATCGGATCATTCTGTCCTATGAAGCGGAAGCGGAAGAAACCACTTCTGAAGATATCATTCGAAAGATCCTTGATGTCGTTCCTGTTCCGTAATGGAATTCGGAAACAGAGAACAGAAAACGGGAGGAGGGAATAAAATGATGAAATTGAGAGAAAGGGTGCGATTATGCCTTTGTCCGTCAATGATTTATTGAAGAAGGTCAAAAGACTGGAGATTCTTTCGAACCGCTTTGCGAACGATCTTTTTGCAGGTCAATACAAAAGTGTATTTCGCGGGCGGGGAATGGAATTCAGTGAAGTCCGGGAATATGAGCCGGGCGACGATATTCGAACGATTGACTGGAATGTTTCCGCAAGAGCGGGGCGTCCTTACATCAAGCGGTTTGTGGAAGAACGAGAATTAACCGTTCTTTTTGTCGTTGATATTTCGGCGTCGGGGATCTATGGAACCGAGCGGTCAAAATGGGACACGGCGATCGAGCTGGTTGCGACCTTAATGTTTTCCGCATTGAAAAATAATGATAAAGTCGGACTATTAACCTTTTGCGATAAACCGGAAGATTATTACAGGCCGGGTAAAGGAAAAGCTCATATCCTCCATTTACTGCGGGAACTTGTTCAATGTGAGCCGATTGCCCGACCGACCGATCTCAATGCCGCCCTTGAATATGTAAATCGGGTTCTCAAACGGCGTGCGGTAATTTTCCTTTTAAGCGATTTTTTGGCGCCGGAACCGGGCCGGGAACTTGCGATTTGCCGCCGCAAACACGATTTAATTGCCCTGTCGCTGGAAGATCCCGGCGAACGAGTATTTCCCAACGTCGGTTTTCTTACCCTTTATGATCCAGAAATGGGAAATACGGTTGAAGTCGATACCGGTGATTCCTCTGTCCGCGAATATCTTGCCCGGCAGCTGGACATCAAACGAAAATCCGTTGCCGAAAATCTCAAACGGGGAAAGGTCGATCAGCTCTCTATTGGAACCGATTCCGATTTCACTAATGAACTGCGCCGTTTTTTCAAAGTCCGTGAAAGGCGTTTCCGGTAAAAAGGAGATCATGAATCATGTTTACAAAGATAAAATATTACAGGAAACGGATCGGCTTTTTTCTGATTCTTCCCCTTTTCATTTTCCCTTTCCTTTCCGGATCGAATTCGAGTTGGGCGGGCAATCCCAAAAACGAAAACATCCGGACCATACGCGGGGAAGAGGAAAAAGCGGAGATCGATGCGATCATTACTCCGATTTCTCCGCGAATATCCGATATTCTGCTCCTTACGATTATCGGAAAGCAAAGCGCGGATTATACGCTCGAAAAAACGGTCCTTCCGGAAATTTATGGAAATTTCGAAGTAATGGATTCGGAATATTCTTCCGGCTCGATCAAGGACAATATTCAAAATTCCGTTTTTCGCTTTAAATTGCGTCCGCAAAAAAGCGGTGAGTGCGTTCTTCCGCCCATTCCGGTCAAGCTGAAAAAAAACGGATCCGATCAAACGCGAACTCTTATTATTCCGGCGGGAAAGATCAGGGTCTTTTCGGATTATGAAAACACGGAAGCAACTCTCGACAAGATCAATGGACCATTCGGAATTCTGAAAGACCGGACACGCCTTTTTTTGTTCGGTGCGATCGGACTTGCTTTTACAATGGGCATTTTGATCTTCCTTTTGCGGCGCCGCAAAGAAAGTGAAATCGCAATAAAAACCAAAGTGCTTACTCCTTCTGAAAAAGCGATTGAGGATCTGGAACTGCTCATGAAAACGAAGATCTATGAACGGGACGTCCGCACCTTCTATATAAAAATCACGGGAATCGTTCGATGGTTTATCGAAGAGATCAGCGGAATTCGCGCTCCGGAACAGACGACGGAAGAATTTTTACATGAACTGTCCGGACAGCAGAAAAGATCTCTTCACTTCGATGAATCGGCCCGAATCCATTTAAAAGATTTTCTGGAATTTTCCGATTTGGTAAAATTCGCGAAATTTCAACCGACAACGGACGATATTTTCCGGGGATATAAAAGTGCGCGTGCGGTCGTCGATCCTCCCCGATCCTCAACTTCTGAAGAACCGGAAAAGAAAGGAGATCGACCATGATCCTGAGATTCCAGAACCCCTGGTTTTTTTCACTGATCCTGATCTGGATCCTGATCGTATTTTGGAAAAAACGGTCGTCGATCAAGCAGGTTTTTGTTTATTCAAATATCTCGGAATTTCAACAGATCCCGCGATCCTTGGCGGCGCGGATCAAACCGTTTGTATACGGACTGATCTCTCTTGGAATTTTATTGATGATTACCGCTCTTGCGCGTCCGCAGAAAGGATTGGAAGATTTTCGTGTCCGAACAGAAGGAATCGCGATTGCAATGTGTCTGGACAGAAGCGGATCGATGCAGGCGATGGATTTCTTTATCGACAAAAAACGGGTCAACCGGCTGGATGTCGTCAAAAAAGTCTTTAAAGATTTTATTATCGGCAACAAGGAATTCCGGGGACGGCCGGATGATCTCGTATCGCTCATCGCGTTCGGAGGATTCGTCGATTCCTGGTGTCCTTTAACCCTGGATCATGCAACACTTGGCGAAATGCTTTCCATGATCGAATGTCCCCGTCCTCCTTTCGATAAATACGGACGGCAGATCCGAAATGAGATCATCCAGCAGGAATCGGCAACCGCGATCGGCGATGCGCTTCTTTGCGCCGTGGAGCGATTAAAAGACGCAAAAGCCAAAAGCAAGGTGATTATTCTGCTGTCGGACGGTGTTCAAAATACCGGCGTGATCACGGCGGAAGAGGCGGCCAAAATCGCAAAAGACAAAGGGATCAAAGTCTATACGATCGGGATCGGATCCAACGAACCGGTTCCTTTCCCCTTTGTCGGTCCAAGCGGAGAGCAGGTTTTTCGCCGCGAGATCCTGGAACTGGATGAAAACGCATTGAAAGGAATCGCGAAAGATACAGGCGGTCTGTACTTTCATGTCAATGATACCGATGCGCTTAAAAAAGTCTGCGAAGAGATCGATAAACTTGAAAGAACCGTTCAGGAAGATCGTGTTTATACAAGATATATTGAATTATACCGCTGGTTTCTTCTGCCCGGACTCCTTGCGCTCTGCACAGGACTTGTTCTTGTGTATACACGATTTCGCAAGATCCCCTGATCACAGACAGACAATCATCAACTGAGAATAAGGAAATTGAAAATATGAGTTGGAACAACCCGGGATATCTTCTCGGTCTTTGGACCGTTCCGCTGATCCTCTGGATCTATTATCGCTCGATCCGGCGGCGCAGGATCCTTTCCGATCTTCTTGCCCGCAAAGGAATGTCCGAACTGCTTCTTCCGCACCGGAGCCGATTCCGAATGATCTTAAAAGGGATCTTTTTGGTAATCGCCCTTTCCCTGTTCTGGTTTTCCCTCTCGGGTCCTGAATTTGGAGTCAAGCTGGAAAAGGTAAATCGCAAAGGGACCGATCTGATCGTTCTTCTGGACACTTCCCGCTCGATGCTTGCAGAGGATCTTGCCCCCAACCGGCTGGAAGCTGCCCGACTGGATATCGAAGATCTTTTAAAAGTTGTTCATGGAGATCGGATCGGATTGGTCGCTTTTGCGGGAAAACCCGTTGTTCAGGTTCCGCTCACCTCCGATTTCGGCTTCTTTCGCGAACGGCTCAAAAATATCGATACAAACGTTGCTCCCATGGGAGGAACGGCGATAGGAGACGCGATCCGGTTTGCGGCCCGTTTACTTCCTCGCGATAAAGATCGGGACAAAGCTCTCATTCTGATCACGGACGGAGAAGATCTGGAATCCATGCCGCAAGAGGCCGCAAAAAATGCCGCTTCTCTGGGAATCCGGATCTATACAATCGCCTTGGGCAATTTCAAGGAAGGAGCACGAATCCCCATCTTCGATCAGAATGGAAAAAGAACCGGATATGAAAAATACAACGGGCAAGAGGTCTGGAGCAAAGCGGATACCCAACTGCTCAAGCAGATCGCCGAAATATCCGGGGGTGTTTATATTCCTGCGGGAACAGCTTCCTTTGATCTCGGACAGATCTATTCGGATCATCTCGATCAACTCAAAAGAGGAAATTATCAGGGAGAAGAAAAACAGGTTCTTCAAGAGCAATTTCAAACATTCCTCTTCCCGGGTATTATTGCCTTTATGATCTTTTTCCTGATCTCTCCTTACAAGGAGCCGGCCGATTTTATTTCCAATCAGAAATCGGATCGGATGATCGCATCCGGAAATTCTCTTGCGCTTCTTTTGGCCGGATTTCTCTGTTTGTCTTCCAGTGGAATTGCGGAAGAGAAAGCACCGCTTCCGGCGCAAGAGACGGTTTCCTCCGCGAATCAGAATTCCGCCGCGCTTTCATCGCAGGAACCGGCAAAAGAACCGGAAAGGAAAGAAAAATCTGCGGAACAACCGTCTTCGGAAAAGAAGGAAACCTCCTTTGAGAAATACAATCGGGCCAGTCAACTTCTTCAGGAAGGAAAAGCCGAAGAGGCGATGAAGATCTTCGAAGAGATCGTACTTGATAAAAACGGCAAAATTGCGGCGCGTACTCATTATAATCTCGGACTGCTGTACACGGAAAAATTGAAAAGCGAAAGCGAAAAGCCGATCGAACCGGAAAAAACTTCACCCAATATACCGGCAACTCAAGATCCTTCCCAACCGGTGCAGCAAGCTCCTCAAGATCCGTTAAAAAAATATGGAGAAGAATTGTTGAAGCGGCAAGAGAAGCTGAAAACCCTTTTTGAAATTGCCTCTCTTGCGGAAGAGCATTTTCGGGAATCCGCAAAAAATCAAGAGACGAAGATCAAGTCGGAAGAAAATCTTGATCTTCTGAAAAGCTGGAAATATCAACAGATCGAAAAAGCCCGAAAAGAAGAAAGGGACCGCCGAGCGAATGAACTTCCTTTTCCTGCTCATCTTCAATGGCTGGAAAACGAGCAACGGGCAATCGACGATGGTTTTTCGCCCAAGAGTGATTCAGACAAGAGTCCATCCGATTATCAGAATCTTTATGAGTCGGGAACCGATTTGGCCGATCTCAATAAAGATCTTGCTTCCCTCACCGAGAAATATCGATCTCTGAAAGAACAGCAGAATCAGGGTAAAAATCCGGAAAAATCGATTGATTTCTTTGAATCGCTTTTAAAAAGGGCGGAAGAAAAAACCGCGAAATCTTCCGATCATCTCCTTTCCTATAA
The DNA here is from genome assembly GCA_030539035.1 of Planctomycetia bacterium. Taxonomy (GTDB): domain Bacteria; phylum Planctomycetota; class Planctomycetia; order Pirellulales; family Thermoguttaceae; genus JAUNBG01. The sequence continues at coordinate 13,411 of JAUNSU010000048.1, forward strand.
AGATAAGGAAGGGAAAGAGATTCTTCGAAATTCGATTGAAGATCTCAATTCAATACGGACCCTTCTTCTTTCCTGGCCGGATCTTGTCAACAGTTCCGTTGCCTTTCAGGAAAAAGTATCGAAAGAATCGAAGGATCTTTTTCAAAATGGAAAAGGATCCGGTTCCGATTATCAGAAAAAGAGTTGGGAAAGCCAATTCATTGATCGCTGGACTTCCCTGATGCAGCGGCTTGCCCAACAGGAGCTTGCCCGAAAAAAGGCGGCCGAAAAAAAGGAGAATCCGGATTTACCCAAAAAGGAAAAGACTCCGCAAATGAAAAAAGAAGAGAATAATCCTGCGGATCCCCGAAAGCAGATGGAAGAAAAAATCGAAAAGTCGATGGAAATTGCCGTTCAGATCGTTCCCAGGATCAAGGAAGAACTTGCTTCTCTTCAAAAGGGATTAAAAGAAAAAAGGAATCAATCGATTCCTGTATCGGAAGATAAACTGCTGGAATACTTGAAAGAGATCGCAAAACCGCTTCAGGACCCCAATCAGCAGAACAAGGATCAGCAGAAGAAGGATCAGAAGCAGGATTCTTCTCAGGATCAGAAAAAGCAGGAGAAAGAACCTTCCCAGGATCCGAAAAAAGATTCTTCCGGAGAGAAGAAGAAGCCGCAAGAGTCCAAAGAAAAAAAGGACCGCGAGAAAGAGATCGATGCTCTCATGCGCAAAGTGCGGCAGCGTCAACAGGATGCCCATGATGCCCGGGAAGCCTTTAAGCGCTATTTCCTCTCAACGGAAAAGCCGGAAAAAGACTGGTGATTCCGCCGAACAGAAAAAGGGATATAATGAATTGTTCAGAGATTTTACAATATTTTTCAATACATGGATATTCAAAATGATCACGAGAAAAGGCAACCCGATTTTACAACGGAAAAGATGGAGTCTTTTGCTGTTAATAATATTTGCCCTGTTTGTTCCTTATGGGAAAGCCGCCGAAAAACAGAAAGCTTCTGTTCGAATGGAGGCGCGTCCGAATGAAGTTTACCAGGGAGAATCCTTTATATTGAAAATATATTGTGATGGATTCGATAATCCGGCAAAACCGGATATGTCCTATCTTTCATCGGAATTTCAACTGGAAGATCTCGGCGCAGAAAATCGGAACAGTACGATGATCACGATCGTCAACGGCCAACAATCGCGAATTGAGGACCGCGGAATTACTTATAATTTTCGATTGACCCCAAAAGCGTCCGGACGTATTCGCATTGAACCGCCGATTATTAAAGATGGGAATCGAACGTTGACAATTACCCCCATCGAAATCGAAGTTGTTCCTCCCGGCAAACAGGATCTGGTCGGGCTGGAAATGTCCGGTCCGAAGAAAGAGATCTATCCCCTGATTCCCTTTCGAATCTCTCTTACTGTTTACGTAAAAGCTCTTCCGGGTAAATATCAGGATCGGGATCCTGTTCTCGCGATCGCGGACCATACGGATCCCGGCGCTCTTTACATTCCCTGGATGGAAGACGGAAAGCTCGAAAAAGGACTTATTCCCTCAAAAAATTGGGAAGATTGGATCATGTCTTTCCGCAATACAAACGGCGGATTCATCGTTAATAATATTCGAATCAATGATCCTTTCGATTTTGGATTTTCGATGTTCCAGAATCGGAGCCGATCCGCTCTTTTTCTTCCGCCTGGACAAAAAACGGAACGCAAGATCGCAAACGGCCAAAAAATCTCCTGTTGGAAATACGTTTTCGAAAGAGAATTTCAGGCGGAAAAGCCGGGAGAATTTTCCTTTGATCCGGCAAGTATGAAAGGGGTCTTTGCATCAGGCAACGACGATTCCTCTCTCAAGCCGGAAAATATTTACGTCATTTCTTCCCCGCTTACTGTTCGCGTAAAAGATGTCCCTGAAGAAAATCGCCCCAAAGATTATATCGGAGCTTTCGGCGAATTTACCTGGAAAGCGGATTTCACCCCCAAAAAAGTTCGCGTTGGAGAAGCCTTGACCCTTACTCTTGCACTGGAAGGAACAGGTTCTCTTCTTCAGGTTAAACCGCCCCTTCTTGAGTCCATTCCTGAAATTGCGAAGAATTTCAAAGTCTATCCCCCTTCAGAGAATATTACGAAGAACAAAGCGGTTTTTACATGGTCTATACGGGCATTAAAAGCGGGAAAAATCACGTTTCCCGCAGTTCCGATCAGCTATTTTGATGTGAAGTCGGAAAAATTTGTATCAATTTCTTCTGATCCGATTCCCATACAGGCGGATCCAAGCGAAGTTCTTTCAACGGGAACTGTTCCGCAAAATAGAAAGATGTCCAAAAGTATCGTTCTCACAAGGTCCTCGGAAGGAATTTTCGCAAACCTTACTGATCCCAACGGAGCAATAAATCAAAAAATCGCACTTCGCGATTGGGTGAAAAACAGCCTGATCCTTTTCGGATCCGCATTTTTCTTTTTCTGCGCTGTTCAGATCTTGAAAAAGGGAAAGATCGCATCGTTCCGAAAACAGAGAGAGAACGCGCATATTGCCCGATCGGATTTTCAAGAGGGAATTCGAATGCTCGAACAGTCCGGCGCAGAAGATCCCTCACTTGCAGCATCAAAAATACGCAATGCGTTTCTCGTTCCGGTCCAGGAATATTTTAATCGATCGATCGATACGCTTACCGCTTCGGAAACCGATGCGTTTCTTGTCCGTCTTTCTGCTCAGAAAAACGGAGCATTTCTTCCCGATATCCGCCGTCTGTTCGAACAGCTGGAAGAACTCCGATACGGACATGAAAAATCAACCTTGCTGGAGATCATTCGGACCGCCCCGGCTTTATTCGAAGAATGGAATGAATTTTTATCAGAACGAAGAACGCGCAAATTTCTGAGGAATTTGATGAAAAAGAACAAAAATGATCTGTCCGCTTTGAAAATGATTCTGATCCTGTCGGGAATTCTTTTCTGCGGAATCACCGGATGTTCATCGGCCGATCAGAATGATCAAAAGGCTTTCAATGAAGCGATTCGAGTATTCGATGAAGCCGAACAAAAAGAATCGGGTTTAAAAGAGAAAACAGCGCAAGATAAAGAGAACGAACAAAAATCGGACGACGCGAGAGATCTTTTTCTGAAATCGGCGGCGATCTATCAGGGGATCATTGACCGGGGAACGGAATCAGGACCGCTGTTTTACAATCAGGGAAACGCCTATTATCGGGCGGGCGAGAAAGCCAAAGCCCTTGCCTGCTGGCGAAAAGCCGCACGATATATGCCGCAGAATTCCTATTTGATCTCCAATATTGAAATGGTCGCTCCCAAAGAGAATAGTGTGCGTCCTTTGTTCGAACTGATCTTCTTTTGGCAAAATCGTATTGGATATCCGGCCAAGTATCAACTGTCTGTTCTGAGCGGAATATTTGCATTTGCAGGTTTTCTGGGACTTCTCCTTTTCTCTTTGATGAAAAAGGATCTTTCGAAAAAAGAGGCGGCCCGATACCAGCGTAAAAGAAGATTCTGTCTGAATATCACCTTGATTTTTGGACTTCTTTTTGCAATCCTGTCGACTTCTTTTTTATATGATATTTATCGCTTCGATTATCGGCAATACGGAATCGTTCAGGCAAAAGAAGCAATACCGCGCAAAGGAAATTCCCTTCAATACGAACCTCTTTATAAGGAAGCGCTTCCCGAGCTGAGTACGGTTTCCCTATTGGAAGATCGCGGCAACTGGTATCGGGTCAAGTTTTCCGATCAGCAGGAAGGATGGCTGCAGAAAAAGGATCTCCTTGTTTATTGACCCTTTTTCTGATTCCTTCCCCGGAATACGGATTTCATCTTCTGGACGGTTCTTAAACTTTCCCGGGAACGCGGGCTTCCGGTCCGCACCTTCCTTTTGCGGTATTTTCTGAACAGAAGAGGAAGAAAAAACCGGGTTTTCAGCCCTCCTTTTATTTTTTCTGTTCTGTTTTCTTCTGGTTCATTTCGAGCCAGGATTTTAAAAATGCCGCCGAGGTTTTATGCGGGATCGCATGATAGAATTGTGCGGAAAAATCGGTGGTTGTCGAAATAATAAATGTGCGCGGAGTTCCGTACGGGATCTGATCCATGATATTCCTTGGAATACCGGGCAAATACTCGGCGCGTGCGATCTGGATCAGCTGTTTAATGGATTCCGGATCAATTCGGGTAACCGATCGAAGCTGATGCTGATTGATATCCGGAATATCAGCAAGGATCTCATTCCACATTTGATCCCAGGAAATATCCGCGGTCGAAATATGGACGGAATTCGGCCGGGCATCGATCGCATTGGAATCACCGCGCAAATAATGATCTGCGGCAAAAGGCCAATTGTTTTTGGCTTCTCGCAAAATATTTTCGTTTCCGGGAACGATGAGTAAATGCTTTGGATCCAGAGTGAGATAAAGATTCTTTCGGGCAAGGAGCGGAATATTTTCCATTTGCCCTGCACCGGCGAACTTTTGGAAGGCGTTGGCAACCATTCCGTCCAGGGAAGCGGATTCCAGGCCGCTCATGATATTACTGATTAACATCATCAGGGTTCTTTCTCCGTTAAGAACGACGGGATTGCGCGGGAGCTGTCCGCTTTCTTTGGCTCGAATTTCTCTCATTTTGCGCGTATACATTTCAAGATCGCTTATCCGAAGAGGGTATCCTTCGAAATCATAGGTTTTCATTACCTGTTTTTCCGCAATGGATCGTCCGATCGCGTCCCCCAATCGCGCACCCAATTCTTGTCCCCGTTCGGCCGCGCTTTGGGGATCAGCAGTGGATCTCGGGAAACGACGACCCGCCTGTCGATTTTGCCTTCGAACGGCAATATTTCCCAAAATGCGCGCGCCGAGTTCTCCCAATTTCTCGGATCCTTCAAAGCTGCCGATCTTTTGCGCTTTCGGAACAGTCAATTCGTAAAGGAAAGCCTCCGCATCATCGACTTCAAGGAAGAAACACCAGGAATCGGCGAGCAATTCTCCTTCAGGAGGAAGAGAAAGGGAATATTCAATATGCCTCAAGCGATTAAACGGAGGCTCCAGAGAAGCGGCGGCGGTCGGGGACATATCGATTTGGCCGGCGATCGGCGCACTGTACTCCGGAACGATTTTCAGAAATCTCTGATACATCATATCGATCGGCATATCCGCCCGGGATCGATCCTGAATTTGCGCCATCATCGAAGAATTTTGATGAGGAATACAGGAGATCGACCATATGGACGCTTTGTCCCGAACGTTCATGTCCAATCGCAAATAAGCGAGATCCCGTTCGATCCACTGAAGATTGAGATCGAGCTTTGATAAAAGCTGCGTTCGAACTTCCGGATCGGGAAGAGGAACTCCCATCGTATTAACCGTATTGGAAAACAAATTCGAATAATTATCTGAAATGGCCTTGCGAAGCAGATCCAGATTGGCAATTCCACGTTGGAATACTTCAACGGAAAGAAGAGGATCGCCGATTCCGGGTGCCCCTTCCCTTTCAGTTGACGCAATGGAAGGAGCGGAAAGGAGCATACTCGAACGATCTTTCAATGAAGAATCAATTATAATCGCGTATCCTTTATTCAACCAGCAGAATGATCCTTTGGGAACAGAAAGTTCGATCAGATATTTTTCCGGAACCGGATCAGGAACCTTTCCCGATTTTGCTCCCAGCGCGAGAACAAATGAACGAAAATTTTTCACTGGAACCGCAAGGAGATGCGAAAAGACTTGCCCGTTATTTTCATAAAAAGCGCTTCCCAATCCGCGATTTAAATCGAGAAAATTCAGCGATTTTCCATAAGGAGTCCATTTCAGCCAATCCAACGGGGCAAAAGATCCCAATCCGAGTTGAGCAAGCAGGAATTTTCCCTGATCGTTTACACGGGAAACAGGAGCTGTGCGGAGCATTGCGATTGCTCCCGCCGGGAGAACAGCATCGATTTGATTGGTGATCTCCATCGGAGGAAGAGGACGAGAGGAAGGAACCGGAGTTCGTTTTACCGGTTCTTTGATCTCTTCTTTCTTTGGTGTTTTCTCTTTTTTCTGATCCTTTCGGGCATTCACCGAAGATTGATTCCCGGTTTTTACCGTCGAATCCGGTCCGAAAAGTTCATCTTCCACACTGGAATGAACGGGAACTTCCAAACACAGGGTCAAAAAAGCCAAACTCAAAAACGAAAAGACCGTTCGTAAAAAACAATTCATAAATATTCACTCTTTCATTTTATACTCTGTTCGGTGAGAAAAAATATCAATGTTTCTGCTTTACTCTATTATTCAGTTTACCAAAAATCGCAAATCCGCAATTTCTTTTCGGATAAATCCCTCTCCTTCTCGGGTTTAAACAACACTGCATTAGATTTTATGAAAAAACGGTAAAAATTTCAAGTCTTCATTTGAAAAATTTTTGCCGAATTTCATAAAATTGTTTTTTTTGCACTTCTCCTCCGAGATCGGGTTCGGTAAGCTCCAAAAGCTCAATAAATTTTTGAGCCCGGATCTTTTCGTTCAACCGGCATAAAAGGAGAAAGATATTCTCTTTTGCCTTCCACCAGGGATCGGATCCCCGGGCGGAAAGATCTGCCGTCTTTTCCCAAAAGATCAGGGCTTTTCGCAATCCCTGATCATCATTCTGTTCCGATAATATTTCCGCAATCGCAGTACAAGCCCGAAGATCATCGGGAGATTTTTTCAGCAGTTGAGCATACAAATTCAGAGCATTTTGGAATTGTCCGGTTCCTCGAAAGGCTTCCGCCTGCAAAAAGAGCAATTCCGCGGAATGAAAGATCGCGTGATCTCCAACCGACGAATGAATCGTTTGAAGACGATCGAGGATCATTTGCGAAATTTGGTCCGATTGGATCTGTTTTCCATTTTGCCCATTCAAGAGAAAATCAATCGCTTTCTCTTTTCCGGAATGATTCAAAAGCAAAAGTACCGTATTCAGCCGAAAGAGATCCCGATCGGCGGGGTTTGAGATTCTCTTTTCCCAATCCATCCGCCATTGAGCATAGGTATTCCAGGAAAGATCGCCCTTCTGGAAAAGTTCCTGAGCATAATGGAGTCCATATTCCCCCAATTTTTCTGAAAGGGGTTCATCCGGAAAATCCATTCCAAGAAAGAAAAAACGATTGGCGAGATCTTTTTTGATCGCGATCAAGTTTTCTGCGGAAAGAGATACCGGTTTTCGATACTGTTGATCAAGTATTCCCGCGGCAGTTCCTCGAAGTTGAAAGGCTTTTTTTCGATCTCCCTGCTGCCGGGCAAGGGAAGCCGCCTGATCATAAAGAGCAACCGCCTCTTTCCAGTGATTTTGATCCCAGGCTGTTTTCGCCTTGTTTTCCATTTCCGGCAAACTGTCGGACATTACTGAAAAATTATTTTGGGAAGTTTTCTGAAAAGCGACCTCTTTCGGGATCATTGCTTTCAGCTTTTCCGCATTTTCCGCAATTCTTTTTTGAAGAACGGGATCATCTCTTTTAAAGCCCCAATCCTGTAAAGAAAGGTCCCGATAGCAGGAAAATAAAAATCGTTCACTCTCTGAAAAACCGGAAGATTTTTCCGCTCTTTCGATCAGTTGAAGAAGCTCACGGAAATATCGGTCCGAAGAGACGCCCGGATCTCCTTCTACTCGCAAAATCGTCCCCCGGGCAACGCAAAGCTGGGAAAGAGTATAAAAATAAAAAAGGCGTTCTTGCATTTCCCCGGAAGAACCAGCAGGGATATCCTCCAGCATTTGCCGAACACGATCAATTTTTTCATCAATAATCTTCCGATCCGATGCCGGGGCGGAAAACCACTGTTGGCCCAGCAGATTCAACAGAAGGGATCCTGTTTTCCAGCACAATTCCTTTTTGATATTGTTTTTTTGATCCAGAAGGGCAAATCCCTTTCGCTCCGCATCATGGAGCAATCCGCGATTGAGAAGACCTTCCGCAAAGCGGACCTCTATTGCGATCGGATCTTCTTTTCGGTAAAGCAGATCCGATTCATTGGAAAAAAGGAGAACGGGACACATACAGGATAAAAATGCGGTCCCAAAAAGAACAGACAAATTCATCGGCTTCATCGGTGATTCTCCTGTTCTGCAGATCGGGGAGAAGCCGCAAACTGGATCTTCATGAGTCCGGCTTTTCGGCATAAATCGTAAACATCGATTAATTTTTCAATCGGAACACTTTTTTCCGGATCGATGATCACGGGTATATCGGGATCAATTTTTGCCAACTGCTCAAGGACATTATGAATTTCCGGTAAAGAGCGGCAAATACGGCGATTAACAGACCAAACGGTTTTTTCCCCGGCCCCGACGATTCGAACATGAATATTTTCCGTTTTCACCGGATCGGCCAAAACGGTGCGAACAGGGGAATCGATCGCGCCCGGAAGGGAAAGGTCTGCGGGAAGCATCTTTTCGATCTTGTCGAAGTTGGTGGTAAAAATAAAAAAGATCAAAAGCAGAAAGATCACATCGATCATGGAAGTAAGATTCAGATCGATCGATTTTTTATTTTTTTCGCGATATACGGATTTCATGAAAAGAAGCTCCTTTCAGGAAGTTCATTCGAGATGCAAAAAGAGCGCGGCAAGAACGACGGCGGCCGTTTCTGCCCGATAGATCTGTTTGCCAAGATCCAGAATGGGCCAATGATCTTCCGCCGCCGCTTGAACTTCCTGCTCGGTCCATCCGCCGGCGGGGCCGACAACGGCAAGAACTTCGCGCAGCCGGGTCGATTTCGTTTTTGAATTTTCGATCAAATTCGCAAAAGAGATCTGTCCGAAAGAACCGTCCGAAAGCGGATGGGAAAAAACCGCAAGCGACCCTTCCTCCGATCCTTCTGAATCAAATGGAAAAGATTCGGCAATTTCCCTGCGGCTCATTTCCGGAAAGATCTCCATCAGACGAAGGGATCCGCTCTGCTTGGAAGCCTCTATTACCTGTCTTCTCAGTCGGTCAAGAACATCATCGTCGATCTTTACATCGGATCGCTCCGCCCGAATTGGAATAAAACGGCGAACACCAAGTTCTGTCAATTTTTCGATAAGCCATTTTTGCCTGTCTCCTTTGGGAAGGGCAACGGCCATTGTAAGATCAAGATCCGGTGCATTCGATTTTTCTTCGACTTCCAAAATGGAAAACAGTATTTCATTCTTGCGGATCTCTTTAATGATCGAACGATATTCGCGTCCGGATCCGTCAAAAAGCAGGACCTCATCACCGATTTTTTTTCGGAGCACTCGAATGATATGCTGGGCTTCCTGTCCGGACAGGAGAGCTTTTCCTTCCGCAAGAAGTTCATGATGATCCGAAAGATAAAAATGGCTGCTCATAAAATACGATCTCTTTCCAACGGGTAATCGGGGGAGAGCAGAGTACTTGATACCGCAGGCCGGGAAGGATTCTCCGGATTTTTCTGCTTGAACAAAATAAAGCAAAGCAAAGTAATCAGAACGATGATCACAACGATCAGCGAGATCACGATCATAAGATCACGATGAGCTTTCTTTTTTCGGGCTATTTTTTTTTGTTCCGTGATCGTTTGTGAAGGTTCATCCGTTTCTGCCGCCGTTGGAAGGAGACTTTTTTCGGCGGATTCAGGAGAAATCCTGGGAGGCTCCGGAGCCGTGGAATGAAAAACCGCTTCCAATTCCGGGAAAACATTTCGCGCTTCCAGCCAAGTGGACCACCCTTCTCTCCAAACGAGCATGGAAGGCCCGATCCGGCGTTCCTTGATCCAGGATTGAATAATCGCACCAGAGGCGGGACCATAAGACTGATTATCTCCGGAGCGCACATACCAATGAACCAAAGGATCGGAAAGGAGTTGATTGGAAGGAGCCTGTTCCGGAGTTGGAATTACGGGATCCGGAGACACATGATCTTTGGCGGAAGAGGTTTGCGGGATCTGCTGTTCCGAATCGGTATCGGAAGAGACCTGCACAACTCCAACGCTTTTTTCCTCGTTTTCAAAATGATCATCGCCAAGGGGCGATTCCACAAGGTAATGGGATTGAAGATTGGATAATTCATTGTCGACGGCAGATCCTCCCAGATCGGTCGCTTCCATGGTAAACCCTTCCGGACCGGGATTTCCGACAACATCGAGTGATTTCACCGCCCGATTTTCCTGGTCGGAAGATTTCTTCTCTCCGGGATCGCGGGTACTTACGAGCGGAATCATCATTTTTTCACCGCATTTTGGACAGATTCCTATTTTTCCGGCCAATTCCGCCTTTACATTTAATTTATGTCCTTTCGGGCAAAAAAAACGGATTCCCATAATTTATTTCTCCTGATATTGATTTCTAAAAGTAGAAAAATGCTTTTTCTATATTATTTCCAATAATTAGACTTTTGTAAAGAATAAAAAGGTTGTCAAAAGTAAAATTTTCTGGTAAACTGAAATTCTTGAAGGGAATTTACGTGTTTTAAGTAAAAAAGAGGATAATACAGAAGGGATTTGGAGATGAAATCACCAAAAAATCTTGTAGTCGCCCAAAGCGGCGGTCCAACCTGTGTGATCAACAGCAGCTTGCGCGGAGTAATCGAAGGAGCGCGCGAGTTCGATCAAATCGGAACCGTATACGGAGCCCGGCATGGGATTGAAGGGGTTTTAAAAGAGGAACTGATCGATCTTTCCGCGCAATCGAAAGAAGAAGTTGCTCTTTTAAGATATACACCTGTCGCCGGATCGATCGGGACCTGCCGATACAAGCTGAAATCGCATCAGCAAGAGGATTTTGAGCGTGTTATTGAGGTCTTTAAAGCGCACAACGTAGGATATTTCCTTTACAATGGAGGAAATGATTCGATGGATACCGCGAATAAAATCGCGGAATTGGCCGCTCAACGCGGTTTGGAGCTCCAGGCCGTCGGCGTTCCGAAAACGATCGACAACGATGTCGGCGACAGTGAGTTCAAGCTGATCGATCATACGCCCGGATACGCATCAACGGCCAAGTACTGGATCCATACGGTCCAGTATGCAAACGAAGAGAACAAGGGATCCTGTCCTGCGGATCCGGTCCTTGTTCTTCAGGCGATGGGGCGCAAGATCGGATTTATTCCCGCCGCGGCCCGCTTGGCGGATCCAGAGCGAAAGATGCCCCTTTTGATCTATCTCGCGGAATCCCATTGCTCTCTTGCGGAATTAACGCAGACGGTAAGAGAAACCGTTAAGCAGGCGGGGCGGTGCATTATCGTCGTAAGTGAAGGATTCGATGTCGGCGATGTCGGAGCTGTTAAAGATTCCTTTGGACATGTCCATTTCAGTGCAAGCAAAATTACGGTCGCGCAAACAATCGTCAATTATCTTAATCAGGCGGGATTGCCGGCCAAGGGATCGGCCCGCTGCAATGTTGCCGGAACGGATCAGCGCCATTCGATGGCCTACGCCTCTCCTGTCGACTTGGACGAAGCCTATCGCGTCGGACAAAAGGCCGTTGAACTTGCGGCAACCGGACAGGGCGGATATATGTCGACTATTCTTCGGGATCCCGGTTTTATCTATAATGTGCGATACGATAAAGTTCCGCTTTCCGAAGTTGCAAACAGTGAACGAACATTCTTAAAGGAATGGATCCTTCCGAGCGGATGCGATGTTTCCGATGATTTTGTTCGATATGCGAAACCGTTTATCGGCGAGGACATGCTGAGTCTTCCGATGTGCAATGGACTTCAGCGGCTTACGCAATTCCAGCCGATTTACGCGGATCAGATTCTTCCCGCTTATGTTCCTCAGGCGGATCGCAAGTAAGAAGAACGAATGTCGTCAAAGTTCCTGTAAGGGACGCTGTTTTTTCAGCGTCCTTTTCTTTTTTATAGTTTACATTTTATCTATTCCTCCTCATTGATATTTCTATTTATTCCATATTGAATATCTCTTCTCTTTTATACAATCCCTGTAATAATAAATCGAAAAAAATAATTCTTTTTGGTGTTTTATAAACTGAGAAGGATGGAAAAATTTTAACTGTTTGATAAAATAAATATTACGGAAAAATTTTTTTGATTGTATCGAAAGATTTTAAGGAACTTGTAATCTTTTACAAGAATTTACTAAAGAAAAGATTTTCCCCTTGACGTAATGGGGGGGTATTGATTATAGTTTATATAGTTCGTGAGGGAAGTTGGAAAGCACAGCCCAACCAACTCAAGATGAACGATTTTGTGAATCATGAGGATCAAGGAGGATTTTCATTTGTGGGTAAGTTTGCGGGGGGCCGTTTCTTTTTTAAAGAAACCCCCCTTCAGGCTTTTAAATTTCAGAGTTTTCATAAAAAAGATGAGAAACTGAAGAGATCGCAAAAACCATCAGGGAAGATCACCCCCGATCTTTTTTAAGTGAGAACAAAAAGTACCCGTTCAGGAACATATCCTTTTGAATTCCTTGACTGGAAATTTTAAAGGAAGAAGCGTCCAAGCGGAGAAGAAGAACCAGAATACAATACAAGAACATGTCGAACGCAGAAAATGTTGCCGCGGTAAAAGCCATCAGGGAATTGACCGTTCATTCGGACAAGCAGAGGAGAGAACAAATTTTTTCTGATCTTGTTCGGACTCCCCAGGGAGGAAAAAGCGCCGGATCTCATCCCTGTATGATTTTTGCGCCGGTTCATTATGAACCGGGATATTCGTATCCGTTGATCGTTTGGCTGCATGGATCCGGAGCAGATGAGAGCCAGCTTTTCCGAATCATGCCGCAAATAAGCATGCGGAATTATGTTGCCGCCGCCCCGCGTGGATTAACCTGGGAAGAAACATCGATTCTGCGTCCGATGCAGGAAGACAAGTCGGGAAAAACCCTTTTCTCCACTTATGATTGGCCCGAATCGATTCAGGCCATTTCAATGGCGGAGGAACGTGTTTTTGATTCGATCACTCGAACGGAAGAAAAGTACAATATTCACCCTGAAAGAATCGTACTGGCCGGATTTGACACCGGGGGAACAATGGCGCTGCGGATCGCGTCGATGCATCCGAAATTTTTTGCCGGCGCAATTTCTCTGGGGGGAACTTACCCGGAAGATCACGCACCTTTGAGAAATTGGATGGATGTTCGCAATCTTCCCTTACTCGTTTCCTTTGGAACGAGAAGTAAGGTATTGCCGTCCAAAAAAATGGCAAAGCAACTGCAGCTTTATCATTCCGCCGGAATGCTCGTATCGGTTCGGCAATATAATGCCGCGCAGGAATTGACAAAGCAGATGCTTTTTGACGTAAATAATTGGGTAATGGAGCATATCGTCAATATATGATTCATAATATCAGATACTTACGCCGCACTGCGCAAAGATAAAAGATCATTCCATAAAGATCCTTTATCGGGCGAGAATAAAAAGACCAACAAGAAAATCGTTAAGATCGGAAGAAAATCAGGATTCGGAAGGAAAATCAATATGGTAAGTCGAAATATTCATTCAGATATGGACAACGCGGTTCGAAAGGCGGATAATGCCCTTTCGGAGCTGGCCGAAAACAATTCCGGGCTGGACGATATTGAAAAAAGTATTCGCGAGCGGAATGATCTCCAAGTTCGCAATAAGAGTGCGGAAGAAAAAGCGGCATTGGATCTCGAATTTGGAAGAACTCTGCTTCCGCAAGAGAAGGCGGATCAGTTAACATCCGGTTCCATCATTCCGCTGCCGGGCAATCCGAACGGAAATGTCCGGATCGTATGGGACAAGCACCAAATCGCCGAAGGGACCTTGATGATCTTTGAGGGAAAACTCGCCATTCGAATCAATGAACTGGAAACCGCCAAGTAAATGGTGCAAAAACTGGGACAAGGCAAGAGAAATTAATCGCATAAAAGGTAATTTCGAAAAAAGGAGCCGTTCGATTTCCTCGGACGGCTCCTTTTTATTTATCCGCTTTTTATTTCATGATCCGCGAACAACGAATCCGCCGGCAGCTGCCGATAATCGACAGCTGTCAATCAGCGGGTATTCAGCGATCAATACTTCAAAACGATGGCCCTCAGAACATTTCGAAGGCTGTAAATTTCCTTCTCGTTGAAGATATTGAGAGATCGGAGGACTTCGCAAAGCTTGCGGCTTCTTTGAAGATCATACTTTGTATTGCAGAAATGAATGGCCGCCGGGAAAAGCGCAGTCGCGTATCCGGCGAGAACCGTCTGCAAAGATCCGCTCATCAGGCCCATTGCGAGAATGGAGAACGCAACCCAAAAGGAGATCGTTTCCACGATCACCAATTTTCTCCTTCTTTGAACATAGGAGGGCCGTTTTTTCGCTTCGATCGCTTCGTTGGCCGCATGAACCGCAAAGCCGATTGAAGTAATGTCTTTTTGCCCGATCGTATTTGGGCTTAAAAGAATTTTCCCGTTTTCCGAATCATAATTATTTTGTGTATAATCTTCACTTTTTTCGATTCGGACAGAAACGGCATTTTCTTTTAACACAGTTTGCGCGACCGATTCGGCGGGAACACTTGTTTCCATTTCCGAATGCTGATCGATCGTATTGTATAATTTTGTTTGTGTAATCCACGCGATCAGGAAAAAGAGGATCAGCGGGATAGAATAAATCACGGTTAACGTAAGGGTACTCATATTTCATTCTCCTTGAAAAATTTTTATAAAGGCGTACTCTCCTCGTACAAGCGGAGGCAAGTAAGCAGTCGATCCCAAAAAAAGAGCAATTACGCCGGGATCAATTCAGGAGAACCAGAAAGACGAGATAGATCGATCTGTTCGAATAGGCAAG
>JAUNSU010000178.1 GCA_030539035.1 Planctomycetia bacterium
TTTTGTCCTATTTCTTTCAAGTTTTACCCATAGTTCGTGTCAGAGAGCCATTTTTCTTAATTGTCCGTTAAAACTTCCTTCAAACAGGGTATTATTATCCAGTAAATGAATCCAGGCGGTTAATGTCGACTTCTGCGATAAAGAATTTCGGAGAGGTTTTTTTCCGGTTCGAGATTCCAGTCAATGCGAATGATCTCTTTGGCGCCCGAGTCTGCGGCTGCAAAAGTGATTCCTTTGGCATCATTCCCCAGCAGAATCCGGCTGAAAGGAGAAAAGAGTGCGGAAAATCGGCGAAGCGGCTTTTCCTGTACGGAATCATAGATCGCCAAATCCCCGTTTTCGAAAACCGCTGCAAAGCGTGATCCGCCATTTTGGGCAAGAAGGGCTGTACAGACACTGTTCGATTCCGCAAAAATACGGTCCGTTCGCAAATTCGCCGGGTTAATCGATCGAAGAGATCCATCCCATACAATCAGCCGATCCGTATCGCTCAGAACAATTCCTTTTGGCTGGGGGCGGAATGGATCATCCAGGGCAAGTGATTTATTTGTTCGACGACCGGATGTAAGATCGACATGATTTAAGATATCCTGATGAATCTCAATTCGAATCTGATTGTTCGGACTCATTGCCGAAATTGAATTGCCCGACTGATTCGTGTTGAAATCAGAATCCGCGGGGGAAAGATCCATCTTTTTAAGAAAAGCAGCTGTATCTTGATGATCGAAAAACTTTTTCCAGGAGATCTTCTCTTTCCGATCAGGAATATCTAAAAAATCTGTATTGGGATTCCGTATTTCATTTCGGATAATGATCTTTTTGCCGGCCTGCGATTTAAATATTTGCGGTAAGGATTCATATTTGTTTTTGTCGTAAAGTTCTTCGCCGGTCAACAGGTCAACGATACCTGTTTCCGGATTGGTATTTTGTTTTGTGTCGAAACCGACGTAAGCGAGATATCCGGACGAAGCAACAAGCATAAAGGGACGCGTTGTTCCTTTTTCCCAAAAATATCCTTTTTCAAAAAGGGGATTCGGGCGAAGAGTATATTGAACGCCCGGTTGAGGGAAAAATCGGTTCTTCCCGACAACCTTGACGGACGAAGTATCCCAAATCCAGATTTCTCCTGTTGCGGACGCTAAAAGTGCAAACAGATCCCCCTTCTTCGAAAAGACAATTTCATTGATCTTCGGACTGCGGATCAGCCCTTTGGATGGTTCCGTTAATTGTTGCGGGAAGAAATAATTTTGCCGGACATCTTCCATCCTGGAGGGGAGCAAAGGATCGTCGGGAGTTATTTTTCGAATCGCATTGTAATACTGCATTAAGGCCGGACCAAAAGATTCCTGTTGTGCGGTTGCCGCTCCCAATTCCAACGGGACAATCTGCAATACTTTATTTTCTTTCTCCTGAATTGCAATTTGACTCTCATATCTGATATTGCGCGCACGCTGGATAAAAACAAGAATCAGCGTGAGAAAAACAGTAAGGAGTGCGGCGGACGCGATCCATTTCATCATTCGGTCCCGACGCTGCTGCGCCAAGCCGCGGTCGAGCCGGCGGTGAAATTCGAGCCATTACTTCTTTCCGGGATCTCCTTGCGGATTCGATGATTCAAGCGCGTCCGCTATTTTCAGCTGCGCCGATGCCAATGTATAATCTTTCGAGCGTAATGCCGATTCCACCAGAAAAGTCCGGGAAATCGTTTCCGATCGAATCGCGCGGTTCAAAAGATCTGTATTATTCTGTGATGGAGATCCCTCCTCTTTTTTCGCCTCGTCCGAATTCATTTCTTCCAGCGATTCCCGGATCAGCCGAAATTCATTTGTATTTTCGATCAGCTCCAGTATTTTCGATGCGGAATAAACATGATCCGCCGAAAGATCCCGATTCGAATCCTTGCTGTTTGATAATTCGGACATATAGGGCTTCTGGATTCCTTCGGCGCGGTCGAGCCGTTTACGAAGTTCGAGATGATTTCGATACCGTTCCAACGCCTGAACGAAAGCCTCCGCGTCGGGATAGCGCTTTGCCGGATCCCGTTGGAGCGCCTTATGCGCAATCGCAATGAGTTCTTCCGGTACTTTTTTTCCGTGCGGAATCACAAACTCCGAGATCTCATTTTGAAGAATAATGGACATCATATCGGACGGTTTGTAAAAATTGCATTCATCCTGACGCGGAGCCTTTCCCGTCAAAATGCGGCAAAGAATCCCGCCGAGCATAAAGACATCGGACGCTTTGGATATTTGAAAATCCATGTCGGAAAGAAGTTCCGGCGGCATATAAGCATAAGTCCCGCCCCGGGAATAATCCTGCTTTCCGTTCCGCTTTGCCCGATCCTTCTTGTATTTCTCCAGACCCAGGGCGAGTCCCCAATCGACAACATAGATCTCATTATACCGGTCTTCGTCTTTGCCAAGCATGATATTTTCCGGCTTCAGATCACCATGGATCACGTTCTCTTTATGCGCGTAGGCAACAGCTCTGGATACCGTAATCAGCGTCTCGATGTTCTTTTCCAGATCCCGATCGTCGATCACCGACCCCCAGTTCTCTCCGTCAATAAGCCGCTCCACCATGATCTGCGGCATGTTCTCTTCGCTTTGGCCGGTTAAATTCAAAAGCGGACTCTTTTCGTCCAAAGATAAAGAGAATATTGGAGGAATATTCGGATGGGAAAGACGTGCCTGAAGCATCGCCTCTTCATGAAAAGAGGTTCGCGCCGATGCCGAATTCAGATGAAGTTCCTTCAGGGCCAAAAGCTGATTCGTACTTTGCTACAAAACTTTGTACGCGATCTTTTGCCCTCCTTTGCCGATGGTATCAAGAATTTTGTAATCTTCGGAAATCCGAGCTCCTCCCGACTTGAAGAGCGGAGTTTCCGCTGTTTCTTTCCGAAAATACCGCCGCGCTCTGTTGATATGTCCGTAATACGACTGGATCGTCCGCATATGTTCATTGTAATAATAATCGATTTGGGTCGATAATTCGCCGAAATCAATTTTATAATCACTTGGTTCCCGAGTGATCTTCGCATGGGTAATGTCGAGAGAGATCAAATGGAGCGTCAATTTTTCCTTATCGAGATCCAGTCCTTTTTCCCGAAAGAGGTCCAAATAAAAATCGATCGTCGACGGGGTCAACGGAATCGGCATTTTGCTTTCATGGCCCAAGCAGAACTCATCGCCAAGGAGGAGAATCGCAAGATCCTTGCGCATTGATTCATCCAGATCCGGCACTTCCAGAACATACCGGCGAATCTTTTCGTATCGATCGTCGGACGGTTCCTTCGCAATATCGAGTTTTTTCCATTCTTTATAGGCTTTAAAAACCTGATCACTCTTGGCTGTAAATTGAAATACGTACACGAAAAAACTCCTTGTCGGAAAAAGAAAATAGAACAGGGCTCAAAATAGCGTAAGGTCCCAAAATGAAAGCCGGTTCATTCCATTTTCAAAAATCCGGAGCTTCCGAAAAAACAGAAGCACCGGATTTTCATTTCATGAATCGGCGGGAAGGAATCCGATCAGTCGTTCTGTAATCGGGCGATCTGGGCGATAGAAGCCCATCTCGAAGATCAGTTTATCCGAGAGGAAAACGAAAAATTAAAAGCTGAAATTCAGGAAGAGATGAAGAGTGAAGAGACGCCTGATCCGGAAAAGCAGAAGATTCTGGATGAGATAGAGCTTGACGAGGAAATGAGAACGGGCCAGAGAATGGTCGAAGATCGTTCCCGATCTCCATGGAGAACACTGACGACCGGTTTGATTGTCGGCGGCATTCCCGCGATTTGGGCCATTTCCAAAAACGGATCCGGCGAGGGATTCGGTATTGGCATTCTGGTTCTCCTCGGTGTCGCTATCGTTTGCGGTATCATCGTCTGTTTAGCCTCCAAATCCGTTAATTCGAATGAAAATGATTAACGATTAAATAAAAAATCCGCGAAAGTACCGTAAAGAATAATTCACAAGAGTAAAAATCATGGAGTTTTATATGAATAAAACATGGGTATGTGTATTTGTATTATTGATCACTCTAGTAAATTTATCAGAAACATACAGCAAAAAAGGATTTGCCCAATTTGTTGTACAAAGCCAAACGAAATCAACTGACACTCATACACGAGTTTGGACCGCAAAAACAGGAAATAAACTGGAAGCCACATGGAAAAATACCTTTGATGACGATAATGATCCCTTGAATGTTTTTTTGGCGAAAGAAAATACACTGTACAAGATTCCGCTAAACCAGCTTTGTGAAAAAGATCAAATATATGTCAAATTTCACCGCAACATAAGAATCACAGAATACAAACTCAAACATGCAAGTATAGCGGACGCGACCCCAAAGTTTGTTAATGTCGAAGATACAGACAAATCAAAAGCTAAAAAAGAATACACTGATATATTCGAGGCTGTTTTAGCAGACGATGTCGAAGCAGTAAAGAAAATGGTTCAAAATGGAGTCAATGTCAATCAAGGAGACTCGCAGCTCAGGACTCCTCTTCATTGTGCACGCTCCGGGAAAATGGTTCGAACATTGCTTGAATTGGAAGCAAATATCCACACTAAAGACAAATATGATGTTAAGCCTATTTATCGTCTTTCTGATCGCAGCGCGATTGTAGCGCTGATTGAAGCAGGGGCAAATATTGAAGAAAAAGATGAATACGGCTATACTCCTCTGCTTAGCGCCGAGACTCCTGAGCAAGCACAAGCGCTTTTGGATAATGGAGCAAATATAAATGCAAAAAATGGATTAGGTGGTTCTGTTTTGCACAGTATTCAGGCAAGCTGCAGTCCGGAATTATGTAAGTTTTTTTTAGATAAAGGTGTTCCCGCAACGATCTGAGATGATAGCGGCAGCACACCACTTCATCATACTGCGAATCCCGGAGTTCTTGATTTATTACTCAAAGCGGGAGCTGATATTAACGCAAAAGATGAAGACGGTCGAACTCCGTTGTTCGAGGCTGCTTTTGGTCCTGAAGAGAATATGATTCAACCGTTCATTGATGCTGGAGCCGATGTCAATATTACAGATACATTGTACCGCAAAACGCCATTAGGAATCGCACGCAAGCGTTATAACTTCTTTTGCAGCAAGAACGATCCTGAAACTGCAAAGAGATTTCAAAGTGTCATCAATGCGTTATTGAAGGCTGGTGCTCGCGAGTCGGTCATAGAATACGCGAATCTTGCTGAAGCGGTTAAAGCACAAGATATAATCGCAGTAAAGAGAATGGTAAAAGCTGGCGCAAACGTAAACCAGCTATTACCTAATGATATATTCCCTACCCTCTTATTTGTTTCGAGATCCGAAGAAATGATTAGAACTCTCGCGGAGTTGGGGGCAGACGTAAATGCCAAAAACAGTTGGGGAGCCACTCCACTCTTTATGGCAGCATTCGGCACTGCCGAGTGGGAAATTCAACCTCTAATTGACGCAGGAGCAGATGTCAATATTCCTGATTCACTGCATAACCTAACACCTCTGCAAATGGCACGCAAAGTTATTGCAGATTTTAGGGGAAAGGATTCGGATAGAGTGGAACGTTCTCAAAAAATCGTTGAAATGCTTTTGAGGGCAGGAGCATCAGAATCGCCTTCAAATACGCAGACTTCACGCTCGACGTCAAATCGTACTTCACGCACTGAAGATAATGTTGATAAGGATGCTGCGGCTAAAGCCC
>JAUNSU010000049.1 GCA_030539035.1 Planctomycetia bacterium
ACTCATTCATCACATCGTCTTCGCGTTTTTTGGCGAGATCGCTTGCGAGATCTTCGAATTTCTTTGTAAGATCCTGTATGTCTTTCTTTCCATTATCCCGATCGTCTTCCGAAATCGCTTTTTCCTTTTCCAGAGCTTCGACCTGCTTGTTGCCGTCTTGCCGGACACGACGAATCGCCACTTTGCACTCCTCGCAAAGATCCCTGATCGTCTTGACCATTTTCCGGCGCACTTCCATCGAAAGAGGCGGAATGTTCAGACGGATCACCTTGCCGTCGTTGTTCGGCGCGTATCCAAGATCGGCATTGACAATTCCCTTTTCAATCTCCTTCAAATTCGAAATATCAAAGGGCCGGATCAAGATCTGCGTCGGTTCCGGACAGGCAACAGTCGCTGCCTGCTTTAAAGGAACAGACTCCCCGTAAGCCAGAACTCTTACAGAATCGACAAGACCGGGATTGGCCCGTCCGGTTCGAATTCCTGTCAGTCCCCGTTTCAAATGTCCGACCGCTTTTTCCATACGATCTTCCACGTCAAGCAATACATCGTCCAAAGCCATAATATCTGTTCCTTTCGTTAAAATTGCATGATCTGTTTTTAAAGTTCTTTTTCGATAAAATGAATCGATTTATTTTTTCACAAGAGTTCCGATATGTTCGCCCAGCGCGGCTCTTTCCAGATTTCCTTCGGTCCGGAAATTAAAGACCATTACCGGCATATTGTGTTCGGCACATTTCGCGATCGCCTCGGAATCCATCACACGAAGATTTCGCCGCTGAATATCTTCATAAGAAAGCGTATTAAAGAAAACAGCGTTTGCGTTTTTCACAGGATCATCGCTGTAGATTCCATCGACTTTCGTTGCTTTGAGAAGGATATCGGCGTCGAGTTCAAGGGCTCTTTGCGCGGCGGCGGTATCGGTCGTTACAAACGGACTTCCGGTTCCTCCAGCGATGATCACAACACGGCCTTTTTCCAGGTGATGCGCGGCGCGGCGCCGGATATAAGGCTCCGCAACCGCATCCATTGGAATCGCAGACATGAGCCGGGTCGGCTGGCCCTGCGCTTCAATCGCGTCTTGCAGGGCAAGTCCGTTGATCACCGTCGCGAGCATTCCCATATAGTGCGCGGTCGATTCCTGAATCGTAGAATTGGAAGCCTTGAACTGCGCTCCGCGAAGGATATTCCCGCCGCCCATTACGACAGCGATCTGAACCCCTTTCCGCGCCAAAGACGCAATTTGCGCCGCCAAATGATTGACGGAATCCATCGATATGCCCCGATCCTGAGGCGGACAAAAACTCTCTCCGGAAATCTTCAATACAACACGGCGCGGCTTTTCTGAATCCATTTCTTTCGTCTTTCCCTCTGTGTAATCGTGAAATACTTCGCTCAACTTATAAACATGCTTCAGGGCTTTTGCAGGCGGGATGCCCGCAGTCCCGGGAAGAGGCCAAAAAAAGGCCCCTCTTTTGATTTCATTATAATAAAAAGAGGGGCCGTCAACAAGGGGAAGCCGGGCAGGAAAGCTCCGAATTACACGGAATTATTTTCCCAGAACCCAGTGATACATTTTATTGACTTTGATTCCGCCTTCCGCCGCGGCCTGTCCGACCGTTTTGGAAGAATCCATAAAGTATTCCTGATCCAGAAGGCAAACTTCGGCGAGAATGGTCTTCATACGGCCTTCGACGATTTTTTCGATAATATTTTCCGGTTTTCCGGCGTTTTTGTTTTTGGTCTGCTCGATCGCGATTTCCCGCTCTTTGGCGACAAATTCGGGATCCAGTTCCGCTTGGGAAACCGCCTTGGGATTCATCGCGGCAACCTGCATGCAGATATTATGAGCGAGTTCTTCGTTGTCCCCTTCATATTCGATCACAACGCCGATTCCGTTATTGTGATGGACATAAGATCCGTTCTTCGTTTCAACGCGAAGGATCTTGTTCAGACGGAACACTTCACGGATCTTGTTGACCAGATCGTCGTATTCCTGCCGGAGAGATCCCTGATTGAGAAGATCATCCGGAGTCGCCGCGCCGGGCCCTTCGGCAAGCTGCTTGGTCAAATCGCCGACCAACTTAATGAATTCGGCCGTATTGGCAACGGGAGCGGATTCGCAAAGCAGTTCGATCATCGCGGTCGTTCCGTTCGGAGCCGTATAAACGGCAATTCGTCCGGCACCGGTTTCCCGATCCGATCGTTTTTCCATTGTCTTTTTGCCCGCTTTACGGAGAAGATCGATCGCGAGTTCTTCATCGCCGTTCGCTTCGACAAGCGCTTTTTTGCATTCCATCATCGGTAATCCGGTCTTTTCCCGGAACGATTTGACCATTGCGGCAGTAATATCAGCCATTATTTGGATACTCCTTATTAAATCAAATAGGTTTTCCCGAAAAGATCCGGGAAAACTGTCCTGTTAAATCACCATGTTCCTATTTTATTACGGCAATACTTCCGCAAATTATTCGGCGTCGGCACCCTTTTCTTCACTGGAAGAAACCGATCGGAATTTATTCGATTCAAGCTCTTTACGGCCTTCGACAACCGCGTTGGCCAGATGCTTCAGAACGAGATCGATCGAGCTGATCGAGTCATCATTTCCGGGGATCGGGAGATCGACTTCATCCGGATTGGAATCGGTATCGATCAGGGCAATGGTTACCACGCCCAATTTTTGAGCTTCATGAACGGCGTTCTTTTCCTTTTTGGGATCGACAACGACCATTACTTCCGGATATCGGTTTTCTTTGCACATTTCGCGAATACCGTTGAGGTTTCTGAACATTTTTTTGTATTCACGGGTCAAAGAAGACTGCATCTTTTTCGAATAAGTATTGATTTTTTCGCTTCCGATGATCTCTTCGAGTTCGAGAAGACGGCCAAGCCGGCTTCGAATGGTCGAAAAGTTGGTCAAAGTTCCGCCAAGCCAACGCTGGGCGACATACGGCATGGAGCAACGGGACGCCTGTTTCTCAACAGAATCCGAGGCCGGTTTTTTCGTTCCGACGAAAAGAATCACGGATCCCTGCGCGGCGACCTGTTTGAGATACTTTTTCGCGCGAAGAATACCGCGGACAGTTTCCCGAACGTCGATAATATGGATCAGCTTCCGGCGTCCGTAAACGTAAGGACGCATCTTCGGATTCCAATGGCTGGCACGATGCCCGAAATGAACGCCCGCTTCGATCAATGCGTTCACAGACAGCTTCAAATTTTCGACATCTTCAACGACTTCTTCCTTCACTTCGACATTTTCTTTTTCATTTTCCATCTGAAAATTATCCTTTCGCACCGCTTTCATCACACATCGCTTTTGGAATTTGGCGTTCCTTGTTTACCGTTTTTTCGGTAAAAGGCGACGTTTTCAGCAGTGAAGTTCCGGTCCAAAACGCTCTTCGTGATCCGCCGGGACCTGTCGGCTCGGATCATAAAAATAAAACTATACGCAGAATAGGATACCGGAATTCAAAAAAATGTCAAGAGGGGGAACGAGTTAGTGATGCGTGTTGAGTGATTAGTGATTAGCGGGGGGACGGGGGCGGATATTAGTGATTAGTGAGTAGGGGGGGAGGACAGCGTCGGTTCCCCTCCTCACTCCTCCCTCCTCACTGCGGTTAAAACTCGATTTCGGGAATGAGTTTTCTCAGGTATTCCTGATTGACCCGATCGTAGTTCTTTCGCGGTGTTCCGTAGATGAAGTTCTCCGGACGCAATGTCGAATCCGCAAGAATGATCCGGACAAAATCGATTTCCATAAGAGGTTTCTGATTCCGCTTATTCGAATCCGTGATCGATGAATATTTGATCTGGCAGGGAAAATGCGTATTGCAGCCGATATAAAGATCAATGTTCGTCGGAATAAAATCCATATAGTCCGGCGTAATCGTATTGTTCGCGTTCACGATCCGATTCCGAATCGCTTCGAGCTTCTCCTTCTTCATCTCCCCGATCAGATGCCAAACCGGATAGTTCCCACCGCGAAATTGCTCCTTCATAATATTGGGTTCGAAATCATAAAACGCCACAAACCGCTTTAAAAGTCCGCTCAAGCCCCCCAATTCCGGAAAACCGCTCATTCCGCATGGATGTTCGATCCCACTTTGGAACAGTTCCTGTTTCTCTGAATTACTCAATTTACTTAAACTATTGGCAAGATCCTCAATACTGATCTGCGTCAAGGACGAATTACCCTCAATCGAAGTGTAAGTCCAAAGAGCCTGCCGATCACAAACCACCTCCAGAAAATTCTCGTTCCCGGTAGGTTCCAGGGCCTTCGCTTCCGTCGAAAGGAGCTTCACATGAAGCCGAAAAGAACACCACTCCAAAGGCGATCGTTTCTCAACATAGGTATTTCCCCCGGAAGATCGGGCCACTCTTTCATTCCGAAAGGAAAGCTCCTCGTATTTTCCGATCCCATTATATACAGTATCAAAAAGGGACAAACGCAGCTGGATCTCCGCGGAAACAGACGGAAGCCGTTCAATCGTATCAATCGACTTCTGCAAACAGGCCAGAGCCGGCGATTTTCCTGAAAAAGAGGAATCGGAATTGTTTTTTTGCTCTTTATTAACATTTTCGATACGTTTATCTTCTTTCAGAGAGGAATCCGGCGTACGGGAAAGATCGGAATTTTTCTCCAGAGCCGCTTCCGTATTGGCCCTTGAGAAAAGGAGGATCGATCCAATCACAAGGATCATGATCGTTATAATTGGTACAAAAGTATCTTTACGGTCAAATTGCGGGCCAAATTTCATAATCCATGCCTTCTTTTTACTGAAAATCCCAAAGTTTCGCTCTCCAGATTGCCGAAAAAACCTCTGGAGAAACGACTGTTTCCGGATACGGAGCCCTGTTGGGCAGCGGATCCGACAAGATCGTTCGCGGTGTTGTTTTCTCTTTCGGACATTTCGAACGGATGCGAAAAGATCGAAAGGAAAGCGTTTTCGACGCGGAACGGGAAACATCGGTTCAAATATTAACGATTTTTGGCATTTGATGCCAGTCCAAATCAGGGAATTGGAAAAAATTTTGGGAAAGAGGTTCGATTGACAGGATGTCGATCAAATAATACTAAAGGGAGATCCTTATGCGGTACAAACTTTTACTTTTGATGTTGATTATTGTTGTCTCCAGCGGAGCAGGGCCGTTTAAACATCGTGCAATGCCGCAGGAGGGGCAGCTTTTTCCGGGCGTTACCGGACCTGGACCGGGCGTAATCGCTCCCGGCGCTCCATTTCCGGAAGCAAACGGAATGAACGGCGAAGGCGGGATCTTCGGAATCCAGCCTGATGCCCAGATCTATTTCCAGGGATCAAGCGGAATGAATATCTGCTGGGATGTCTCCGCAGTCGGACAATTCGATTCCGTTCCCTTGATCTGCCCCGGAATCCAGAATTTCGAAATGGGAAAGGCTTACCGCCTTAAGATCTCGAATATCACCAATCGCCCGGATATGGTCCTCTATCCGACGTTGGAAATTAACTCGATGACCCCGAGAACCCGATCCTATCTGGAACACAATTCGATCCCGGTTTCCTTCTCGGAAAACGATTTCGATCAGGTTAAGCAGGGCCATTTCGTTACCAAGGTCATTTTCCTCCCGGCGCCGGAATTTCAGAATCTCGCAGTCTCCGGAGGAGTCGATACGATCGTCAATACCCAGCTTCCCTCCGGAGCCGATCCGGTAATCGAAGCGCAAAATCGCGGTGCGGTTCTCGCCGTTCTCCGAATGGGCAATAAAGATCTCGGTCTCCAGAGCGGTAATCCGGCGAACTTCGGGGGAACTCCGGCGATGGGACAAGGACGAATTCCGCAGATCCCGATCTCTGGAGTCAATATCCAGGCCTACGGAACACCAAATACCACGACGCCTTACGGAATCCCCGGACCTCCGGTTCTTCCTCCGGCCAACCGCGGTCTTACGGGCCCCCGAGTCACCGAACCTGTCAATACAATGCCGTCCACAGAAGTTCCGCAAGTTCAGCCCAAATGGAGCGGAAACCAGTTCTGATTTACTTCCCGGGGACCGTTTTCCCCGGACAGTATGAACCGTTCGTTTTGTTTACTCAAGCTGTAAATCACCGATTTTAAAACCACGGATTTCACGGATTTTCACGGATATTTTTTTGGTAAAAACACGTTTTCATCAAAAATAGCAGCCCGAATCTTATATGGATTTCATCCGTGTTTATCCGTGGTTCCAAACAAAAATCTGTTTGCAGTATGAGTTGTTTACATCGAAAAGGATTTCGCATTATGATCAGGAAGCGCCTGTTCGGATTATTCTCTCTTTTGAGTGCCGTGATGGTATTGGGATTCCTTTCCAACACCGCACGGGCGCAAAAACCCGGATATATCCCGATTCGGGGAGCGGGAGAGCCGACAGCAGGAATCGTCGATATTCATCGGGGAATCGGGGCTTACTCCAGCTGGTTCCAGCCTTTTCGATTCAATGTTCCTGATGGAGTAAAAGTTGCCGTTGCGGAAGAAGGACGTTTTTTCGAGGGGAAAGCCCCTTTCGTTTACGGCCTTCAGACCGATTCCATGTATCGACTCCGGATCTCTTCCATTCCGCTGCATAATGGGAAAGAGATCTATCCGACCATTGAGATCGTTAATCGGCTTTACTCGCCGGTCGGAAAAGAATTCGAGTTCCCGGTTGTCGTCGATATCACGAAAGAAGATATTGAATACGCGCTCAACGGGGCTCTGGTAACCAGAGTGATCTATCTGGAACGTCCGGAAACGGCGATTCCGATCGACAGCACCGCTCCCGGCGGAAAATACTCCGTCGATATCAACGATGCTTCCGATCCTCTTCAGGTTGCCGAACAGTACGGGCCGATAATGGCGATCCTTCGAATGGGAAGCCGGATCCCGCTGGAACCGCCCAACGCGTCTTCCCCCTTCTTCTTTGGACTCCCGCCGTTCACAACACTGGAACGGTAATTCCCGAAAGATATTATTCCGAATCCGGCTTAATCGCCGGATTTTTTTATTCCGTAATCGGAACGGATGTAAGCCATTCAGGATGTTCGCGGACCCCTTCCGCTTCCTGAATCGGCCAGCTTACCCGAGCTTCGTCCTGATAAGGTCCGATTTCATCGATCGGAATCGGTTTGAATCCGAGTTTAAACGCGGGCGAATTCGGCTGGAGATGGAAATCACCATGTTCCGGATCAACAAAGAGCGGATCGGCAACGATGGAATGGACATCAGCGCCTTCCTGCTGCCAGCTTTCCCATTCGGAAACCTGCTTAACCTCTTCCAGGCAAAGATTTCCGAATTCCGCGTATCCGGTTTTGGACATGAATTCAAACTGAATATCGATATCGCCAAGCCGTTTATCGAACTCTTTCTCTCCTTCGGCCGGATAATGGAACGGAACCCGGCATTTTCGGACGACACCGTTGGCCTGGTTAATAGAGGCCGATCCAAGAGCCTTCCAAAGTCCGTTTCCTTCCGATACCGGCCGGACAAACATGGATCCTTTGGCATCGGTCAATTTCATATCGAAAGAAAGCTGATAATCTTTGCCCGGCTCCACTTTAAAAGACGATGAGCGGATACAGGCGTATTTAATATACTTGTTTTTTGGATTAAAAGCCGCCTTGAGCCGGAAGAAATGAAGATCGCCCTTGGAAACCGGGGCAATCGCGCCGTCGGCCCCGATGATCTCCGCTTCCATTTCCGGGAAGGTTTTATGATACCAGGTCCATCCTTTCGCCGGTGTTTGCAAAGGATTCTTTTTAATCGATTCCGGATCGGCGGGAGCAAATTCATAATTCGGGATCTTGTCGGTCAACTGGGCAACCGGGGTACCAAGCCCTTTTCTTTCCGTTTTGATCGGAGTCTTTCCGCCGTTCCAGACGAGATTGTAATCGAAGAGATTGTATTCGAAATTGCAGTTGCTTGCTCGAACGTAAGTCGATTCCGGCTGACCGGGAAAGTAGAAGATATTCCGTTCGATTTTATTTCCGCGCATGATCGTTCCATCGGGAAGGAAAGGATCCTCGGGAGAAACGTGCATTCCCCGCATCTTTTTCCATTCCGGATTTGTGAGCAATTTATTATGATTGACCAGCATTTTCGATTGTCGATCTTTAAGAAAGACACCGTTCGGCGAATCATTCCATCCTTGAAGGGAAAGCTGGCAGTTTTTACCTTCCCGTCCGGCATTGTTCGCGAAGATATTGTTCGTAATATGATTTTCCCGGGCATTGTGAAGGTGCATTGCTCCGGCCTGCGCCCGTTCGACGATATTGCCGTAAACATCATAAGCGCAGCCGCTTTCATCAAGATAGATTCCCCAGCAGAAAACGAAGAATTTTCCATGATTATTGAATCCGATGCTGTCGGTGCAGTGATTATATCGGATCGTGGACCATCCGCCGGACCATCCGCCGGTATAAGTGCAGCCGGTATCTTCCATTTCCAGATTGCAATGCCGGATCCGGTTGTATTCGATCGAATGGAGTACTCCCCCATGAAAGATCCCGCAGCGCGGAACATCGTGAATCAGATTATGGGAAAACGTGTATCCTGTTCCGCCCGCCATTAAACCGAGTCCATGTCGATTAAACTGCCCCGCATGATGAATATAGCAGTTGTCGACGATATGTTCGCACTTGATCATCTTGACACCGTTGCCGGCATAAACACCGACGCCGTGTCCGCCGACATTCCAGATATCGCATCCGCGAACGGCGCAGCGGAATCCGCCCTGGATATTGACTCCGGATCCGTAAAAATATCCGATATCATGGATCAGGGATTTCTCCACCGCGCAATCGGAACAGCTGTTGATAAGGACCGCGCCTTCTTCCGCGCAGCTGAACTCCAGTCCGGAAATTTTGACGTAATTAACGCTGAGAAGCCGAATGGAATAAGGGACCAGCGGAACGGTGATCACCGCCTGATCCATATCGGTTCCTTCAGGCGGAAGGAAGTAAAGTTTTCCGTTCTGAAGATCCTGATACCATTCGCCGGGCGCGTCGAGTTCCTCTTTCATTCCGAACACGGCGAACCGGTCTTCCGGTCGGGCCGCATACTGCATATTCCGCGCCAGCGTGATCGTTCGGCTTTCGGGATCATAATTTTTGATCCTTTCGATCCGGTTCCACCAATTGTATCGCGGGAAAATACAGACTTCCCCTTCGGAAGGTGCGGACCATTTCCGGGCATCTTTTTTGCGCAGAACGACCGTATCGCACCGTTCCCCGGGAATGTCCGTATACATCGGGGGCCGAACACCGTCGACATAAGCCCAGCCGCCGGAATAGGGGAGATTCGGATCATAGTTGGGATATCGGGCCCAGATCTGCCGTGTTCCGTTCAAATAGATCTGATGAAATTTACTCTTGATCGCGAGCGAATTCAGATCGGCTTCCCAAACATCGTTCCGACCGTTGAAAGAGGACTTTTTCCAGTTGGGAACGACTTTTCCTCCCACCAAATGCGGCTTGGCCTTCGGATTGGCCGGATCGACGATCCCTTTGATCACCAAAGGCGCTTCTTTCGATCCGGTATCAGGCTGGGAGAATTCCACCGGCTTTGTGATCATATAGATCCCCGGATGGAGTAAAATGGAGATCGGCTGGTCCGGCTCCGCTTTTCGGGCCGAGCGGGCGAGGTTCCTTGCCCGTTCCAGCGTTTGGACGGGAGCCTCTTTTGTTCCCATTCCGCTGTCGTCCCCTTTGGGGGATACATAGATCTCTTTCGACTCAAGATCAGGCAAGAACGCAAACAGTAAAAAACTTAAAACAATCGGTATTTGAAGCAGAATCGCTCTTTTTCTCATTAATTTTTCCTTTTCACTTCGTTTCTTAAGATATTCTCATCCGATCCGACAGTAATACCGAATCCGCCGGGAACATCCTTTTATTCTTTCGTTGGAATCCCTTATTCGAATTATCATTGTACAAAACCGAAATCCAAAAGTCAATAAAGAGAGGAGAATTGCAAAGTTTAAATTTTCAGATTATCCAGTTTTACATCTGGAACTTCCTGTCCGTTCTCGGCTGGACTTTACAATTCTCCAGATCCGCCAGCTGTCCAACTTGACAAATTTCCCCGAAAGTGATAGAATTTGTAGATTGTTTCTTCGCATTCGATTTCCGTTGGGAACCGAATGGATTTCCTAAAAAAATTCTGTCTATTTTTGAATCGGGGAGCTTCCATGAAAACCGCGTATGATGTATTAAAGGAATCGGGAAAACTGGATAAAAACGTAATTGCCGCGCAGATCGACGGAACTGCGGTCGACCTTACAACTCCGGTCAATGATACAACGGAAGTAAAGCCTTTGACCTTTGAAGATCAGGAAGGGAAAAATGTCTTCTGGCATACATCGGCCCACATTCTTGCCGACGCGGTTAAACGGCTTTATCCCGAATTCAAACTGATGATCGGACCGGCGATCGAAAACGGCTTTTTCTACGATATAGAAACCGATCGCGGGATCACAACCGAAATGCTCCAGGCCCTTGAAGCGGAAATGAAAAAAATCGTCAAGGAAAATCTGAAGGAAGAACGGTTCGAATTGACTCGGGAGGAAGCGATCAATCTGATGAAAGAGCGGAATGAATCGCATAAAGTCGATCTGATCGCCCGGATTCCGGAAGGAGAAACGATCTCTTTCTACAAGCAGGGCGATTTCATTGATCTTTGCCGCGGTCCCCATCTTTTTTCCACCGGTGCGGTCAAGGCGATTCGATTGACGCAGGCATCCGCCCTTTTCCTCGAAGGAGGAGAAAATGCCCAATTCCAGCGCATTTACGGGATCTCTTTCCCCAAAAAGGCCGAATTGGATGATTATTTCGTCCGGCTGGAAGAGGCGCGCAAAAGAGATCATAATAAAATCGGACGCGAACTCGAACTCTTTACCACCGTCGATTATATCGGACAGGGCCTTCCGATTCTGCTCCCCAAAGGAGCGCGGATCATTCAGCTGCTCCAGCGGTTCGTCGAAGATGAAGAACAGCGGCGGGGATATCTTCTTACGAAGACCCCGTTTCTCGCCAAAAAAGATCTTTACAAAATCTCCGGGCATTGGGATCATTACCGCGATTCCATGTTCATCCTGGGCGATGAAACGAAAGACAAAGAGGTCTTCGCTCTTCGTCCGATGACCTGTCCGTTCCAATTCCAAACCTACCTGGTCGCCGAACGGAGCTATCGGGATCTTCCGATGCGGTTGAACGAAACGTCAACCCTTTTCCGGAATGAATCTTCCGGCGAAATGCACGGACTGATCCGGGTCCGTCAATTCACGATCTCCGAAGGGCATATCGCTTGCCGTCCGGATCAGGTGGAAGAGGAATTCCGCGGCTGCCTTGACCTGATCCATTATTTTCTGAATACCCTCGGTCTTGAAAACGACGTTACCTACCGCTTTTCCAAATGGGACGAAAAGAAAAAGGAAAAATACGTCGGATCGGCGGAAGAATGGAATGCCGTTCAAACCCTGATGAAGGGGATCCTCGACCGGCTTGGCGTCAAATACGTCGAAGCCGAAGGGGAAGCCGCGTTTTACGGCCCGAAATTGGATATCCAGACCCGAAATGTCTATGGAAAAGAAGATACCTTGATCACGGTTCAGATCGACTTCCTGCTCGCTTCCCGATTCGGAATGGAATACACCGACGCCGACGGCAAGAAAAAGAATCCTTACGTCATTCATCGAACATCGATCGGGTGCTATGAGCGGACTTTGGCCCTTTTGATCGAAAAATACGCCGGCGCGTTTCCTTTATGGCTTGCTCCGGAACAGGTTCGCGTTCTTCCCGTAAGCGCTCTTTATCAGGATTACGCCCTTGCGGTTGCGAAAAAACTGGAAGAGGCGGGGATTCGGGTCGCCGCGGATACCCGAAATGAAAAGATCGGATATAAAATCCGACAGGCCGAAATGCAGAAAACCCCTTATATGCTGATCGTGGGCGAAAAAGAGACCGGAAGCAATACCGTTTCCGTCCGCGCACGCAAAGAAGGGGATCTCGGAGCGGTTTCCGTCGATGAATTCCTCGCAAAAGCCCTTCAGGAAATCGCGACTCGAAAAAAATAGATCTTTTTACTTGTTTTTTCGAATAAAAACTTGAGAAATATACGCACACGAATTATAATGGAGTCCGTTGTTCGTGTATTTCTCAAAGGAAATCCGGTTTTCGAATCCGGACTTTCCGTTCATTAACTTATTCAGGAGAAACAGATGCCCCAGCAAGATTCGCCCGTTGCCGATAATTCCGTAAAAGTTGAACAAAGATCGTTTGTTCGAACAATTCTCAGATACTTTGTTTCCGGTACTATTGTCCTTTTGCCGCTTGTGGTTACCGTCGCCATTGTTCTTTGGCTTTCGAACTTTTTTATTACTTGGTTCGGCCCAACCACCGTATTCGGAAAGGTTCTCAGCCGGGTCGGGATCAAATTCGTTGAGGATGGTTTTCTCGCCTGGTTGTTCGGCTGGGGTGTCGTCCTGGTCGCTCTTTTTCTGATCGGATTTCTTACCGAAGTCGTTGTGCGGCAAACCGTGATTCAGTGGTTTGATGCGTTTATCAAGAAGATCCCTTTGATCGGAATGATTTACGGAACGATTCGTAAAATTACGGATCTGGTCAATAAGAGCGGTAAAGATGAAGTCAAGAATATGAGCCCGGTTTACTGCCGGTTCGGAAGCGCAAACGGAGGAGTAATGATCCTTGCGCTTCTTCCATCGAATAAAGAATATCTCATTGAAGACAATATCTATTATGTTGTGATCATTCCGACCGCCCCGGTTCCATTCGGCGGCGGAATGTTCTTTATGCCGAAAAAAGATGTTTTTCCCGCTCCGATGTCGATTGATGAATTCATGGGATTTTACGTTACCATGGGCGTTAATGAAAAACAGGATCCGGCCAAAATTCCGACCGCTCCTGTTCTGAACCCGCAATCTCTTCCGGGAAACGGAAACAATTAACAATTATTGACAGATCTTCATGGATTCCGCGGGGAAGACATCGCCGTTGGGAGCAGTCCAGGAAGTGCTCCCAAAGTTCGCGATCACTTCAACCCCGTTCGCAAAGACCGTTTTCTGAACCAGGCGGTCCTCCGTAAGGATCTGATGATCCGTCATCTCGACCCAGCCGGTCAATCGGCTTACCGGCTCCGCGATTTTATAGCTTTCGGCGATCTTCTCTTTGTGCGCATCCCAGATCTTTTGCGTAAAACGATACATGGGCGGAAAACCGTAAAGCGCGCAAAGAAGATCCCGCTTCTTCCAGATATCTTCCTTGCGATTATTGAAATCATACCAGTAATTGTATCCGACAGTGCAGTCGTGATAGACAAGCTCCCAAAGAGGAAGACGGTAATCGGTGCCAACCTGATATTTCTTAACGAGATCCGGCGTCGGTTCCGAATAATCGGTATTGGTCAATCCTCCATGCGGAAGCCGATACGGACCAAGGCTGTTCATTCCTTCAAAAAAATCGCAGTAAGGAACCGAGGCTTCATGTCCGGTTTCGCTCCCGCAAACAAGATTGAATCGGGCCCCGAGCAGCTCCAGGAGCTTCATTTTCCAGTATCGGCTCTGCGTTCGATTCATCGGATGATCCGGATGAAAGCATTCATACCAGGGAGCGGCAACAGTGGTATCGATAAACCGGGCTTTGAACGGCTTTGTTTTGAGTTCCTTTTCGATTCTCTTTTCCGCGTAAGGAAGGGCCTTGCTGTCGCAAAGAACCGCACATCGAATTCTTTTCACTTTTCCGCTTTTCACATCGGCTTCGGTCGCCCCTTTCGGGATTACACCCCACCCTTTTCTCCAGGTTCCGTCCGGATGAGTCCAATTGATCTCGTTGGGCCAGGCATCCTGTGTCCAGTCGGGATGAACACCGACTTCCTTGAGTCGAGCCGGATCCATAAGATCCTGATAGATATCGTATCGACTGGTAAGGACACCGTCGATTTTATTCATCGCGGTCAAATTTTCTGGGGATCCTCCGGCGCTCCAAAGGATCCGATCCATTCCGGCCGCCTTCATTTCATGGAGAACTTTCATCGGCTCGTTTCCGAAATACCAGATATTCGCCGCGCCGATCAGCAGTTCCATTCCCTCTTTGAGATTCGGATTCTTTTTGATCTTTTCCGTGAAGGGCATATAAAGACCGATCTGTTTGGAGTATTCGCGATACCGTTTGCAAAGAGCAACATGTCCGCCCTTGTCGAAAAAGACATATCGGATCTGCCGTTTATATCCGAACTTTTTCGTTTGCCCGTCCCAGCAAGGAAACCCGTAAGAGAGCTCGGGCATATTTTCACGCGGTTTTTGATAAACGAGTTGAACACCGGAATCATCAGGCGTTTCAAAGATCGCAAGATATCCGTTCCCTCCGGCCGGACCGATTTTATCTTCGATATTTCCGAAAAATCCCATGCAAAGCCCATGTCCGCCGTAAGTATAAAGATACCACAAATTCACTGTCTTTTCCCGAACAGGAAAAGAGATCCCTTCATTCACCGGAAGGATCAGACGATCATTATTACCGGGAATAAAAGGGAACGGATATTGGACTTTATTCGTAAGAACCGAATTTTTATCCTTCGTATCGACGGAAACCGTTAATTCCGGTTTATCTTCTTCCAGGGCAATTCGGGCCGTGTACTCAAGCGTATTCTGTCCGCGAAGAAAGGCGCAGAGGATCTCATTTTCTTTCCGCTCCGACTTTACGACGAGAATGGGGCTGGCGCCGGCAAGCGTCTGTTCCCACAATCGGCCGATCCGTTTGTCGAATACGGAAAATGTCCCGTCCCGGGAATCAAATCGGATCTTGAGAAAACGATTTTCCAGAGAATGGATCTTTCTCTCTTTTTCCAACTGATATTTTCCGGCCTTTTTGATTTGAAAATTCGTAAACCAAGCGGTAATAACGCGATGGCCGGTGATCCTCGGCTGAATGGAAGTCGACCCCAACGGGACCACGAACGTTGTTTTCAGTTCCGTCCAGTCTGTATTTCCAAACAGCTGAACACGTCCGAATCCCCAATCGGCGGATTCTTTTCCTTTGTAAAGGATCGCGCTGATCCCGGCATCCCCCACCCCTTCCGTTTTCATCATACAGGAGATCTCAAAAATATCGCCCGGCTCAACGGCGATACTTTTCGGAAAAGAGATCGCCCAATCTTCTTCGCCTTTATGAACAACTTTCGCAGTCGGCTTTCCCTGATACAAAACGGAATCATCCTTTTTCAGGGAATACTCCTCTTTGGTTCGCGCCCAGATCTTTGAACGGAAATCGATCGTACTTTCCGGTTCCGCAGAAAAAAGAGGCGAGATCAGAAGTCCCGCAAAAAGAAAAAACAGGGTCCGGTAAAAAACATTTTTCATGATTCAATATACTCCTTGATTTCATTCCTTGAAAAAACGATATTTCAATCATTATCGATCAAAAACGGGGAGGGACCAACTCATCCGGGAGGGGCGATCGATACGAATTGCCGATCTCGGCGTCGAATTCCTCCTTTGCCTTTTTGAGCAGGGAAGGATCGCGATAAAATAAAATTGCGGCCAATGCGAGCGCACGGGCAGCGGCCTGGGCGGCTTTATCTCCGATGGACGATCCGGTTTGTCCAGTCAACTGCCAAGAGTGCAGAGAGGTTCCAATACATCCGACCGCCGCATAGATCTGCGAAGTCGGGACGACATAGCTCACATCGCCCGCGTCAAAGGAAGAGGTCAATATGATATTGCGATCGGAATCCGACCCGGGAACAACCGTTCGAATCAGAGGACGCTGAACAAAAAGGTCCGGATCAATACCCTCAAGCTGAGATCCTTCAAGAATCGCTTTCTCTTTCACCGGATCCGGAAATGTTTGCAAAAATTCCCGTGCGATCGCATCCTCTTTTTCATCGAAATCGGGACCGCCAACCGCACAAAACGCGGCGGAAAGAACATTTGAAACGGTAAGATTCGGATAAAAATCGGATAATCCCCCCATCGGTTCATATTCCATTTGCGTTCCGGACATCAGGGCGGCACCGCGCGCAATATCAATCACCCGATCAAGAACCGCTCGGGCTTCTTCACTGTTTGCGGCCCGAACATAATAATTAATCGACGCGTAATCGGGAACAACACTCGGGAAATTCCCGCCCGGATTTTCATAAGCATAATGAATCCGCGTTGTCGAGGTAATATGTTCCCGCAGATAGTTGACGCCGATGTTCATGAGTTCACATGCGTCGAGAGCACTTCGTCCCTCCTCGGGATTTTTGCCCGCGTGCGCCGATATTCCATGAAAAGTGAATCGTGTTTTAAAATTGGCAACGGCCCGAAAGGGAGAAGCGAGATTGCGGTCGGCCGGATGCCATAAAATCGCGGCATCCAGATCCCGAAAGAGCCCGGCGCGGACCATATAGACTTTTCCGTTTCCTCCTTCTTCCGCAGGACATCCGTAAAGGATCACGGATCCGGGAAGATCATGTTTTTCGAGAAAGTTTTTGACGATCAGAGCGGCGCCGATGGATCCGGCCCCCAGCGCGGAATGTCCGCACCCATGTCCGTTTTTCGTTTCCTGATCAGGATCTTTTCGGGCCGATCCCGCAGTCTGGCCCAAATGAGGAAGCGCATCGTATTCGGCAAGGATCCCGATCACCGGTTTTCCCTCGCCGAATCGGGCCGTAAACGCCGTCTTCAATCCGGCGAGATCACGTTGAACGGCGAATCCCTCTTTCTCCAGAAGTCCGGAGAGGATTGCGGCGCTTTTTTCCTCCCGGAAATTCAATTCCGCGTACTCCCAGACGGCGCGGTTCATTTTAACGATCTGATCGTATTTTCGCTCCGCAGTTTCCCTTACGAAAGAGAGATCTTCCGGCAATATTATCATTTCCGAATCCATTTTTCATTACCCCGCAGTCGAATCGCGTATTCCGCCCCATGATCTTTCGATCCGCAAAAAGAGGAAAGATCTTTCCGATCAGATCGACCGAAGATAGATCGCGTTTCTTCTGTTGCTTTCGTTCATATCGATTCCCTTTCCCTTGGATCCTTCGAGGATCTGCGGACCGAAGAAGCCGATCTCCCGATAAGTGTCCAGGATCTTTTTATAATCGATCTTTCCTTCCCCGAGCAGAGTGGAATCTTTCGCGTGAACGGCGGCGATCAGTCCCTTCAACCGGCGAATATCGGCGCAAATTCCATCGGTATCGCCGAAATTGCGGATCATATTTCCGGGATCATAAAAAACCTGAACCGCGGGAGAATCGACCTCATTGATAATGCGAAGATGGCCGGCGGAATCCAAAGTGGATTCAATCGCAAGGATCACGCCCGCATCTTTCGCTTTGGGAGCAAGTCTTTTGATCCGCTCGATCGTGATCTTGAACCGCTCTTCCTCGTTCAGAACCGCTTTTCCAAAGAAAGGAACCAGAACCGCCTTTACGCCCAATCGGACCATTGCGTCAATACAGGCGGAAACACGCTGTTCGGCATCCTCGATCAGCCAAAGGGGATTGCCGTTGAAATCGGCCAGCGCGAGAGAAGAAATCGGAATCCCGATCTCTTTGGATCGCTCGACGAACTTGCGGCAAACCTCCGGACTGCGAAAATCGGCATCGCCCCCTTCCTTAAAAGGAAAACTCATCTGAACAGTATCCAGCCCGGACTTCTTCGCCCGATCGAAAGCACTTAAACCGTTCATCCAGGCGCCCACCTGATAAGTAAATTTCTTCTGATCCGCGAAGACAAAGCCGCCCATCCCCAAAAACGATCCGGCAACCAGAGCCCGCTTCATCATTTCACGCCGATTAAAATTCATCATTTCTCTCCTTTTCCTCTCCATTTTTGTTTAAGACAATGGTTAATGCGGAATAAATAATATTCGTATCAAGCATAATCCGCATATTATTTCACCTCTTGCCGAATTTCTTTAATCAAATTAACGACATCTTGTTCATCTTTGAGTCCCCAACGTTCGGCGACACCTTCAAACGCTTTTTGAACGCGGTCCAATGCGACTGCAGCCGCATTGGCAATAGTAATACCGCTCTCACCTTGTATAAAAATAACTTTATCGCCTTCCTTAAGACCAAGAGCTTTTCGAATATTGACAGGAACAGTGATTTGTCCATTGGCCGATATTTTAGCTAATTCCAACATAATAAACCTCATTTTATCATAATTTCTTGAGATTCTTTAATACTAATATACCGTCCTCAAGGAAACAAGTCAACAAGAAAGCAGTTCATACTCCAAGAATATCCAATTTTTCAAGATCATCTCCAATAGGCAAAAGTGAAAAACCATCCTTGTAAAATGCCGGAAAGATTTTTTCTCTTCCTTTAAAATCAGGGATTGCATTTCAAAAGGAAATCATTTAAAATGAGAAAAAGGTCAATAATATCTCCCCATTGAAAGGAATCTTCATGAAAAACAGAGTACAAAATACCTTGCTGATTCTGCTGCTGTCGACTTTTGTTCTTTTAGCGGAATCGACGGTCAACGCGGTTGAAGTTCCCCTTTCCGCGAATACAGTGCGGACAGCAGACGGGAAATTTCCCGCAAAATATGTTCCTCCGCTGATCAGTAATGGATCGATCAGTCTTCAGATCGATCCGTTCGGCGGACAAGGAAATAAACATCATGCGGGAATCTGGAAGGCGGGCCAACGATATGCGCCCCCGCTTGCGAATCTGATCCCGTTCGGATGGTTCGAACAGAAATTGTCGGTCAATGGGAAAGCGGTCTCTTCACCCCTCGACGGATCGCAATCCCTGGACCCCCAAAAAGCGGTTGTCTCTTCTTTACTGCACTATCCGAACCTCAAGCAGGAGATCACTTCATTCGTTCCGCTGGATCAGGATCTCCTTGTAATCCGGCATCGATTCACCTCAGAATCGAAATCGGCCTTGAAGATCCGGCAGATATTCTCCTGGTATCTCTGCGCACCGGGAATAAAAACCGCGCTTCCCGATCGGATGCTCGGTGAATGGAAGAAGGAAAAGGACCGCGCGGTTTTCGATTACACCGCTTACGCGTATAAGATCTATCGTGGAAAACTCGCTCTTTTCGCGGATCAGGCGGTCCAATCGGATCTTCGGGATCCGGCGGCCGATCTCGTTTTTGAATGCGAACTTGCGCCGGGATCCTCTAAAGAGATCGTCTATTATATCACCATGATCGATTCGTTCACCGATTTGCGATTGGCTGCCCAGGATTTGAAATACGCGAGTCGATTGAATAAACAGATCGAATCTGTCCTGCGGGAAGGATACGATTCCCTCCTGAATCGGAATATCAAGGCCTGGAACGATTATCTTTCCGAAAGTTCGGCGGATATCCCGGATCAATCGATCCAAAGGATGTATAATACCGGTCAATATCATCTTCGGATCAACGCGACGAAATGGTCTTTTCCGGTGGGGATCTCTCCCCGTCTCTGGAACGCGCGTTTCTTCGGATGGGACGAGATGTTTTGCCATCAGGGCCTTTTGACCTGCAATCATATCGCGATTGCCCGTCGATGCCCCGATTTCCGGAAATCGATTCTGAACAAGGCAAAATTTCGCGTTGCCCATTATGGAAGAGATGAAAAATACGGAGCCCGTTTTGTATGGGAAGCACTGGAAGACGGAGTGGAAGGGGCGCCTCCGGGATTCTGGAACGATCATATCTTCGACACATCCAACATTGCCCGATCCGCATGGACGCAGTATCTCTATTCGAACGATCGCGATTGGCTGAAAAGTACGGGATATCCGCTCATATTGGAAACCGCCCGCTATTTTCGGTCCCATTGGGTTTATGAAGATTCCAATGGAGAGATGTATATCGGAAAATGCACCGATCTGGAGCGGCTTGGTCCGGCGCGGGATCGTCCGTTTTTAACCACTTGCG
This sequence comes from Planctomycetia bacterium, assembly GCA_030539035.1. Lineage (GTDB taxonomy): Bacteria > Planctomycetota > Planctomycetia > Pirellulales > Thermoguttaceae > JAUNBG01. The sequence goes on from JAUNSU010000049.1 coordinate 19,874, forward strand.
GAGCAATTTACACAATGCGCGCCGCGGCGCAGGCGGCGAAAATCCTCGGATCCGATCCGGAAGAAGCGGCCGATTTTCAAAAGACGGCCGACAAGCTGATTGAATCACTTCCGCATCGGGACGGAGCCTATATCGGATATAAAAATTGCACCGAGTATACGGTTGCAGCACTTGCGGGGATCTTTCCTTACGATATTTTCGACGGATCGAATCTTCTTCAAAAGAACGCGGTTTATAAATTTGTCCGGGAAGGACGGGCCAATGGAAATATGTATCCGAAAGGAAATTCCGTCTGTCCATGGTATGCGGGTAAAATGGCCGCGGCTCTTGCTTTTCTCGATGATCGAAAAGAACCGGTCCAGCTTCTGCGCGATGCGGCCCGAACTTGCGGCGATTTCGGCGAACTGTTCGAGATCAATGAAGAAAAGGTCTCCATGAAGCCCTGGTTCACCACCGCGTCGGGTAATTGCGTCTACGCCGTCAACCAGATGCTGATCCATTGCTTTGAAAATGAAATCCGGCTCCTTGCCGGTTCACCGGAATCCTGGAAGGATCTTTCTTTCGATCTCCCCGCTTACGGCGGAATTATGGTCGATTTAAAGTTGGAAAAGGGCAAATTGACCCGACTGAATCTCCGCGCTCGTTCGGATCAGATCCAGTCAAAAGTCCTCGTTTTGCCCGCTTCCGTTCTGGAAGGTGTTCCGCTGGATCCCTCCTCGATTTTGAAAAAGGAGATCAAAGAAGATAAAGTCCGCTTGACATTCCGGATCAAAAAGGATCTTTGTCTGTTGAAAAAATGATATTTTCCGCGCAAGGAAAGTATTCTTTGCGCTCTCTGTAAATTTAATCCATGAAAGGAACTCATGAGCGGCATTCCAAAATCCTATATTATTATTCCGGCGCGTCTTGCATCGACGCGTCTTCCGAATAAACTGCTTTTGAAAGAAACGGGCAAACCGCTGATCCAGTATCCGTATGAAGCGGCCGTCCGATCCCGATTGGCGTCCGGGGTCTGTGTTGCCTGCGATGATCAAAAGATCCTTGATGCGGTGGAAGGGTTCGGCGGAAAAGCAGTTCTTACCGATCCGAATGCCGCCAGCGGAACTGATCGGATCGCGGAAGTCGCCGCCAATCTTGCCGATGTCGAGATCATTGTCAACGTCCAGGGAGATGAACCGGATCTGGATCCGAATTCAATCGATCTGCTGATCGAACTGCTCGCGTCCGATCCCGAATCCCAGATGGCAACTCTCGCAACCCCGATCCATCGACAGGAAGATCTGAACGATCCGGCCTGCGTGAAAGTTGTCTTCGACAAAAACGGACGGGCTCTGTATTTCAGTCGAAGTCCGATCCCGTATCCGCGATCCTGGTCCGAGGATCTTCTCAACGCCGATCCGCCGCTCTTTTATCAGCATTTGGGGATCTATGCTTACCGTCGGGATTTTTTACTCGGCATTACCAAAGTGCCCCGTTCCGATATCGAAAAAACGGAATCCCTCGAACAGCTCCGCGTTTTAAGCGAAGGATACGCGATTCGAATCGGCGTCGTTCATGAAAAATCGTTCGGAATCGATACCCCGGAAGATTATCGAAGATTCGTCGAAAGCCGGTAATCCGGAAAAGAATTGACTCAATATCAGAAAATCCAAAATTTCCGTTGTGAATTTATTACCAAAAAGACCATTTATTATCAAGAGGCAGAAATGAAAAAACTATGGTTTTCAGCAGTATGTTTACTGTTTATGTTCCTTGCCGGATCTTTCTCATTTTCAGAGGAAACGGCCCCGTTCTTTAAAACACCTGATTATTCTTTGCTTACCCTGAAGCCGGAAGCGAAAATTATTTTCGGACAGTTCACGGAAAATAAAAAGACCGCGTTTTCCTTTATCACCGTTCCGAACGAGAAAGTACCGTCCGCGAAAGTCCGCCTTGAAAAAGACCATCTCTATTTCGATACACGAACCCAGGAAGCGGATGGATACAAAAATGTTCAGATCAATTTTAACGGACTCGATCCTGCAAAAATGGCCGAACAGGAATTCTGCCTTTATGTCGTTGTCCAAGGACCGGCGGGCGGAAAAGGGACCTTTTATTATGAGGGGCATTCCAAAACGGGAAAGCATTATTACAAATCGCTGACAGTTCCGTTTAACGGGACCAAGCAGACTTTCGCGTTTGATCAGTTCATTCCGGACGATCTGAGGAGTATTCACCTTCGATACGATTTCTTTACGCCGGGCGAATATCGCCTTTACGAGTCAATATTGAAGCTCGAAAAAATCGATCCCTCTTTAGGCGAAAAAATGAAGCCGGAATTGATCTTTCATCTTCCCTTCGACGGATCCGCAGATCCCGCAGTTGCCCTTGGAGAGAAAAAGCCGATCAAGGATAAAAAAATCACGTTCGAAGCGGGGATCAACGGACAAGCGGCGCGCTTTGTCCAGGGATCCGGGTGCAATCTGGAATATTCCCTGAAAGGAAATCTGGATCCCGAGCAGGGAACGATCTCCGCATGGGTCAAGCCGGATTGGGGAAAGACGGATGAAGAACGAAAATTAAAATCCGCTTATTGGCGCCCGATCCTTTCAATGCCCTGGGAAAATAGAACACGAATCGGATCCGGTGCGATCTGGTTCTGGATCTACGGAACGATTTTCCGCGGCGATACAAGCGATCTGCTCGATTCCAATATTACGAAAGCATGTCCGAGAGACGACAGCTGGCATCATGTCGTTTTCAGCTGGGATAAATACGGAAGCCGGATCTATCTCGACGGAAAAACCTCCGGAGGCGGAGGCGACAGCTTAAACCGCGCACAGCCTCTTCGTCCCCGTCGATATTCCAGAATGGAAAGAGATTCATTTTCAGTCGGAACCTTGCAGGGAAGAGCTTTCGATGGTTTGATCGATGATCTGAAAGTCTATTCCGCTCCGATTTCGAAAGAGGATGTTCAAAAACTCTTTAACGAGTATAAAGTCTGTACTTTTGTTCCCGGCGATTACTATTTCCGTGATGATCAAAAAATCGTTCTTAACGGAAAGATCAATTGCACCGCCAAAAAGGATATTCCCCTTCAGATCAAATTGTGCGACCTTGAAGACAAAGAAATCATGAAAGGATATTCAATCACAGCGAAAGCCGGAACACAAACCCCGTATTCCATTCCGACCGCCGATATTGCGCCGGGAACCTATAAAGTCGTTCTTTTATCCGGGAATGAACTGATCACCTCTTACCAGATCCATGTGTTCAATACAGCCGAATTGAGTAAACATACGGTGAAATCCGAAAACACCTCGAAAAATCGGCGATCCCCCTGGGTCAATGATCTCCAGTTGAAATTGATCGAAAAGATCGATCCGACCGCGATATCTTCGGACCGGATCACAATGATCGGCAATCTTGCAACCGGCGAACTTAACGGGAAAAAATATCTTCAGACAGAAGGCAAGGCGGGAAACCGCTTCGCAATTCATCTTTCCCCCCTGCAAAAAGGAAAAGTCTATTGCTTCCAATGGGATTTCCCGGACGATAAAAAACGAACGGTCGATATTATCGCGCAGACAAGCAAACGAACCGGCGGAGGAGAATACGAACTTCAAACCGGATATTCGATCGGCGATGAATATCCGAACACCAACAAGATGATCACCCAAAAATGTATTTACTGGGCTCCGGATGATGATATCTCATTGATCTTCACAACGGCCCGCACCGATCTGAAGGAAGGAGGCGGAGGAGCCGCCGTCGGAGAAATCCGAATCTATGAAATCGAAGGCGATCTTCCGAAAGCGAATATTCATCCCGCCAATCCGGTCAACGGATGGACCCGGCCGGTCGGAATCTATTTCGAAGATCCCGCGATCAATTATGATTTCGGTATTGACGGCGGAAAAATCGAATATTTTGAACCGATGATCAAGCGCCTTTGCGATTACATGGACTACAGCGGACAGAATCTGCTCGCTTATCCGCTCGTCTGGTATAATGGAATGATCGGCGAAAAATATATGCCCCGTCTGCACGTTCCCCGTTTCTTCGAAGCCTATTTGACCGCTTTCGATAAACGCGGACTCGAATTCATGGGAACGATCAATCAGAATAATGTCGATATTGATCTTCCTTACATTACCCGTACAGGCATCAAGAAAGGGATCTACTACGATTCGCCGTTCTCGATTCATAATACGGGAACAACGCATCCGGGCGGATGGCATGGATCCCCGCCGAACTTCAATCCGCTGCATCCCGACGTGAAAGAAATGACCTTGCGCTATTTCGATGAAATTATTGCGATCGGCGCCAAACACCCCTCCTTCAAAGGGATCATTATGCACCTCCCGCGCCATGCGCTCCATTCCTTTGGAGATATTCAGGCGGGATATAATGATTACATGATCAAAGATTTTGAGAAAGAAACGGGAATCACCGTTGATGTCGACAAATCCGATCCGAAGCGCGGAAAACTCTATTACGACTGGCTTATGAAAAACGCGAAAGATCAGTGGATCGAATGGCGCTGCAAAAAACTTTCGGAATGGTATAAAGTCCTTGCGGAAAAATTGCGGAAAGCGCGCCCGGATCTCAAGCTCGGAATCAACGCGATGCGTCCGATCGTTTATGAACGAAGTGAAATCTACGGCGATGATCAAAAAGATTATTGGGGAACCGTTAATCGGGAAATGGGAATCGACGCGAAGTATTATAAAGATACTCCGAACCTCTTTATCGATCAGACCCTGTTCCCCGCCGATTATCGATGGATGGAAGGAAGAAACGAAGATGTTCGGAACAACCTTCGAAAAACGGAAGAACGGCCCGGAATGTATGAATCCCTCCTTCCGGCCGATATGCCCTGGATCCATATGCACGATCGCTATTGGGAATCCGCGATGGGCGATACTTCCCGAAGTAATAATGTTTTAAGGGCCCCTTGGCTCAAAGAACATGGCTGGCGGGTTTCCACAATCAATCCGGCCGGCTTTTACTCAATGCGCCATTACATTATGCCGCTGCGGTATAAGGACATTCTCGGATATTCCAAAGGCGGTTTTCTGATCGGAACCTATGGAATGGAAGATTATCTGGTGCCCTTCGCGGCCGCGTTCCGGGCCCTTCCCGCCGTTCCTTTCAAGGATGTTGACGGATCAACGGACATGGTGAAAATCCGAACATTCCAAAAGGAGAATACAACCTGGTTCTATGTTGTCAATACCCTCGAAAAGCCGGTGCGGGTCGAGATCGGGCTCAACGCGTCTTCCGCCGTCGATCTTGGCCGGAATTTCAAGGCGAGTGTCCATAATAATAAAATGGGGATCACTCTTAAGCCTTATGAACTCCGCAGTTTTTCCGCGGAAACCGCCGATCCCGTTTCCGCAAAGGTCTTCAGTGAATAAACGATTTTTCATTTGAAAATTGATTCAAGTCCGATTCTCTGTTTTCCTTTTTGAGAATCGGATCATCGGACAGGAATCGAAATCAAAAAAGAGGACGCTGGATCATTCTTCCAGCGTCCTCTTTTTTTAGGGATAAACTTTAAACAGATTTCCGCGATGGATCAGCTTGCCTTATCCATCATTGCGACGAGATCACCAACCTTTTTGATGTTGGCAACATCCACCGTATCGAACTGGATCCCTTCCTGATTTTCGATCATTAAAATAATTTGCACCGTTGCGAAAGAATCCCACTTGGGAACCTCGGCAATCGGAAGGGCCGAATCAAGTACAAGATCGGGATTTCCCAGAATCGTTCGGGCCGTCTCCTGTATAATCGCAAGATGATCGTTGTCGAACATTATCCAACTCCTTATTTTTTATGGGTATTATCGGGGTAAAATGGAAGTTGGAGCGAGAACGCAATTTCCATTTTGCCAAGTAAGAGCAGCCGCTCCCCAGCTCATTCCGCCGCCAAATCCCGCCAACAGTATTTTCTGTCCGGGAACAATTTTTTTCTCTCTTACCGCTTCAATCAACATGAAAGGAAGAGAAACCCCGCTTAAATTTCCGACCTTTTCCAAATACATATACCGCTTTTCCGCAGGAATTTTTAACATATTATAAAGCATGTCAACAATAATTTTATTTGCCTGATGGAACAGAACAAGATCAAAATCATCCAGAGATTTTTCATGTTCGGCGCATACTTCCTTCACAAATTTTGGAACCGTATGAATCGCGAAATGAAAAACGGCCGCTCCGTCCATTTTTAAATGAACAGGAGTTCGGATATTCCCGGAATCGTCCTTGATCTCTTTAAGGGAATTTTCCGTAAAAGGCGATCGTCCTTTTCCATCCGGAATGCAAATCCGTTCGAATTGGGATCCATCGGTTCCATAAGCGGTCCAGTCAATTCCAAGGGGATCGGAATCACTTCGTTCGAACAAAAAGACCGATGCCCCGTCTCCATGAAGCGGAACAAGCCCCCGATCATAAGGATGGATAATTTTGGAAAAAGCTTCCGCATGGATCAAAAGAACCTTTCGGGCAACGGATCCCGCCAACAAACCTTTTACAATTCCCAGCATATGAATAAATGAGGGACACGCCTGAACCGCATCGAACGTGCAGGTTCGGGAAGAAAGTCCTAAACGCGCCTGCAAAATACAGGCCGTTGCAGGGGTTTGATAATCCCCTGTTTGGCTGCAAAAGATCAGCGTGTCGATCTCTTTCCGATCAATTTTCATTTCGGAAAACAGCCGTTCCGCCGCACAAACGGCAAGATCGGAAGCCGCCTGTCCGGGGGATACGACCCGACGTTCCGAAATTCCCGCCATCTTTAAAAAGGAATCAATATCCGTTCCCGGAAAACGTTCCGAAAAATCTGCATTGCTGATGATCTTTTCAGGCAGCGCGTTGGCCATTCCTGTAATACGAAAATGATTTTGATATTCCGCGTTCATTGTTCCCAATACTTTTTATCTTTCAATGATTGTCCAGTACTTCGATCATTCCAACAACAGAATGGATCAAAAAAACCACGTTTTTGTTTTCCAATGCAGGTGCTCGTTCCGGTTGTCCAAGTTTCATCCATCCTTCCGAACGCAATTTCACGATATCTTCTTCAAAATTCTCGGATGAATAGCAGATATGATAGGGAGAATTCCCAACCCTTTTAATCAATGAAGCAACGGGAGAATCCTCACTTACAGGAGATACCAGTTCGACAACAACCCCATCTTTTTTTAAAAATACAATCTCTATTTTTCTTATTTCATCATAGACTTTGGGCGCAATTGTCAAATATCCCAAATTCGCGAACTTTTCCTCCGCTTCTTCTATTGCTTTCACCAAATAGCCAATATGATGAATTTTCATTTTCATTCTCTTTTCTGAATTGCAACTCGTTTCTGTCTTCTTCTGTTCCGAATAAAGATGCCGCTGAAAAATCAAACCGGCAGCAAGATCCGGAAAACGGTATTATACCATAAACGGAAAAAACATCAAACACCGTTTTTTTCAGGAAGTTCGATCAATTATTGGAAAGTTCCGTCGCAAATAAAATGGCCTGAAGAAGATCGGAAGAATCTTTATATTTCTTCTTGCTTCCTTTAAGAGCGATATCGACCAGCCGGCGGGCCTCGGAATCCGAATGTCCAAGTCCGGTCAAGATATCGAGGGTTTCCGCAACGACATCCCGGGCAACATCCTCCGGAAGCGCATCCGATCCCCGAGTGACCATAAGAGCAAACTTGGGAATCTTTCTCCGCAATTTCGCGATGATCCGTTCGGCCGTCTGCGCTCCAATCCCCGGAAGATCCTTAAGAAAATTGACATCCTGTTCTTCAATCGCCAACGCAATATCGCGAACCGGACAAACCATCGCGCGCAAGGCCTTTTTGGATCCCACCCCGTCAACGCTGCAAAAAAGATCAAAAAATTCCCGTTCCGCTTCCGTTTGAAAGCCCAGAATTCTTGGAACCATTCGCCCTTGCATCGGATTACCGTCAAAATAAACCAGTGTATGAAGAGCGATCGGCTTGTCCAGAGATCCGCGCAGCTGATTCCGCGTATATTCCGGGATCAGAACCTCCAGTTCAAACGGCGGTATTTCCAGAACAGCCCGATCATTCGGAAGAGCTTTCAATTGTCCATTGATTTTTGTAATCACAACGGGACCCTTTAAACATTGAATGAAATATAAACAGACCGCAAATGCCCGAACGTTCAATGATCGGCTGTCCAATGATCGAACATTCA
>JAUNSU010000050.1:0-11046 GCA_030539035.1 Planctomycetia bacterium
AAAAATTATTTTCGTCGGCCCGGTCGATCTTTCAATTTCATCAGGAAGATCGAAGTACGGTTCGGCATTTTCTCAAACTGCATATTATTTCTCTTTGCGAGTTGGCCTGGAAGCTGGAAAACACGAATCGATGGGAAGAGGCGGCCGATCTTTACCGGTCGGCCCTGATCGCTGGAGGAGCCGATTCCTCGATCAGTTTTCAGCTGGCGGAACTTTTGCAGAGGCAAAAAGACTATCCGGGAGCCCGGGAACGGTATTACGTTGTCCTGGAATCGGATCGGGACAACATCGAAGCACGCGCCAATCTGGGACGGGTACTCCGGGAGTTGGGAGAGACCGCGAAAGCAATTGACGCGTTCCAGGGCGCGCTGGCGCTTTATCCCGATTATCTTGATGTCCATTATGAATTAGGATGTCTTCTCTTTCAGAACGGGAACAAGGAAGAAGCCGGGGAACATCTGCGGAGGTATCTGAACGGATCTCCGGACGGACCGCAAACGGATCACGCGATTGAGATGCTCAATTCAAAATAAACTCAAGCTGCAAATAACCGATTTTGAAACCACGGATTTCACGGATACTTTTTTGTAAAAACACGTTTTCATCAAAAATATCATCACTGAATCTTATATGAATTTCATCCGTGTTATCCGTGTTTATCCGTGGTTCCAAACAAAAATATTTTTACAGTTTGAATAAATTTGAACAGCCCGCGTGATCAAAGGACGGCCGATCGGAAATGATCATTTTCCCCAGCGGACCTGATACATTTTGTATCCGATTTCCCGCGCTTTTTCGATTGTATCCCAATAGGGAGTATCGCAAACATCAAGGAAGCCGTTCTGGAAGTTCTCTCCGTCGAATCGTCCGGTTGTCGGCTGTTCTCCGAACTGATGCCAATGAACTCCGATGAAATTGGGATGGCGCAACGCAGATTCCACGTAATTATAGTAGGCTTGTCCCCGTTCTTTCTGATTTTTGACCCCGATCAAAGTCCAATGGAACATTCCGCGGTCGAGGGCGCCGAAATGGAATTCTCCAACCAGGATCGGAAGATCGATTCCTTCGGGCAATTTGAATTCATCGAGCACAAAGCGATAGATGTTAAAGCTCAGGGCATCGCAATATTTTGCTCCGATTCGAAGGAAGTTTTCATTTGCACTTCCGGCAAAGCGGCAGCCGAGATAGAGTTTATCGGGAGCGACCTTTTTGAATTCTTCCCGAATGGATCGGTAATATCCGTCGACGATCGCTTCGGAGAACTCCTTGCAATCAGCCTTGGCTCCTTTGGGCGGAAGTTTACTGATCTGAAGAAGGGAGTCCCAAGAGGCGTATTTTCCATTCCAGGCCGCGTTCAGCTTTTCGATGGATCCGTATTTCTTCTGGAGCCGTTTTACGAATTCGATTTTCGCGCATTGAGAGGCGGGCGAGTTCAGAGTCCATTCCCCCAGTGAGCTTTCCGTTCCCCAGCTCAATTCATTATCGACAAAGAATCCGAAGCACCAGGGATTATTGATCTCTTCTTTTCGTTCCTGGAGCTGCCGTCGAAAGTTTGCGCGGAATTCCGGATCGAAGGGATCACGGAACTTCCACCATCCATCGAACGATCCTTCGATCGCGGGAGATTTCAATTCGATCCGGTCCGTATACGGCGTTTTGTTCATAAGGCAGATCTGGGCATCGGAACTGTTGGCAACAGTATTCATTCCCCAGCTTCGCAATCTTTTATGGGCCATTTCCGCATAGATATTGCGCCAGTCTTTTCCATACTTGCGATAGACGTTGGAACTGGAGAAATCATAAGTTTTCTGAATATTTCTTTTAACATAATAAGGCCAAAGAAGTTCATCACGGGTCTTATAGAATTGAGCGAAAGGAGAACCGGCTTTCGGGAGATTTTCGAAATACTTTTCCCGATTGTCCAACGGGGTTACCGCGGAAGAGGAGGTAACCCGAACAGGCCCATGCGACCAGTACAGACATCCTTCGGGATCGATCATCCACCATTTTCCTTCGATTTTTTCGACGCGGAAGTGTCCGGTCGCCTTAAAACGGGGTCCATCGAGCCAACCGCCGTATTGATTCCAGCCTTTGGGACCAGGATGAGCAGCAAGATCTTTCGCTTCGATCTTCTTTTCCTTTTGAAGATCGGCGTCCGAGTGGATCTTGTCCGGCCATTCCTTATACTTATACTGTCCGTAAACATCGATAAAGGGGAAGAAATCCTTTTCGGTCTTTTTCATCCAGGTCAATTCCGGATCGAAAGCGATGTAATTTTCGAACGTCGGATGCCGGAACACTTTTCGATCGGGGACGGGAAAATTCATTTTTGCGAGATCCACTTTTTTCAATGTGATCTTTTTGATTCCCCATTTCCAGTCGTAAAGCGGCTTGGACATATAAATACTGATCGACGTGATGTGGTCCCCTTCAAGCTGATTGACGATTCCATTACCGTCCCAGGGAGCTTTTCTCATTCCGGTCGTTTTAAATTTTGAGGGAATAAATCGGACCAAACGGGTATAGGTTCCTTTTTTCGGCATTATCATTCGATCGATAAAGGTATCTTTTTCTCCGCCAAGACCGGCATTTTTACCGCCAAGTCGGATATTGACCGGAAGATCGCCCTTATTGTCCCGATGGATCAATTCGAGTTCAATGAGATTAAAATTATCAAGGGCCCAATTCCCTTTAAAGGCGACACCGGGAAAAACGTCTTTTCCCTGAGTATCGGATCCTTGAGTATCGATAAGAAGTCCTTCGGCAGTTTGTTCTACCTTCGCGCCCGCAAGCGGAATCGGCTTCGCTGCGGAAGACGCATCATAAACGACAATATCGTTCGCAAAAGCATTGACAGCGCATAAAGCGAACAGGAACAGGATGAATGAACACGTTCGTTTGATCATAAAAAAATCTCCTCTCACAACTTTTAAACAGGGAAATCAACAATAAATAAAGCATATCAGATTTCTTTTCCCTTGTCAAGTTCTCAATTTTATTGACAATTCGACAGGGAAAATGTATATTAAACGCTGTTCGAAGGGAATTTCGTGCAGAGATGATCCCTGATCGATTTTTATACGGATCTTTTTCAACAGATCCATCCATCTTAAAGAAAGTATTTTCATGATATCGAAATTATGGACGCAGGCGCATACTCCCCGTTTCTGGATCCGGCTTCTGCTTAATACAGGACTCCTGATCCAATTTCATTTGATGATCGTAATGGTTGTCTCCTTTCTCGCAACCGCGATTCATGATTCCTATTCGGGATATACAGGCGGCGATGAGATCAATGATTTGCTCTTCGATCATTTTATTCCGCTTTGCATTGCGACCCTGATCTTTCTCTGTGCGGAATACACGTTTTTTTTGATCCTTGCGCGAAAAAGATCTCTCCTGTTCGCTCTTCGGACCCTGATTGTGCTGAATATTATTCATTCGTCGATTTGGCTGTTCTTTTATGAAAATCCTTTTACAATGATCCGTCTGCTGATCCCGACATTTTTATATATATTTACGGAAAGATTACTTTTCTATTCTCCGGAAGATCATGCGATGAAAGTGGAATCTTTCTTCACGATGATCTTTCGCTTTTTCGGACGAATCTATCTGAATATCCGGGTCTGTCTTTTTGCCCTTTCCGGAAAATGGCTTGATTCCTCGGAAATTCGGAAAGATTACGATGATCTTGCCGCCGATTACGATCGCACCTGGCTTGTCCATTTAAAAGAGACGACAGGATCCCTGATCTCCCTGCTTCCGGACTCATTGGATCCCGGCTCGACGATTCTTGATCTCGGCTGCGGAACCGGCTGGTCTTCCGGAGAACTCACGGCGCGCTATCCGAATGCCCGTATCATCGGAATTGATCTCTCGCCGGGAATGCTCAAAGAAGCGGAATCGCGAGTGAAGGAAATCCCCGCGATTCAACTGATCGAGGGCGATCTCCTTGATGATCTTCAGCAACGGGAACCGAATTCGGCGGATCTGATCTTTTCCGCCTGGGCGATTGGCTATTCGGATCCGAATCGATTCATTTGCGAAGCCGGCCGTGTTCTTCGGCCCGGCGGATCCTTGGCCGCAGTCGTTAATAAAATGGATACACTTCCCGCGGTTTTCGACGCTTATCGAAAAACGATGTATCGTTTTCCCCATCATTTTCAAAAAGCGTTTTTACCGAAATTTCCTTATGATTCTTCTCAGGTAAAATCCCGGCTCGCAAGATCCGGATTTGAGATCGTTCATTTTCAGGATTTTCAACTGTCCATTCCGATCCCGCCGCAAGGAGATCGAGTGAACATGCTTCTGAAAACAGGGATTCTTGCCGGATTTGATGAATTGCTTCCTCTTCGCACAAACGCCAAGGTTCGTGATTTCTTTTCCCGTGAACTGGGTTCCGAAGAGACCGGATGGGAACATCATGGTCTTTTATTTCTCGCACGAAAGGGATCCCGATGAAGTTGAAAAATCTCTGGAATCTTTGCCGGATCCTCTTGAACCGTCGGATTACCCGAACGCCGATCACAGTTTTTCGCGAATTAAAGGAAAAGAACCAATCCGCGCAAATACGAAATCGGATCGCACGTTCATTTTTCTCCCGATTCTCCCTGCTCCGCGTTTTGATGAAATGGATCGACGGAGAAGCACTTACCCGACATGAAGGACAATGGATCATCAACACGTTTATTCCGCCATTTCCGGGCCCGGCTTATGATCGTCTGTTCACCGCTCTTCTCTCGGATCGGAAATGGAATCCGGTTTCCGCCTATCTTGCGATTACGCTTAAATGTCCCGCGCGGTGCGGACATTGCAGTATCAAGAGGCGCAAGGAAGAGGAACTTGCGGCTTCCGACTGGATCCGGATCATTGAAGAACTGCGGGATCTTGGAACAGGGATCATCGGGATCACCGGAGGAGAGCCGCTCGTTCGACCGGATCTGGAAGATCTGATCCGATCTGCTCATCAGGGAGGAGCGTCTGTAATGCTCTTTACCTCCGGGATCGGATTGACGGAAAAAAGAGCACACGATCTTAAAAAAGCGGGACTTTGGGCTCTGTGCGTCAGCTTGGACCGAACAGATGAAAACGAAATTGATGCCTTGCGGGGATATCCCGGAGCCGGACGATCGGCGATGAACGCACTTCGATTTGCCAAAAAAGCCGGACTCTATACTTGCGTCAACTGCGTTGCCGATCAGGATCTGGTCCGCGGAAAGATCTATCGAACTCTTTATGAAAAAGCGGTTGAACTCAAAGCGGATGAATTTCGTTTGATCGAACCGATGCCCTGCGGAAATCTTCTGAACAGTGATCCGGAGATCTTTCTCAACAAGGATCAAATCGCGGAGATCCGAAAATTTCATCGGGACACAAACCGAAAAATCATGGGATTCTTCTCACCGAAAAGAACAAAGGTCTGTTCGTTCAATGAGATCGAAAGTCCGGAACTGTTCGGATGCGCGGGAGGAACGCGTCATCTGTTTATTGATCCCGGCGGGAATGTCTGTCCCTGCGATTTTACGCCCCTTTCTTTCGGAAACGCAATGAAAGAACCCCTGGAGATCATCTGGAAAAGAATGAGCGGCGCGCTGAAGCATCCCCGGCGGCATTGCATGGTCCAAAATCAGAGAGAATTGATCCAGCTTGCAGCACGATCCGAAGTGCCTGCTCCGGTCCATACGAGCCTTCAAACCGTTGAGCAGTTCCCGGAAGAAGATCTTCCCGACTTTCTCAAATGGACGGAATCCTGATCGATCGCTCCTTAACCCAAAAGATGAATATTACCGAATACAGTTGTAAATTCAGGAGATCGCAAAAATGAAAGATCCAAAATCGAAAAAGAAAAAATGGAAAACCTTTATCATCGGGATTCTCCTGATTTTATTGGCAAGGTTCACCCTTTACGGATTTTCTCTTTATCTCCGCAGAAACGCGATTTTAAAAGAGTCCATCGAAAAACAGGTGGCGGTTCGATATCCCTCCGTCCATTTCGAACTGGGATCGGCTTCTCTGGTTTACGGGAAAGGGATCGGTTTAAAGGAGATGAAAGGAGCGGAAGCGGCTTCTCCGCAGAATCCGATCGGAGAAGTTCAGGATCTTTTTCTGGAATGCCCGATTACGATCATCAATCTTTTGCGAAAGAAGATCGCTCCGACCTCACTCAAGATCGACGGTGTTCTGCTCCGATTGCCTTCAGTAAAGCTGCTGAAAGGGACTCATCTCAAATTTCAGAAAAAGCTCTCCGGCAAGATCCAAATCCCGGTCGAGATCACCGGTTTCCAGATGATTTTTCAACCGGAACACGGAAAAAAAGATCCAATTTCATCGCAAAAGATCGAGATTCGGTTTTATCCTGCCGGATCTTCTGATGAAAAAGGATTCCTTCTGAAATCGGAAAAGATTATCGCGAAAACCGCCGATCCGCTTATTCCGATCTATAATGGACCGATCAGCAAGCAGTTCGACGATTGGCTTTTGAAAACGGTTCCGTAATACTGTACTGTACTTAAACTGTAAACAGATTTTTGTTTGAAACCACGGATGACACGGATAAACACGGATGAATTCAATATAAAGATTCAATATAAAGATTCGGTGCTGATATTTTTGATGAAAACGTGTTTTCCCCCAAAAAAATCCGTGAAATCCGTGGTTTCAAAATCGGTTATTTACGGTTTGAGTACTGTACTTTCTCCAGAATTTTAAAGCAGTTTTAAACCGATTACTCCAGTAAGAATAAGAGCAATACAGGCGATTCGTCCGAGTGAGAAAGGTTCCTGAAAATACCAGCTCTCAAGAAAAACAGTTCCAATAATTCCAAGGCCAGTCCAAACAGCATATCCGGTTGCAACGGGAATTCGCCGAATTGCAATAGACAAAAAGAATACACCCAAGCTCATTATGATTAAAGACGCAACCGCATGTCCGATCTTCGTAAATCCATCGGACAATTTCATTTCAAAAACAAAAACGATTTCCGCAGCCGCCGCAAGAAAGAGAAACAACCAACTCATTTTATACTCCCCTTGATTTTCCGATCCATTACAAGGGGTCGTCCCCGCATAAAATTGGTAAAAATGCCGGGTCGTCCCGGATTTTGGCAACAACATTGTTCGCCATTTTTCAATACAGGGGGATCTCTCTTAGAAAAATCCGCATTTCCTTTCCAGACAAAAAGCGGAATTCTCATCACAAATTCCGCAAAAACTTTGCAGTCGGAGAACGCTTTTCAATGTTCTGTTTCCGAACTCAGTCTCTTCTTCCGAAGAAGATCATGAGATAGTAAATGAGCTGTCCGACAGCGGCAAGGGTCGCGGCGACATAGGTCATCGCGGCTGCGCCAAGGACCTTTTTCACGTAAATCAGATCGGATCCGGGAATGATATTCAGTTGAACGAGCTGTTCTTTTGCCCGGGCACTTGCGTTGTATTCAACCGGAAGATTAATGATCTGAAAGACAACGGTTGCCGCAAAGAAGATCACACCGATCAGGACAAGGCCCAGGAAGCCTAAAATCGCGCCGATCAGAATAAGCCACATTCCGAGATTGCTTCCGATCGAAGCGATGGGAACCGCAAGATTTCGGACCACAAGAAGCGGATAGTGCGTTGCATCCTGAATCGCGTGTCCGCATTCATGCGCGGCGATTCCCACGGATGCAAGGCTCGCGTTCTGATAAACCTCTTCGCTCAATCGAACAACTTTCGCACGAGGATCGTAATGATCTGATAATTTGCCGGGGATCATTTCGATGGGAATATTTGTAAGGCCGGCGGAATCCAGAATTTGGCGCGCGGCGGCCGCTCCGGTCATCGGCGCCGGACGTTTACTTGCCGAATTATAGCGCAAGGAAACCATCGATTGGGCCCATAATCCCAGCAGCATGGGCGGGATTACGCAAATAAGATAAACGATCAAATTCCCGCCGCCAAATCCGCCGCCGTCTCCCCAAAGGGCAAGGGTTGACCAGGGAAAGAAACAATTCAAAAAAAGAAACAAGGTATCCATTTTTATCTCCTGTCTTCAACTTAATTTTCTCCCAGCATGGAAACATCGAAGGCGCGTTCCTTTTCCGGAACACCATCGAGAGATCCGTATTGCTGGGCCATTTTACACAATTTTACGAGCTTCGGATTCTGCTTCTGATAAACTTCTTTTTTCAGACGCGTAAATTTTTCCCGAGCAGCCGCATCCCGATTTCCCGATAAACTCACCGGCATCGGAAAGGTCCCCCATTGGATCTTCTGTCCTTTTTCCGTGAGCAGATTGTACTGGCCGCTCTTTTCATCCGAGCCGGAAAGAAGCACGATCTTTTTAATTCCAAGGTTGGCCCGATCACTGCTCAGGAATTCCGCAAGCATCGCGGCCTCCACAACAAGCGGATCGCCCCAAAAATCGCCGTAGGATCCCATCGGAATCGACTTGATCCCTTCGATCCAGAGAAATTCATTCAGTAATTGCTGATTTTTCTGAAAAAAATCGGTGGGAAGAAGGACTCCGTTCGCGTCGACGGGAAAGGCTCCTTCCGCATAATGCTCCTTGGGCGCGGCAACAAAGGCAACCGGCTTTCGAAAGCGAATATCCGCGAGAATATGCGCCGGAAATTCCGTTCGGATCGAATCGACCCTTTCGACCCACGGATGGGATTCGAAAACAAGGGCCAGCTTCTGTCCCAATCGGGGATCAAGAATATTCAAAACCTCATCCTTCCCGAGCGGACGGCGGTCAAAAGCCTCTTCGATAAAAGTTGCCGGAATCCAGTCGGGTGTTTCGCGGATCTCAATATCGTTCAGGCTCACAAGATAATCTTTACGCTCGTTCAGCTTATCTGAAAAAGAAAGCCAAAGCCCCCAAAAGATCATTCCGAAAGCAAGGACGACAAGGACGCGAAGCCAAAATCGGCGTTGGTCCGGTCCCCATAATATCGCGAATAATAAATTTAACAAACAGTTCCTCCCGATCCGGTTCGATTACGATTCGTCCGGAACCTGTATTTTTTTGAAAACATCTTCCACTTCGGGAAGGATCCGTACGATCTGTCCCGTTTTCAGGGAAATGAATCCCCATCGGGTCAACGCGGACGCAAGGAGCGCACCATCAGAAACACGGGTAAACTTATAGCACCGGACACTGCTCACATGCCGCATTTCGGAGACCCAGGTTTCCGCACGGACCTCATCGTTTAAAAACGCCTGATGCAGATAGTCGATCGTATGCTGCCGGGCAACCCAGGTCGCCCCGTATTCAAAATACCGTTCTGAAGTCCATCCCAGCGCGGCGGAATGTTCCTGCGCGATATCCTGCATCCAATGGACATAGACAACATTGTTGACATGTCCATTTTCGTCAATATGTTCCGAACCGACTTTATAGATTTTTCCATAAATTCGGAGTGAATCTTCTTTTACATCCATGAATTATTCCGTTCCAGGCTCATGAGTTTATCTCGATCAATCCAATAAACAGAATCAATGGGGTTCCATCGGTTCCGTTGTTCCCGTTGTCTCCTCCATCGATTTTTTTTCAATGGATCTTTTATTTCGAATCGCGTGAATCAGTCGGGTAAAAAAGTAGATCGCAAAAAGAGCCGCAAATCCGAAAAAGGAGGCCATAATCAAAGGGAAAGGAGGCCGTAATCCGGCCGCTTCCGCGCAAAGACCCGCAATTCCGAAAAAAGCCGTTCCGGTTGTAATCGTTCGAATGGAAAAGATCATTAAAGACCCGGATCCCGAATGAGGACGTATCTCCGCATGATCGATCGGATCACTTCCGTTCGGATCCGCTCCATTTTGATCGCTTTTATTCGGACCTGCGCTGTAATCTCTTTCAGATCCCGCGCCGATTCCCGCAAAGATCATCAGAAAGAATTGAATTAAAACAAACGAACCGCCAAATATTGTACAAAAAATATATAATGAGCTCATTTTTCCTCTTTTTGTTCAAATATCGCTCCCTCCTGAAAGCGTTTTATAAGAACATTGCAATCACTCCCAATACAGTATAGCAAACTTTATCCTCCTTGTCCATGAATTCACCGTCAAAAAAGGATAAATTTCCCGTTTCTTGAAGGGACAAAAAGAAATAAAATAGGGTAAACTTTGATGATTTTACCGATTATTCCAGAAAAAGCTGATTTTGTTCCCCTTCCCCGGCCGATAGGGATTAAAGCGGATTGTTTTCTTTTGTCTTCATGGGCACCTCCGAAAAAGAAAACTTCCGATTGGACCATTTCGGTTTTCGTCTTCCGCAGAAAGAAGAGAACAACAGATATTATCAGCAGAAAACAATGAGTGAACAGAAAGAAATCGACAAAAAAACGGTGTTGACCGGATCTGTCGAAGCGGAAAACCGCTTTGCGAACGACAATCCGGGAACAGGGGATGTTTATCATCCGCTGGCCCGTTTTATGTTGAACGATCCGGACGAAGATCTTTCGGAAGGATCCCTTTGTGGACTCGTCTCTCTTCTTGATGCGGGAACCGGACAAAAGGAATTTCTGGATGAAAATCGACCGCATTTTTCCAAAGAGTCCCTGAAAAAGCTCCGAAGTCTTTCTTCTTGCGATGAAGATCCGCCTGATCTTTCGATGGAAGAATATATTCCTTCCTTTGAAGAAGAAGGATTTCCTGTGCGGATTGCTTTTCCGGAAGATCACGCCGCTTTCGATCCGGAAGAAAAATCGGATCGAGTAAATTCCGAAGAACCAAACGCGGTTCTTCAAAGTAATCCGCAGATCGAAATGTCCGAAAAGATCGAAATATCCGAGCCGGAAGAACAGATCGAACGGTCTGAAAAGATCGAAATGTCGAAGGAAATTGGCGAGCCGGAAAAAATCGAAGAATCCGAACCGGTCGAACCGATCCAGAATACGGCGGAAGACCTTTCTTCCGCTGTTTTATGCGGTGATGAAGCAGAATCCGATCTCAGTAAGCCGGAAACAGCACCGATCGAATCTGAGGAATTGAGCGCGCCGGCAGCTTCTGCGGTATTAACAGAATCAACCGCCCCCCCCTCCCCAACCGCATTAGCAGAATCAGCCGCATT
>JAUNSU010000050.1:11072-27638 GCA_030539035.1 Planctomycetia bacterium
AGTTGGAACGATTTTCCCTTTTTATGAATCGCGAACACCTTCCGGGATTTTCGGCCGTTTTCTTTCTCTTGTAGAAAAACGCAGAAATACGCAAGGAAAAGCCGGACAAATCTCCAATCCCGGGGAACAAACCGTCTGTTCGGATCTTTCGGATCTCCAATCAGAAGATAAAAATTCCCTGTCCGGGGATAAAAACGCTCAATTCGAAGAGAAATTATCTGAAAAAGCCCCTGAAAACAGGGCGGATCCGTCTCCCGTTTCCCATTCGGAACCGGAATCGATTCCAATTTCCGAGTCGGATCCGGATTCGGAAACATCGGATCATTCCGAATCCGGGATCGAAATTCAGGATATTGTAAATGTTCGGGATATTGCAAAAAAAATTCAGGACAATACAATAGAGACACCGGGTGAAAGAGAAGAATTCCAGTATCTTTGGCGGCGATTAACACGGCACCAGCGCCATTCGCTCTCCGTTTTTCTGGAATCGCTGGAATATTAAACGGCGGAGAAGCCGATCCGGTTTGAATTCGATCATCATAAACACTTAAAGGAGAAGAGATGCCCTGGTTTACAGAAGAAGGTTCGCTTTCACGCGAACAGGTATTGGAATTGGCCCGACGCGCTGCGGAAGAAGCAATGGCCCGGATCTGCGGAAAACCGAAAAAAGTTCTTTTGCTTCCTCCCGATATTACGCGGGCGCACAGCGGCGCCGGATGGATCACCGAAGAGTTCTATAAGATCTTTTCCGAGTCGGCTGATGTTCATGTCATTCCGACCCTCGGCCAGCATATTCCCCATACTCCGGAACAGAATCAATGGATGTTCGGATCCATTCCGGAAGAGAAAATTCATCCGCACGACTGGCGCGGCGGCGCAAAGCAGATCGGGGAAGTGCCCGCTTCTTTCGTTAAGGAAATCTCTCATGGAAAAGCGGATTGGGCCATTCCCGTCTCTCTCAATAAAATGCTCCTCGAAGGAAATTGGGATCTGATCATCAATGTCGGACATATCGTTCCCCATGAAGTTCTCGGATTCGCCAATCACAACAAGAACTATTTCATCGGATTGGGCGGCAAACCGATGATTTGTGCGTCCCATATGATGGCCGCCTGCTGCGGTATCGAAAACAATCTCGGAAATCTGATCACTCCGCTCCGTCAATGCTATAATACGGCCCAGGAGGAATATCTTTCCGATCTTCCCGACTTTTTCTTCGAAGTTGTAATGGCCTACAACGCGGAAGGAAAGCTGGGACATACAGGAGTCTATGTCGGCGATGATCTGGAAACCTATCTTGCGGGCGCACGCGCTTCCCGTGAGCAGAATATCACGATCGTTCCTCCTTTGAAAAAGGTGATCGCCGTAATGCAGGGAGATGAATTCTACAGCACCTGGGTCGCCAACAAGGCCATTTACCGAACCCGAATGGCAATGGCCGACGGCGGCGAGCTCCTTATTATCGCACCCGGTCTTAAACGATTCGGCGAACAGGCCGATGTCGATACCTTGATCCGAAAATACGGATATTCCGGAACGGAAAATGTAATGAAGCTCTGGAAGACGGAACCGATCCTTCAGGATCTTACACATGGAACCGCCCATCTGATTCATGGATCCAGTGAAGGGCGATTCAAGATCACTTACGCGCCGGGCCATCTTACAAAAGAGGAAATGAACGGCGTCAATTTCGGATACGCCGATCTTCAGGAGACCTTAAAACGATATGATCCGGCGAAAATGAAAAACGGATTCAATACAATGCCGGACGGAGAAGAAGTCTACTACATCAGCACGCCGTCCGCGGGCCTTTGGTCCACTGCGGAAAAGCTGAAAAACCGCGGTTAATTCTCATTTTTTTCGCAAAGAATTTGATTTCCAAAAACCAGGACGGGTTTTTAACCTGTCCTGGTTTTCATATATCGGAATGGATCGATTCTGCTTTATTCATTTCCTTCATTGTTCGTTTGCGCTTGAAGTCCCGAAAATTCTTTGTTTTCTCTGTTTTTTTCGTTTTTTTATGTACTGTACTTTCCCCGATTTTATGCAGTTGGAACTTTCCTTATGGACGCTGGCATATCGGCAATATTTTTTGCACTGCCCTTACAGGGCGCTGCAAAAACAACCTAAACCACCGTTTGAGCAACAGTCCCGTTTGGGATGATATTAAGCGCCGCCCCTCACATAAAGATAAACGGACATCGCTGCAATTGGAACTCCGTTGGATGAATTTTTCGCGGTTATATGCCAAAAGCATAAACCCGAAAATATTAAACGAACTAAAATATGCGTTCTTTAACCCAGCTTTAACAACTTAATATTCCGGGGAAAGTGCAGGAGTAATCACTTCGATATTTTTAACAGAATCAGCAATAAAAACAGAAAAAAGGACCTTCCATGAAAACAGTTTATTGGGGTTTGATCGTACTATGGGCTCTTTGCGCCGGCTGCGGACCAAAATTGCCGGACGGACTCCCTTCGCTTGTAAAAGTTCAGGCACTCTTGACTTATGATGATGGAACACCTGTTGACGATGCCCATCTTTCTTTCATCTCCCAAACAGGTAAAAATTCCTGGACGTTCGGCGGAAAAACAGATGCGCAAGGAAAGCTGCAATTAAGAACTCAGGGCACTTATGAAGGAATTCCGGAAGGGGATTACAAGGTTCTTATACGCAAATCAATCAAAGAAGGAATTCCGGAACCGCCGGAACCCATGGATGAAGAATCTCGCAATGCTTACCAGAAATGGAGCAATTCGCCGAATAAGGAGAAAGTATACAGCACTGTCGATTTAGCCTATCGACAGGAAGCAAAAACCCCTCTCGCCGTTAAAATCGATTCAAATACAAAAAACATCGAGCTTAAAGCGGGAAAAAAAGTGAAAATCTTATCGGACATGTAAAATTTCCACAAAAAATAAAATAAAAAGAAATTGTGGAACACCCCTTCCCGAATATCCTTTTTCGGATATAGTAAAAGGAGTGATGGGAATTTTAGTTCATCTTCAGTTTACAGGAATCTTGATTATGTTTAAGCCGTTTATTTCTTCAGACGCCTTCTTGGGTTCTGCCGGAAATAATCCGTTTGCCGGACAGAGTAAAGAAACCCGAAAATCCGATGCGCTGAAAAGCCTTGCAATAGCTGTTAATTGTACAGCTATTATTTTTAATGTACCGATTATCATTAAAGGATTTGATCTGTAATATAAAATAAAGACCGGAGAACTATTTCTGCGGTCTTTTTTTGGTTTGGAATAGGACAGATCTTTCGGAACGACCAGCCGAAAAACCTTTTTTGATCACGGGACATCATTTTTAGAGGAGAGAGCCTTATGTTGAGAAGAACAAGACGTCAATGGTGGAGAGGTTGCCTTCTGTTTACTGCCGCTTAAGGAGTTCTTTTATTTTTTTGATCGGGCGCATCGTCCCACGGTGCGAGTTCCCTTCGAAAAAGGACTTTTGAGGGAAGTACAGGAGAAAAAAAGCGCCGGGTATTTTTGGATACCATGCGCTTTTTTTATGGATTCCATTTCATTTTTCGCGGAAAACAACAAATGATCCCATTTTTTTTATTTTGCGGAGGAATTCCGCTTCTGGTTTACTTGACGATCCTGATCGCGGTGAACTGCCGGAAATACTCCCCGGTCGTATCCGGACGATCTGATCTGCTTTTACTCGCCTTGGGATTAGCCGGATTCGTCTTTGCCGGTCCCATTTTATTTCTTGTCCCGATCAACGCGCTTCTGGTTTGGGGGAATCTGGTTTGGCCTCTTTTAATAATTCTTTATTTTTTATTGGTATTTTACCTCGGATCCCTGTTAAACCCCCAAATTATAATATATAATACGAATAGAGATATTGTTTTAAAAAAAATCGACCAGATCGTTCTCGATTCCGGGAATAATCTGATCAAAACCGGAGAGATCTTCTCGATTCCAGAATGGGACATCCATTTTCGAATCGAGAATTTTTCTCTTTTTGATAATATTTCCCTGATCCCGGTTGTTCGATCCGTTCGATCAGCCGGTTGGGCTCTTTTTGAGCAAAAGCTGGATTCCCTCTTTCGGCAAGGTCCGGAACGGGGAAAAGGGTGGAAGACCGCGCTTCGTTTGGCGGCTCTTGCTCTTCTTTTAACCGCCGCTCTGGGAGCCCTTTGGATCCATTACCATGATGCAATTATCGAATCCTTTCTTTTGCTCAAATGCAGTTGATCGGATTTTCCCGTTTTGAATCCTTTTTTGCCTGTGTGCTCAAAAGAAGAATACAAATGGATAGATCAATATAAATCTCTGTGAAGAGGATTGGTGCCCAGTGTCGTTGGGAAGCAGTGTTTTTAATTATTGGTGGAGCAGGTCTCTGGAACATTCGTCCCGTTCCGATGTCGGAATGCGGCGAACGAACAACCAGGATTCCCACCGAAGCATTCCGGCAACTACTTTACGTCTTTGGCGTACTCGGGGACATCTTTTTGTCGTCGCCGACGGGATGGGGGCTCACGCGGCCGGCGAACTCGCTTCGCAGATGGCCGTGGAAACAATCTCTCAAAGCTATCTCAAAAAAACCGATCTTCCCCCGGAAAAAGCCTTGCGGGAAGCCTTTGTGAATGCTCATGAAAAGATCAAAAAGCAGGGAAAGGATGAAGAAGCATTCCACGATATGGGAACAACTTCGGACGCCCTGGTCCTTCTTCCTGAAGGGGCTTTGGTTGCCCATGTCGGCGACAGCCGCGTCTATCGGCTCCGCGGAAATGTTTATGAACAGCTGACCTTCGATCACAGTTTGCTTTGGGAATTAAAACGGTCGGGCAAGATCACGGACAAGGTTCCCGATTATATTCCCAAAAACGTAATTACCCGATCTTTGGGACCAACTGAAAAGTTCGATGTCGATCTGGAAGGACCTTTCCCGCTTCAGAAGGGAGATACCTTTCTCCTTTGCAGTGATGGTTTATCGGGACAGATCAATGATGATGAAATGGGACAGATCCTCTCCTTATTTCCGCCGGAAGAAGCAACGGAGACCATGATCAATCTTGCGAATCTGCGGGGCGGGCCCGATAATATTACGGTTGTTGTTGCCAAAATGGTGGATATTCCGGATCCCGATGAGGTCCGAAAAAGTAAAAGATCGGAACGTGTTTACGAAAAGCAGCCTTTCTTTACGATTCCTTCCCTCGTTTGCCTTGCTCTCGCAAACGCTTCCCTCCTTACTTCTTTACTGTTTTTTCTGATGAAGCATGATAAAAGCAATCTGCACTCGCTGATCTCCCTTGTTGTATCGGCGGGTCTGTTCGGGATCTTCTTTTATCTTGCCCGTCGTTATTTCTGGCCGAACGATCAATCGGCGGGATTGTCCGCGCCGTTGGGGAAAGGCCCCTATGTATCCGCTTCCGCAGTTCCTTCGCCCGCCTTTGCCGAAGATCTTGCCGATATATCCAGCCAGTTGATCAACGCCGTTCAAAAAAGTCAACCGGACGCATGCATCCCCGAATTAAAAGTATTGCATGAACAGGCTCAAAAAGCGGAACAGGCAAAGCATACGGATTCTGCGATTCGTCTATACGTAAAAATCATTAACAGGCTCTTTGCCGAACTGAGCCCCAACCGCCATTAACCCCCCGCCTTTATTTTCTGAAAGACCGGAACGATGTTAGCGAGAAGAATCATCCCCTGTTTGGATGTCAATCAGGGTCGTGTCGTCAAAGGAACAAACTTCGTTCATCTTCGCGATGCCGGAGATCCCGTTGAAGTTGCCCGCCGATATGAACAGGAAGGCGCCGATGAAGTCGTCTTTCTGGATATTACGGCCAGCCATGAAAAACGAGGAATTCTCCTTGATGTCGTTCGCAAAACGGCGGAAGTCGTTTTTATGCCCCTTACTGTCGGCGGGGGAATCCGATCGATCGACGATATTCGCGATCTGCTCAACGCCGGCGCCGATAAAGTATCGATCAATTCCGCGGCGATCCAAAATCCCGATCTGATCAATGAAGCCTCTGCACGCTTTGGAAGTCAATGCATTACGGTCAATATCGATCCGAAAAGAGTCCAAAAAGAAGGACGCGAATTTTGGGAAGTCTTCATTAACGGAGGACGGATCGGAACCGGACGGGAAGCAGTCGATTGGGCCAAAGAGGTCGAACAACGGGGAGCGGGCGAAATCGTCTTGACCTCCATGGACGCGGATGGAACCAAAGACGGATACGATCTCGAAATCACAAGGGCTGTTGCCCAATCGGTCTCCATTCCTGTTGTCGCCAGCGGCGGCGCGGGATCTCCGCAGCATTTGGTCGACGCCATTTTGATCGGAAAAGCGCAAGCTGTCCTTGCCGCCAGTATTTTTCATTTTGGTGAATATACCATCGCGGAAACCAAACAAATGATGAAGGAGTACGGAATTCCTGTCCGGCTTCTGGAATATCCCTCTGCATGATCTTTGGAGAATTTTCATGATATTGATTAAACGATGGAAAGGATTCGTTTTTCTCGCCTGTCTGATCTTATTGACAGGATGTCCCGATAAAAAGGAAACGCAAAAAAACAGTTCTGCCGCTCCTCTGGAGGTCTCTGTCGTCTCCCCGATCAACAGGAAAATCATTGACTACGATACATTTGTCGGACGAACAGCGGCGGTGGAAACGGTTGAGATCCGCGCCCAGGTTTCCGGGTATCTGGAAGAGATCCATTTTCAGGCCGGAACCGAAGTCAAAAAAGGAGATATCCTTTTCACGCTCGATTCCCGTGTCTATAAAGCAGTTCTCGCGCAATGCGAAAGTGATGTCGCCGCCTGTGAAGCCCGATTAAAACGGCTCGAATCCGAACTCCTCCGCGCCGAGGAACTTCTTCCCGGCAAAGTGATCAGTAAATCGGAATACGATCTTGCCCTTGCCGATCATGATGAATGCGCCGCCCAATACGCCGCGGCAAAAGCCAATCTCGACAAGGCCCGGATCGATGTCGATTATACGAGTATTCGATCGCCGATCGATGGAGTTGTCAGCCGGGAACTGATCACGACGGGAAATCTCGTTTCCGCAAAAAACACGCTGTTGACCACCGTCGTCTCCATGGATCCGCTGCACGTCTTTTTCGATATCGACGAACGAACTCTCCTGGATCTTGCTCCCCAGCGATATGAAAAGGAACAGAATGATCAGGAAAAATCGCGCCGATCCATCCGATTCGGCGTTGTGGAAAATACAGACTTCCCCAACGAGGCGCAGATCGATTTTGTGGAACCGCAGGTAAACTCCACAACAGGAACCATGGAGATGCGCGCTGTCTATAAAAACGAAAGAATCGAACATGGGATCTTTCGCATGATGCCCGGCCTTCATGTCTATGTTAAAATCCCGACCTCCGATCCTTATGAAGGACTCCTCATTCCCGAAGAGACGATCCAGACCGATCAGAGTGTGAAATATGTTTTCGTCGTCGGACCGGACAACAAGGCAAAATTCCGCCGCATTCAGCCCGGTGCACTTCAAAAAGACAATATGAGAGCAATAAGGTCCGGACTCAAAAAAGAAGACCGGATCATCGCGGACAATCTGCTCCGGATCCGTCCTGATATTCCGGTTAAACCGATCCCCGCCAAATCCGAATCCACCGTAAAAATCGTTCGTGAAGACGGACGGATCATTAAAGACGGAAAAGTCGTTGACATTCTGAAAGTCGAAAAGAAAATCCCTGCCCGGAATTAATCTATTATGTTTGCACGTTTTTTTATCGATCGTCCGATTTTCGCAAGTGTGCTTTCGATCCTTATTGTGATCGTGGGCGGACTCGCTTATTATCAGCTTCCGTTGGCTCTGTATCCGAATATTGTCCCCCCGATTATCCAGGTAACCGCAACCTACCCGGGCGCGGACGCCGAGATCCTCGCTCAAGTCGTTGCCCTTCCTCTGGAAGAACGGATCAACGGTGTCGAGAATATGATCTACATGGAAACGAACTGCATGAACACCGGATCGATGAATATCTCGATCACGTTCGAAGCGGGTACCGATGTGGACGATGCTCTCGTTCTCGTCCAGAATCGGGTCTCTTTGGCAACGCCCAAGCTGCCGGAAGTCGTCAAGCAGACCGGAGTAACCGTTAAAAAACGGATGTCGGGATCACTTCTTCACATCAACTTCACTTCTCCATCCGGGATCTATGATTCCGTTTACATCAGTAATTTTCTTTGGCTGAAAGTACGGGACGCGATTATTCGGGTACCCGGCGTTGGCGATCTGAACATGCTGGGCGAAAAATCCTACAGTATGCGTGTCTGGCTCGATCCCGGCAAATTGATGGCGCGGGGATTAACCGCCAAAGATGTTTCCAACGCGATTGAAGAACAGAATATTCAGGTCGCCGCAGGACGGATCGGACAGCCGCCGGTCGATGAACCGGTCGTCTTTCAGTACACGCTGCGGACTAAGGGACAGCTGAAGTCGGAAAATGAATTCGGCAATATTGTGGTCAATGTTGATAAAACCGGAAGGGTTACCCGGCTCAAGGATGTCGCGCGGCTCCAGCTTTCCGCCAAATCGATCGACTCAACGAATACCCTGAACGGGCAGCCGGCCGTTTCCCTTTCGATCTTTCCGCTTCCGGAAGCGAATGCCCTGCAAACCGCCGCGAATATTCGGAGTAAAATGAAGCAGCTCGAACGGACATTTCCGCCCGGCCTCAAATGGGAAATCGCTTACGATACAACCCCTTATATCGAAGAGTCCATTCAGGAAGTGAAAAAGACCTTGCGCGATGCGGTGATCCTGGTCGCACTGGTCGTTCTGCTCTTCCTGCAAAGCTGGCGTGCGGCGATCATTCCGCTTTTGGCCGTTCCGATCTCCCTGATCGGAACTTGCACCATGATGTATGTACTGGGATTCAGTCTGAATACCCTTTCCCTTTTCGGACTGGTCCTTGCAATCGGAATTGTGGTGGACGACGCGATTGTCGTTGTCGAAAACATCGAACATCATATGGAGCAGGGCCTTTCTCCCAGGGAAGCGGCGCACAAGGCAATGGATGAAGTATCCGGCGCCCTGATCGCAATCGCGCTGGTTCTCTCCGCCGTCTTTATTCCGGCTGCGTGTGTTTCCGGAATCCTCGGAATGTTCTTCAGGGAATTCGCGCTCACGATTGCCGTTTCCACTCTGATCTCCGCCTTTGTATCGCTGACGCTCAGTCCCGCGCTCTCCGCAATTCTTCTCCGTCCGAAAGGAAAAGCGAAAGATCCCCTTACTTTTATCATCGACTGGACGGTCGGATGGATTTTTCCCGTCTTCAATTACTTTTTCAAGATCTCGACCTCGCTTTACGTCGGAATTGTGCGGCAGATCCTCCGGATCTCCCTGATCGTTCTGATCGTTTACGGCGGTCTTCTTTATTTGACCTGGAAGACCTTTAATGAGGTTCCGACCGGATTTATTCCGACGCAGGATAAAGGATATCTTTCCGCGCACGTTCAGCTTCCGGACTCCGCTTCTCTTTTCCGGACAAGGGAAATGATGCGAAAGATCTATAATATCGTATTGAATACGGAAGGGGTCGCGAATATCGTTACCAACGAAGGGTATTCCTCGGTTACCCAATTCACGGGCTCCAATGTCGGATCGCTTTTTATCGTTCTGGAGCCTTATGAAAAGCGGAACAGAACAGGCCGATCGGATATTGTGATACAGAAAGAGCTGCTGGAAAAGGTTAACGCGCTTCGGGACGGAACGGTCCGGATCTTCCGCGCACCGCCTGTGATCGGACTTGGACTCGGCGGTTTCAAGGTTCATGTTCAGGATCTCGGCGGCAATGAGCTTCCATTTCTTCAGAAGGCGGCCGACGATGTAGTCAACGCCGCGTCGGAAACGAGCGAGCTTTTCGGACTTCAGAACACGTTCCGCGCTTCGACTCCCCAGCTCTATCTTAATGTGGACCGGATGAAAGCAAAAACGATGAATGTCCCGCTTTCTGAAATCTTTTCCGCTTTGCAGATCTGTTTGGGATCTCTTTACGTAAACGATCTTTCCTATTTGGGAAGAAATTACGAAGTAAAAGTCCAGGCGGATGCTCCGTTCCGAAGCCGGCCGGAGCAGATCTACAAGATCCATGTCCGAAATTCTTTCGGGGAAATGGTTCCGTTGGGATCCCTCTTGACGATCAACGATGCGAGCGGACCTCTTATGCTTAAAAGATTCAATATGTATTCCGCGGCGACCATTACCGGCCAGCCGGTTCAAGGGGTCAGTTCCGGAAAAGCGATGCAGATCATGGAACGGATCCTCGAAGATCAGCTTCCTTCCTCGATGGGATATGAATGGACAGAGCTTTCCCTGCTCGAAAAGAAGGCGGGCAATACGGCGATCTTTATTTTCTCTCTCGCCGTCCTGCTGGTATTCCTTTTACTTGCCGCTTTATACGAGAGCTGGTCGCTTCCGTTTGCGGTGATACTGGTCGTTCCGATGTGTCTGCTTTGTTCTCTTTACGGCGTTCTGATTGCTCATTTGGACATGAACATTTTTACGCAGATCGGGTTTATTGTTCTTGTCGGACTTGCGAGTAAAAACGCGATTTTGATCGTGGAATTCGCAAAGACGAAAAAGGCCGCCGGGGCAAGCGGCAAAGAGGCGACGCTGGAAGCCTGCCGTCTTCGTCTTCGTCCGATCATAATGACCTCATTTGCGTTTATTCTCGGGGTCGTTCCTCTCATGGTCGGAAAAGGGGCCGGATATGAAATGCGGCAGACGCTCGGAATTGCCGTTTTCAGCGGAATGCTCGGCGTTACCCTGTTCGGGATCTTTCTCACGCCCGTCTTTTATTACGTGATCCAAATGTTCGGAAAGAAAAAAAAAACCGGATCCAAAGCAGGATAAAGCCTGATAAAGAAACCGGAAGTTTTATTCTCCGGATTTACTCTTTCCACTGATAATGGATTTTCAATTCGTTCATTTGGTTGAACTGAATAATACCTTCATGCTGAAGGCGACCAACAACAATGCTTGGGTGAATTCCCAACTGATCCGCAAAAGCAATGATACTTTCTCTGCTTGACAATTTTTTCAGTTCGGCATTTCTATCTGCTGGGATAAGAAATGAAGCGGCAAAGTTATCCGCTTCTATTTCTTCCGCATTTTTTAAATTTTTATCATTATAATCAATATAGCATTCCTTTTTCCTTCCAAGAAGAATATGGGCAGCTTCATGAAAAAAAGTAAACCAAAAAATATCATTCTTTTTCCCTCGAAGATTAATGAGAATGATCGCTTTTTCCGAAGGCAGCCAGCAGGCCGCTCCATTGACCGCAGCATTTTTGAACTCCTTGACGAAAACAAGAGCAACTCCGCTCTGAGCACACAAATCAATCATCGCCGTAATAAAACAAGAGGGTTCATCTTTAGTAAAGCTCCGAATTTTATTTAAAACATTTAGGAAAATTCTTTCATCATACTTATCGCACTGTCGATTTAATGATTCAAGGTATCCGATACGAAGCCAGGCCGCCAATGCAACAGGGTCTCCGGATACTTTTTTGGAATGCCGAAGTGCTACCGTAGGATTCTCCCAATTTTTTCGCATTTGATCTACCGAGCTCTCTCCAAAAAATTTCAAAACAGACTCCACCCCTTCTTCCGGGGAAGAATATTCTGGGATATATCCGCGTTTTTTCAGCTCTTTTATGGCGGGCATGGACAAAATATCTTTGTATTGGGCCATGTTCTCCTCCAGTCTTTTTTTTCGAATACGGTAAGTATTTTCCGCATTAAGCCATAAATTGGCAGAAATTCCGAAAACGCGTTCAAGATTAAGCGCTGTTTCCATTAAAATAGGCCCCGTCCCTTTAATAATATCGTTGACCGTTTTTTTATGTAATCCCAAACGCTTGGCAAGTTCAACCTGGGTCATGTTCCACTGTTCAAGAACATCCAATAAAAGAGCACCGGGCGGAGTTGCATAATCAGGTTCTCCCTGATAAAGTTCTTTAGTATTCATTATTCTTGCTCCTTCAATGATAATCAACGATTTCTATAATTACAATTTCCGTTATCTCAGTCTAATTCAATCCGCCGTCATTTTTCAAAGGAGGCGGATCTGTCGGTTCGAATATCAAACGAAAAGGATGAACAAGGTCAATTGCAATTTGACCTTTTCGATCACCTGTCAATTCATGGCACCGTTTATCTGTACTTCTGTATTCATTTAAATTTTGAGCTGCTTCCAAAGCAACCCTTCTGCTTTGGAATTTTTTAAACATTAAGTCGCCATAAGCGTTTATGAATTCTTTTTTCGAATTAAATAATTTTTCAATTTTCCTTTGATAGAAATAGATTTTCATTTCATTATGTTGCCAATAAATTTTTCACGATATAGAATTTATTATAATACACCTGAAACGTGTATTATAATATATGCACAAAAGTTGTCAAGAGTGAAAAATGAAGGTTTTCAAAGAGATATGTTTTCCGCAATGGTAAAGGTAAAAACTATCCCAGAAAACGTAAAATTTTTAAAAAAGAAAATCTCCCATTAATCCGGGGACAATAACGCTATTATTTCACCCGGCCGCGAGCCCGTAATGAAGAGAGCGAAGCGAACGGAATTAGGGAATTAAAATTAGTGATTAGCGGGGAACCAGCACCGCAGGCGTTCTGTAAAGGAGTCAAAATCTCTAAAAAGGATAAACACCCATTACCCCGGGGAAGTAGAAAAAAACATCGATACCGAGAAAGGTTGGAGCCAGAGCGCTGGGAGGGGTAAGCGTCCTCGCTTATCCCCGACGGCAACGCCGCCGGGGTCGAAGGGCTGGAATCACTAAAAAACGCGGTGATTCGATTAAGGGTTAAACCACGATCCCCCGAGTGATGTTCTTTCCCTAATTCCGTTCGCTTTTGCTCACTCCATTACGGGCTTGCGATCGGGTGCCGGAGATCGCTGATCAGAACCTACAGGGCGATGGACTCTCCTCCGGCGATGGATCCGAGGGCGCCCCAAACGCCGAACGGCGATATTCCATTATCCGTGGACGGGTCGGTTGTATGAGTCGCAACTTTTCCCGTATCAATGGTTTCCGATATGAATTTGACAGATCCGTCGATCAGACAAACATTGATTCCTCCGCTGTGATTGCTGGAGGTCGAATAAATTCCTGCGTTTTGACTGCCGCTGCCGCTTGAGCAGCTGGGAGAATTCGGCGGGAGAATCGTCTGAAAAAAGGTGATCCCGTTTCGCGCTTTGGTCCAGATAAATCCGCGGGCATCGTATCCCGTATCGTAGGAATCTTCAAAGATGGTCTGATCATTCGTATCACGAATCGAAAGACACTTGCTCGGCGTTACCGAGGTCGCAACGTTGCAAGCAATGCTCCCCTTGATAAAGCGAAGAGATTGATCTCGTCCGGTTACCGTTTCCGCAAAGATCACTGTATTGGATGTTCCGTCGAGTATGGATGCGAAAGTCCGATAGACAGTGCGGTATTGAGGTGTTTCTTCCCGGGCCCATCCGCCGCCGAAGGCTCCCCGTGTATTCTGAATTCTATCGCCAAGAGAATACAGGGTATCTCCAAAGGACCCGACGTAATTGGTTTTCATTACACCGTTTGTCCAGCTCGGTTCAATACTGTAAGCATCGGATGGACAATTCAAGTAAGGAACATTTCCTTTCAGAGCGTCGATATTGGCTTCGAACGAGGGCCAAGTCCCGCGATTGGCCGGATCTGCGGCATAATAGTTGACAAAGGCATCGTATCTTGCCTGCTGTTCCGCGAACGGAAGGAGGAGGAGATGAAAACTGATCGCTCCCCAATTCCGTGTACTGTTCAGATCGCCCGACCGCGCCGGCGGAAGGCACCCTTTTATATCGTGGTAATTGTGAACGGCGATGCCCATCTGCTTGAGATTGTTTGTGCACTGCATTCGCCGGGCCGCTTCCCTCGCCGCCTGAACCGCCGGAAGTAAAAGCCCGATCAAGATCCCGATAATCGCGATTACGACCAGCAGCTCCACAAGCGTAAATCCAAATTTTTTCATTTTTTCTCTCCTTATTTTGAAATGAGATTGAAGATATCCATGATTTCCCTGTCCGAAAGGGCTTTATCGTATATCTGAAATTCCTCCATGGAACCTCCGAGAAATCGGTCGTTCATTCCCTGATATTCTTTTGTTCTGTTTCCGAGAATCGCGGATCCGATAAACAGATCTTCCGGATTCCAAGGCTGTTCTTCGATCATTTTTCCGTCGAGATAATGCCGAATCATTTTCTTTTCTCCGTCAAGAACAAGCGCGGCCTCCACCCAAGTTCCCCAAAGATCCTTCGTTAAAAAGGCGGGGGAATCAATGCAGAGAGGCGCCGCTTGCGATTCCGTCGGCGTCAGTTGAAATTGCAATGATCCTGATTGGGTGATTTGCCAAATAAAGGCTCCTCTTTTTCGAAGAAATCCTTCGGAACAGAAGAGAATATTTCCCTGATTAAAAAGCTGATCAATTCGGATCCGCGCAATGAGCGTCAACGATCGATATTGATTATTGACGTGAAATTCCGCGGCACTGTTTTTATTCGGAAACTGAATCGATTGTGTTCCATGAAGAGATCCTTCTCCCAAAAGACAATTTCGGAGATGGATCGAGGAGATCTCCTCTTTTCCTCTTGCGGAACTGTTAAGAATTTGGTCAGAATTTCCCGCAGAAAAATCGAATCGGGCAATCAGACGGGGATCGCGGTCCAATACAATACCGTTCTTCTTTCTTTGACTTGTGATCTTTTCCGCAAAATGAACAAGCCGTTCGGTAAAGATCTCTCCGCTGATATATTTCTTCGGTTCAAAATGGACCTTTTGCCCTTTTTGCGATTGATCGATCTGATAGGCTTCTTCGGCTTTCAGATTGATCTTTAATTCTTCCTGGAAAGCGACATCGACTTTTCCTTTAATAACGCTGAGTTCCGCTTCCTTTTCGCCGACTTCAACAAGGAATTTTGTTCCCCGATCGATGAAAGAGGCGTAAGGCGTTAAAATTTCAAAGCCGATTCCTTTGGAAGAAACATTTGCGCTTGTCGATCCTTTTCCGCAAAAGATATTTTTTTCACCGCTTAAAAGCCAATGGCCGGGCCCTTCAAGAATGAGATCCGTTCCATTTGCAGTCCGGATTTTTACGATTCCTTTTTGAAGCGCAATCTCATTGGGCCCGAGTAATTGTCCCCGTTTGAAAGATTTATTGCCCGATCCCCATTCCACGTCGATCAATTCGACGATTCGCGCAATGGACACAAAAGAATCCGCGGATTTGCGCTTTTTTCTCTGTTCGATCTCATGTGAGATCGGAAGTCCAAGTACAATCGCCAAAAGAAGGATCAGGGATATCATAAAGGGAATATTCGATCGCTTTTTACTGTTCGCCGCGGAAATAAACTCTTTTTTCCCGATCCAGACAGGATTGGATCTGTCTTTTACAGATCCGGGATCTTCTTCGTTCTTCTGCGGGCGCGGAACGGAGGAATCGGAGAGCGGACGCACGTTTTTTTCCCAATCGATGAATTTTTTCATCTCCTCCGGATCTTCAAAAAGATTGCCGGGCACTTCTTCAACGGATATTTGATCCTCACAGACATCCAGAATTTTACCCTGTACTTCCCGACGCTGCTGAAAGATCTTATGAAGGAGAAAGTCGACTTGGATCCTGTTCCGGAATTCTGCTTTGTTCAAAGGATCGGCGTTCAATACAGCAATAAGCTCTTCGGCCTCTTCCGGAGAAAGAGATCCGTCCAAATATTTTCCGCAAAGGAAAGAAAATCGGCGATTATCTTTACTGGTATTGAAATCATTCATGAGAAGTACTCCATCGAAGCGCATGTTCCATACAATCACGCAGGATCGACCGGATCCGGCTCAACGCGGTATAAACGGATTCCCTGCTTTGCCCGGTTTCTTCCGCGATCTGTTTACAGGAGAGTTGGCGAAAATAATGGAGATCGAGCAGGTTTTGTGCTTTTTGCGCCAGTTTTTTCATACAGATCTCCATGCTTTCCAACTGATCTTCCAGATTGGGCGAATGGTCGGAACGATCTTCCTCTTTCGCGATTTCGGCAAGAGTCTGAAGCGATTCCGGAAGAGATCGGACATAATCCCGCCAATATCGACGGGCAGAAATGATCGTGATCCGCTTTAAAAGCGGTCGAACATCCTGATCGAGATCCCATTGATCCGCCTTTCGAATAAAGTCCAGAAAAGCATCATTAACGATATCTTCCTGAAGCTGAATCGACGGCGCGGCACAAAACGCAACTTTTTCCACGAAATAATGATATTTTAGAAAGAGCTGTGCGGCCTTTTCCTGTTTTTCCGTTTGCATAAATCCTCTCCTATAGACTCTCCCACTTTTGGAGACGAAATCTTACAGAAAAAATCCCAAAAATTATTATTTTTTTACCGCAGAGGATTTTTGAACCACGGATAGTTTTTTGAGGAAATATATTTTTTGTAAAGACCGGGGAAGCGGTAAAATATGAAAATTTTGAAAAAAGTTCGAACCCGAATGCAGATTTTGAACCACGGATGATCGCGGATGACCACGGATAGTTTTTTGACGAAATAAA
>JAUNSU010000179.1 GCA_030539035.1 Planctomycetia bacterium
GGAACGCGGACGTCTCGTCCGCCTGTACTTGAATAAAACATCGAATACTGAAAATTCTCGTATTCGCCGTGATTTTAACTCCGTCCTGTGATCTTGATTTTTTTGCACTGCGCTTACAGCGCGCTGCTTTTTGGGGGTTCGTTGACCCGGGGTGCCGGTCGCTTCGCTCCCTCTGCCCCGGGCTGGAAGGCGTTGGGCTTTCAGCCCGCAGGATTCGGGCACAATATCTAAAATATATCATCGTTATTTGGCATATATACCATATTACTTAACACGGTTGGAACATCCAATAAATAGCGCCCCGGGCTGGAAGGCACTGCCCCTGTCGGGGCGCCGATTTTCGGTTGTTCCTGCCGAGTTAAGTAATATCGTTTTTGTCAAGACTGGGGAAGCAGATGCTGGGACGGTGCCCGTCCCGGGCACCCGGCGGCAACGCCGCCGCTCTGCGATGGGGTTAAAATCTCTAAAAAACGCGGTGATTCGAATAAGGGTTGAACCGCGATCTCCCTGTTGAAATTCCTGTTCGGATAAGATATAATCACCTTTTATATCGTTCTCGGCAAAGTTTAAAAAGACAGGAATCCCATTATGAAGCGAAGATCCTTTATAAAAACATCCGGCGTATTCATGTTGACAGCCCCTTTTTCCATTGGATCGGAAAAAAAGCCAACCGATGTTCGTATTCGGGAAATCTCTTTCAACACGGAAGATTTTGCATTTCGGGTTCCATTGAAATTCGGCTCCGCCGTTGTTCAAATGCTTACGATCATTCATGTTTCCGCCGTTTTGGAATCCCGATCCGGGAAAAGAGGAACCGGATACGGATCAATGCCCGTCGGCAATGCCTGGGCTTGGCCTTCCCGAAAATTGGCTCCCGCGAAAACCCATCAGATCATGATCGAATTCGGAAAACGCTTTGCCGATCAGGCCCGGATCTGCTCCGATTACGGCGATCCGTTCGAACTCTCCGCGCGGCTCGGAAAAAATCGAATCCCGATCGCAAAGGCTCTCGCCGATGAATTTTCACTTTCGGAATCGATCCCGGCACTTGCCCAGCTGAATATGGGCAGTCCTCTGGAAGCCGCCTTATTTGACGCTTACGGAAAACTTCATCAGCGGAATATCTTTTCCCTTCTCGGTCCGGAATTCATGAACGCCGATCTTTCCGCGTATCTGAATTCCGATTTCTCCGGAGAATATCCGTGTCAATACACAACGCGAAAACCGGCGGATCGTCTTCCGCTTTACCATCTTGTCGGCGGACTGGATCCCCTGTCCGATTCCGATCTTACCCATCCGGTAAAAGACGGGCTTCCGGAAACCCTGCGCGATTGGATTCAGAAAGAAGGACTTACCCATCTGAAAATCAAACTGATGGGACATGATCTTCAAAAGGATCTCGACCGAATGATCGCCGTTGAAAAGGCTGTATCGGAAGTACAGCATAAACGGGGAATCGATCGCTGGTATTATTCCGTCGATTTCAATGAAAAATGTCCTTCAGAAGAATACGTACTGGACTGGATCAGCAAGATCGGAGAACGATCCCCCAACGCGCGAAAATCACTGATGTATATTGAACAGCCGACGCAAAGAGATCTGAATGCCCGTCCGATCATCAAGATGAATCGCGCCGCCGAGCTCTGTCCGATCGTGATCGACGAATCCTTAACGAGCTTCAAAGAACTTCAAAAGAGCCGGGAACTCGGATATTCCGGCGTTGCCTTGAAAGCCTGCAAGGGATTCGCGGAAGCGCTTCTGATGGGAGCCGCCGCGCAAAAATACAAACTCTTTCTTTGCGTTCAGGATTTAACCTGTCCCGGCGATTCTTTTTTACAAAGCGCGGCGATTGCGGCGCACTTGCCAGCTGCCGCCGCAGTTGAAGGAAACGCGCGTCAATTCTGTCCCAAAGGAAA
The DNA here is from genome assembly GCA_030539035.1 of Planctomycetia bacterium. Lineage (GTDB taxonomy): Bacteria > Planctomycetota > Planctomycetia > Pirellulales > Thermoguttaceae > JAUNBG01. Next base: position 1,917 of record JAUNSU010000179.1, read on the forward strand.
CGCTCTTTGGGCCAAACGCTTTCCCGGTATGTTTTCCATTACCGACGGAACCGTTCGCACCGCCGATCTGATCGGGAACGGAATCGGATACTGAATCACGAAAAAAGGAACGATCTTCGAGCAACCGTTCCTTTTGTAAAAAATCAAAGATCCGAAAACCGAAAACTACTTATTTTCGTTCTTCCAGGTTTGATAGAAATCATACGCCTGTTCCGGGGTCGCTCCATCATGAACGATCATTCGAACTGCCTTGATCATTCCGATCGGAGCTTCGGCCTGGAAGATATTTCGGCCCATATCGACTCCGGAAGCTCCTTGATCGATCGCGCGCCAGGCCATCTGAAGCGCTTCCGCTTCAGGCAGTTTCTTTCCGCCTGCGATTACGATCGGAACCGGACAGGCATTGGTTACCTGTTCAAATTTTTCTTCACAGAAATAGGTTTTAATAACCTGAGCCCCGTTTTCGGCGCAGATACGGGTCGCAAGACCGAGGTATCGGGCATCGCGAACGAGGTTCTTCCCGACCGCGGTAACGCCAAGAGTCGGAATTCCGTATCGAACGCCCATATCAACCGTTTTCGAAAGATTCCGAACAGTAATTCCCTCATGATTCGGATCGCCAACGGCAACCATCACCGCGAGCATGGAAACGTTCAGACGAACGGCTTCCTCAATATCCTGAAGACATTGATCGTTCAGATCGGTAAGAATGGAGGTTCCCGCGTCGAATCGATAAGAGATCGGTTTGCAGCAGGTCGGCGGAACGATCGAGCGAAGAGCACCGCGCGTGCACATGATGCAATCACTGTATTCGATCAAAGGAACAATCGTAAGATCCATTCGTTCCAAACCGGAAGTCGGTCCCATAATAAATCCATGATCGAACGCGAGCATTACGGAATGTCCCGATTTCGGATTAAAAATCCGGGAAAGGCGGTCTTTCATTCCCCAATCGACATTGGCGTTTCCCTTAAGAAAAAAGTGTTCCGATTTTTGCGGGATCCCGATACCGAAATCTTTCGCGTCGATATTACCTTCCTTATCAGCCATTTTACTTCCTCTTTCATTTAATTCTTCAAGAGATCCGGATCATTCGCAAGAAAGGATATCCAATGCCCTTTCCTCTTTCAAATCATCCGGATCTTCATTCCATAAAGATACAATATTTTCAATAAAAATACATCAAAAACAGGTCGGCGGAGATCTTGGATTCCGCCGATTTCAAAAGGCAAGCGATTACTCGGCTTTGGCAACAGTATCGGCAAAAGACCGGAAGATGAACGATTGGCTCATCGCACCGGCATCATAATGTCCGCGGGAACGTTCACCGAGATTTTTTGCCCGTCCCTGTTTGGCGACAAGATCCTTCGTCGATTCCACGCCTTCTTCGGCGGCTTTCGCGGCGGCCTCGAAGAGCTCGGCAAGAGTGATCTCACTATTGGCTTCCGCTCCGTTTTTCATCGCTTCAACGGCGGGGATCAGAGCATCCATCATCGTTTTATCCCCAACCTTGGCCGTGGTCATCGCCTTCACGTTATTCAACCCGGCGGCAAACATTTTTGCGGTATCGACAGGAGAAAGCTCTTCCGTTTTCACCGCTTCCTCCATTCCGAGATAAAAGGATCCGGTAAGTGAACTGGTCGATCCGCCGGTCGCGCTCATAATTCCCCAGCCAATCGCCGAGAGCATTTGAGAGAAAGCGACTTCCTGCTGTTTGGAGACATCGACAGCGGCTTTCATCGTGGAAAGAATTGCCGTTCCATGATCCCCGTCGCCCGTCGCGGAATCCAGTTCATTTAAAAAATCAAATTTCTCTTCGATTTTATCAAGAGCGTTCTTCAGCATTTCGGCGAAAAGCGCTTTAGTTAATACCTTTGCCATTTATTTTTTCCTTCCTGATATTCAACGAAAACGGGGAGCTTACCGAACGATCCAATAAGGAGCATTTCCGGGCGCATTGTAATATTCCAAAACCTCGTCGTCAACGAGAGCAAAGAACATCTGGAACCCCGCCGCTTCCTGAACGGTAAGAATTTCATCGCATCGGCTTCCAACGACCTTAATTCCCATCTCATTGAGAACCTTCCATGCTTTGCGGAACACAACGAACATTTCCATATGCGTGGTCGCTCCGCTCCCGTTGATGATCAGAACAGCCTTGTCGCCCGATTTCGCGTTCACGGCGGCAGCCAGCTTGCGAATCATAATATCGGCAACAGTATCAGCGCTTTGCATCGGTTCAGGACCGTTTCCGCCCCCTTCTCCATGCTGGCCCATTCCGATCTCCATTTGATCGTCTTCAAGCATTCCGATATATTCGCCCGCCTGCGGATGAGTTGCGGTTTTCAGGGTTACCGCGAGCGTTGCCATCTTTTGATTGAACTTTTCGCCGATTCGGAGGATCTCTTCGACAGAAAGCCCCTTTTCGGAAGCCGCACCGAGAATTTTGATCAAGGGAACGCATCCCCCCAGCCCGCGGCGATCTTCGACCGGCGCGTTGATTCCCGGCGCAATATCTTCCGCGGTAAGAATTCGATTGACTTTGATCCCCTCTTTTTCCGCCTGCATACAGGCCATTTTCGCGTTCATTACATCGCCGGCATGATTTAATACGACAAGAATGATGCCCGCGTAATCCTTAAAGAGGCGAAGAGCTTCCAGAACCTTCGGAGCTCCCGGTGCGGCAAAAATATCACCGACAACCGACGCGTCTAAAAGACCTTCTCCAACGTATCCGCTCAAGGCCGGTTCATGTCCCGCTCCGCCAAGAGTGAGAATCGCAACTTTATCTTTGGATTTCTCGTTGGCGCGGACAACAATTTTATCCCCAACCAGTCGAACCTGATTCGGATAGCACAAAGTATATCCTTCAAGAAGTTCAGGAGTTAATGCTTGCGGATCATTCAGAAATTTCTTCATTACCATAATTCGGGCACCTCATTCATTGTAATTTATTCGTAAAGCGGTGAAAAAGAGATCACAAATATCCCTATATCATACACGAAAACAGGGATATGGAAAACCCCTTATCCAAATTTTTATTCTTTTTCGAGCTGGATTCCTTCTTCTTTGTATTCTTCCGGTTCTCGACCGAAGACAACGAAAACGAATACCCAAAAAGCAATAAAACAGGCCGGCCAAGTAAAGAATCGACCCCAATCATGCCGCTGGACACTCAAATATTCCCCTCTGGTAATCGTCTTTTCATTGATATCATAAGGACCGTTCGCAGAGACCGCTTTGTTTTTTGTCCGTTTCTCTTTCAAAAGATCGACAATTTTCGCGAACGTTGCGTCAAGCTCCTTCTTGGAATATTCAACTCCATCCACTTTTAAACCTTCAGGAAGAGCGTCCGCGCCAAGGCGTCCATTCACTTTGTCCTGATAATTTCCAAGATTTTCACCCTGATCAAAGATATTTGTGTTTCCCCGGTAAAATTTTACCGTTTTCGCAAGATCTAAAAATCGCCAATTCGAATCTTTCATCGCGGGATCTTCCCAACGAGGCAAGGGTTTACTCGACAAAGGAACAATCGTCTCCTTGATCTGATCGTCAACGGCAACAACCTTGTAATCGTCCGCAAAGAATGAGGAAACCGGCGCATACTGGAAATTCGCCCCTTTCTTTGCTTCCACCTTGGGAGCTTCTTTCTTCACTTCCGCCATGGGGGCTTCCGCTTTCGGAGCTTCCTTCTTCACTTCCGCCT
>JAUNSU010000180.1 GCA_030539035.1 Planctomycetia bacterium
ACTGATCACGCACGGGATCACCGCGAGGAACAATCTGATTCGGGGATACGGACAGATCGAAGGAAGCGCGATCGGGATCTGGATCGGAGCGGCCGCCGACAATCAGATCCTCCATAATGAGATCGCGGACGGATTTTACACCGCGATTTCCGTCGGTTGGATCTGGGGATACGCGAAAAGCCGGGCAACAGGAAACAAGATCAACTTCAATTATCTCCATCATATAGGCAAAGGCGTTCTGTCCGATCTCGGCGCTGTTTATACTCTTGGGATCTCGCCGGGAACAACGGTCAATAATAATCGGATCCACGATATTTACTGCTTCGGCCGATACGGGGACGGAGCTTCCGGACTTTATACCGATGAAGGATCGTCCAACATCCTTTTCGCGAACAATCTGGTTTACAAGGTCCATAAAGGCGCGATTCATCAGCATTACGGGGAGAACAACACTTTTCGGAACAATATCTTCGCCTACAGCGATTTCGGAGTCGTTCGCCGAAGCCGGGATGAAGATCATCTCTCCTTTACATTGGAAAATAATATCTTCGTTTGGGACAAATCGCCGCTCTTTTACCGGAGCTGGAATCGGCCAAGCGCTTATATTCTCAAGAACAATCTTTACTGGTTTGACGGCGATCCGATCACCGAGGAAGACAAGGAGCAAAAGTTCTTTGTCGGAAAGACCTTTGCCGATTGGCAAAAAAGCGGAATGGATCAAGGGAGCCTTTGGGGCGATCCCGGTTTCGTCGATTCGAAAAATTACGATTTCCATTTTAAGGGAGGATCTCCGAACGAAAAAGTACGCGCAATCGGATTCCAGCCTTTTGATTTTGATCTTTCCGGAGTGGAAAAAGAGATCCGGGAAGGGTGGGGGAAACGATACTCCGATTACCGTTTTCCAGATCTGATCACAGCCCCTGATCCCCCGTTGCCCGCACCGCTTTCTTTAAAGGAAGATTTCGAGAAACCGAGGTTCAATCCGCTGCCGCAAGCAACGACGCCCGATAAACCTTTTAAGCAGACTTGCAAGATCAGGATCTCCCCTGTTCAGGCGGACGGAACTGCCGGGAAGCCGATCCTCTCCGACAACAAGGCGGTGATGGCCCAGGCGATCTGGAATCGACTCGACTGGTTCGGATTCTGCGCCAACGGAACCGTCGAAGCCTCCATCGATCTGGACAATATCAAAGTCGAAGGAACCAAAAAGGATCAGATACCGTTTCTTCTCACGGAAGATTTCGGAAAGGTCCGGTCGCTTCCGGTTCCGAATACACGAATGTCGCCGCTTCAGGATAAAAAAGCTTGGTCGATTCTTTCGGAACAGGGAAATAAATATCTTCGAATCCACGACGGCCGGCATTTTCGCGCCGCTTACGATCCCCATTTTTATTATAAGTTCAAGGACCTGATTGGAAAAACGCGGATCTCGTATGATGTCCGGTTGAGTCAAAACGCGTTTTTATATTCGGAAGCCCGGGAATACAATACTCCGGCGAAATATTTATCTGGTCCGACCATCTCTTTTAAAGCAGGAAAGATCACATTGCCGTTGAAAGAATCGATCCCTTATCAGGCGGATCAATGGTATCGGGTCGAGTGGGAATTCGATCAGGATCAGGGAGCATTTCCCCCTTATGAAATCAGGGAGGAAAAGGGAAATCATTTTGTTCGCTTGAACGATGATCCCCGTTTTCCGCATACATTTTCTCCATTTTTCCATTACAATCCCAATTATCTGGAAGGTCCGGTTGATATCTCCTTTAAGGTTCGTTTATCGAAAGAGGCGAATCTTGTTCTGGAAGGGAGAAATCTGGAGAATCCGTACAAGATCGGACCCAATATCATCCTCAAGGAAGGCAAAATCATCGTTCGTGGCAAGGCCGTTTGCGATTTTCCCGAAGACCGATGGATCGCTCTTTCCCTGAAATGGGATCTTGGCCCCAACGCGCCAAAAACGTGGAATCTGAGAGTTTTCCTTTGCAATCCGGACGGATCTATCGAAAAATCGATCCTGAAAGATCAGAAATTTGCTTTGGTTTCCAAGGAAATCACATCATTAAACGAGTTTTATTTCATCGGAGCCGGAACCAAAAAGGCAACGATTGATCTGGACGATATCCAAATTCATCAATAGAGGAGATTGCAGATGCAGACGAAATCGGAAAAAGAAAAAAGGGCCAATTCCCTGGTCTCTCGTCTTCTGGAAGACATCAGGGCGCGAAATTTACAGGTAGGCGACCCCTTTTATACGACGATTCAGGCGTCGGAGTTCCTCGGGGTTTCCTGCTCTCAGGCCAATCGGGCCCTTCAAACCCTTGAAGAGATCAAAATCATTACCCGTGCACAGAAAAAAGGAGCCCGAATCGCAAGTATTCCGGATAAAAACTCCATCTATATCCAAGATTGGGCCTATCCTTTCGAAGGATAGATCCGCAGAACCTCCCCCCTTGCCAAATTCCTTCATTGTACGATAATAAACCCTTGGCGGTTTTTGTATTGGCCGCCTCTTTGTATTAAGGTAAATTATCAGCGTGTCTGTATCCGTTTTTTACAGACACAAGTCCAATTCGGGCGGATATTCATGCGGAACGACGGATCGTTCCCTTACATCAATATGATCGCAATTTGGACGCAGATTGAAAGAACAGGATTGGAATGATCGATCTAAGTACCTGGAGGAATATTGGTATTTCTGCCCATATTGATTCTGGAAAAACAACCCTTAGTGAACGAATTCTCTATTATTCCGGTAAAACACACAAAATAGGCGAAGTTCATAATGGCGGCGCCACTATGGATCATATGGAACTGGAACAGGAACGCGGGATCACGATTACCAGCGCGGCAACCAGTGTCCACTGGGGAGAAAATACGGTCAATCTGATAGATACCCCGGGCCATGTCGACTTCACGGTCGAAGTGGAGCGAAGTCTTCGTATTTTGGATGGCGCCGTCCTTGTTCTTTGTTCCGTCGGCGGCGTTCAGGCGCAATCGATCACGATCGATCGCCAAATGAAGCGGTACGGAATCCCGCGAATTGCTCTCGTCAATAAAATGGACCGCGTCGGCGCCGATCCTTACAAGGTAATAAAGCAACTCAAGGAAAAACTTGATTGCGATGCGATTTTAATGCAGATCCCAATCGGAAAAGAAGCGGATTTCGCCGGTGTCGTCGATCTGATCCGCGGCCGCGCCCTTTACTTCGACGGATCCCAGGGAGAAACCGTTCGGGAGGAAGAGGTTCCCGCCGAACTTCAGGATGAATATAAAAATGCCCGTCGGGAAATGCTCGAATCCCTCTCCATGTACAGCGATGAATTGATCGAACGATTGCTCTCCGACGAAGAGATCTCCGAAGAATTGATTCATAAAGTAGTAAAACACGCGACCCTTCTTCGTCTGGTTACTCCGGTCTTTTTGGCGTCCGCCTATCGCAACAAAGGGGTTCAGCCTCTTCTGGACGCGGTTTGCCGCTATCTTCCCTCGCCGTTGGAACGGGAAGCCCACGCCTTTAAAAATACGGTCAATCCGGAAACCGGGGAAGAAGAACAGACTCAGATCACCTTGTCTGCCGATCCCGCCAAAGCCCTGGTCGCAATGGCCTTTAAAACGGTGGAAGATCCTTACGGAACCCTTACTTTTGTCCGGATCTATGAAGGAATCCTCAAAAAGGGAGAGGTCTGCTTCAATCAAAGAACAGGCGAAAAAGAAAGGGTCAGCCGGATCTTCCGCATGCACGCCGATCAGCGCGTCGAACTGGACGAAGCTCAGGCGGGCGATATTGTCGCCGTGATCGGAATTGATTCAGTAAGCGGCGATACCTACTGCGATGAGCCGAACTATTGTACGCTGGAATCGATCTTTGTTCCGGAACCGGTCATTCAAATCGCGATTCGGCCCAAGCAGTCGAAAGATGCCGATCGGTTGGGAAAGGCTCTTTACCGTTTTCGAAAGGAAGATCCGACTCTTGCCGTTCAATCCGATCCGGAAAGCGGAGAGACTCTGATCGCCGGAATGGGCGAACTTCATCTCGACGTCTATCTCGAACGGATCAAACGCGAATACAAGGTCGACGTGGAAACATCGGCGCCGAAAGTCAAATATCGGGAAGCGCCGACCAAGTCGATCACGTTCGATACCAAGCACAAAAAGCAATCCGGTGGATCCGGGCAATTTGCCCACATTTGCGGGATTATGTCTCCGATCCCGGAAGAAGAGCAGGGGAAGGAAACCTTCATTTTTGATGAAGAAATTACCGGCGGTGTAATCCCTTCGAACTACATTCCGGCGATTGAAAAAGGATACCGCGCTTCACTGGAGAAGGGGCCCTTGGCCGGATATCCGGTCGTTAATCTGAAAATCGTGATCAACGACGGATCCTATCATGAAGTCGACTCCAGCGACCTTGCCTTCCGTATTTGTGCGCAGACTTCACTTCGCCAGAATTTTCCGAAAACGAATCCGGCCATTCTGGAACCGATCATGAAGATCGAAATCGAATGTCCTTCCAATTTTCAGGGAAATGTCGTCGGCGACTTCACCAGCCGGCGAGGAATTATCAGTGCCGCGGAAACAACCGGCCCTTCCTGCCGAATCGAAGGCGAGATCCCGCTTGCGGAAATGTTCGGATATTCAACGACTCTGCGCGGATTGACCCAGGGACAGGGAACGTTCAGTATGTTCTTCCAAAAATACAAAAAGGTGCCCGCCTCGATTCAGGAAGATCTTTTAAAAGCGGTAAGAGAAAAAGAGAAAGAAAAATCCAAATAGTCCGCGATGAATTATTGTCCGTTTACGGTAATGGATTCATCCTTTATCCCCATCGTCCAATGAAGAAGTATCCAAAGGAAAAAAAATGTACGACAAACAGAAGTTAATGGATCTTGTCCGGGAAAAATCCTTGAAATTTGGAGATTTTGTTCTTGCTTCCGGACGCAAGGCGAAGTACTATCTTGACGGAAAACAGGTAACCTTGGATTCCAAAGGAGCGATGCTCATCGGCGAGGGAATTCTGGATCTGCTTCTCAAGGAAGATAAACTCCCGGCGGCGGTTGGCGGAATGTCGATCGGAGCGGATCCGATCACCGCGGCGATTATTACCATCGCGGGTGTCGGCGGACGGGATCTGAAGGGCTTTATGGTCCGGAAAGAGAGCAAGGGACACGGAACGAATCAGTTTATTGAAGGTCCGATCCATGCCAGGGATCATGTCGTTGTTGTCGAGGACGTGGTAACGACCGGCGGATCTTCTCTTCTTGCGATCGACCGTCTGGAATCGGCTGGGATCATTGTTGACGGAGTGATCGCGATCATTGACCGTATGGAAGGGGGCGCAAAAGCGTTCGAGGCCCGAAATCTGAAATTCCAGTCCCTCTTGAAAATCACCGATTTCGGAATCGATCCTCCGAAAGAGTGATCAATCGCAAAGTCTGTGCATCAATGGGGAGTTGGAATAATGAAAGATAAAGAGCGTTCAAGTCCGGAGTGCGTGAAATAAAATAATGTGTGTGTTCGGCCGTTAAATATTGATGCCGTGAAAACAAGCAAAATAAATCAAAATAGGGTTTATATGAGATTCGATCTCT
>JAUNSU010000181.1 GCA_030539035.1 Planctomycetia bacterium
AATAAAAGGTCCATCCATGTTCATCAGTGATTTTAATAATCCGCGCTCGGGTTCCAACCGCACACAAAATTCATTATTGCTTCCCGGAACAGAGGACACGGAAACCGACGTCGAAGAGATTGACTTGCGGTTCAAATCTGCGGATCTGATCGGCGCCCGCCTTTTGCGGCGGTGTATACCATGATCCGCCGACAACGATTTTCTTTCTCTCTCCTCTTTCGTTGATCGATTCGCTGCAGGTCCATTCGGCCGCATTTCCCTGTATGTCGTACAGTCCCCAGGGATTCGGTTGATAGCTTCCGACCGGCGCGGAGACGCGTGCGCGATCGTCCCTGCTCAAATCACCGGGACGCCAAGCGGGCAGTACTTGGGAACGCGCTTTCCAACTGAAATTACTGATCTCCGTAAACCGTTTATCGGCCAGGTTTTCCTTGTCCGTAAAATCCGCATTGATCGGTCCGAACCAGAACGGCGTTTTCGCTCCGGCAAGCGCCGCAAGAGACCATTGTTCCCTGGTGGGAAGTGTAAACGTTCGCCCTGTTTTTTGAGAGAGCCAATCACAGAACGCTTTCGCTTCAAACCAGCTTACCCGAACAACAGGCTGATTCTTGCGGGAAAGAAGATATCCCATTTCGCCTGGACTGAATTGTATGAAATCTCCGTATTCGATTCCGGAATCATGTCCCGGCCGAAAGACGTGATATTGCTCGTTGGTGATCTCAAATTGACCGATCTTGAAATCGGTTCCGGGAATGGAAACGAGCTTCAGATCAATTCCTTCGGTCAACGGGAGACTTTCGACTTCCGCTTTCTTGAATCCGGATCCGTTGGCAGGTGCGATAATTTCCGTTTTCTGATCAATAAAGAGCAAATTGCGGGGATCCTTTTTCGGATCGCCGGCAATGGGGATCGGTTGACGAATCTGATTCGGATCATCTTCGAGTTCAGGAACCTTGCCCGCATAGAGCGCACGCAGATCATTACGGCGTTTGTATTGATGGGCGACCTGCGCGGCGGCCTCATAATTTCGGATCTCTCCCCAATTTCCGTGATAAGGAGCGTTCAAATCGATCCAGGTGAACAATCGATCCCAGGATCCGGAATCGAGCTGGATCCCGTAATGTCCCTTTTGCAGATGCTGGATCAGATGTGTCGAATCCGCGTGAAATTCATAAGGCTTGTGGATCGGCATTTGGCTCTCTTTCGTCGGCGTTCGAACAAAGCGGCGAAGCTGATAATAAGAGGGCGAAAAAAGCGCTTTCGTATTGATCGAAAGGGTATTGTCCTGAAGCGGTTTGCGCGGGCCGGTTCGAAAATCGGGAATGAAGATTTTTTGCAGATCGAGTTTTTTTGCCGCAAGGATCTTTTTGGCCTTTTCACTGTTCGGCTGATGGCATTCAATGCAATATCGATCAAGGATCGGCTGTATTTCCCGATCGAAGCTGAAGCCGCGGGCCAGGCCGTAAAACGGTTGAATCGCGACTGGTTCCGATCGTGCGGCAATTGTCCGCGGGGCGGGCGGCGAGGTTTCGTTCTGCTTTTCATGGCACCCGATACAGGAAACCGATTCCCCGGGCATTGCGGTGATCCAGCTTCGCATGATCTGAATCGCCTTTCCGTTTGCGTCGAGCGGCTGGAACGCGAGCGGAGTATACGCGGGAATCTTGAATGCGGCGGATCCGTCTTTATAGACAGGAACGGTTCCGATGATCCGTTTGGGATCCCAGGGACCGTCGAGTCCAACGCTGTGCGGTTCCGCGCCCATCCCCTGATAGCCAAACTGATAGCTGAAGATCCGAAGAGCGTGAACGGTTCCGCGCGGAACTCCTTTGAGGCCCTCTCCCTGATAAATATCGGCGATGAAGACATCGGCATCCGATCGCTTGGGTTTGATTCGATCGGGGATCACCGCAGGCCGATCCGCCTTTCGAATCGGGATGGGCTCATAAAGCGCGAATTCTTTTTCCTCTTTGATCGGAACGATATTATCAAAGACATCGACCAGGCAGATTGCCCAAGGGGAGGATGCGTTCAATTTGCAGGAGACGAGAAAATACTTTTCGCTCAACGGGAACGGATGGACGAATTTCGGCCAACTCTGCGCGATAGGGAGATCGAGCATTGCGGGAAGGACTCTTTTACCGCGTCCCGGAATTCGCTGAATCGCTCCTTCGGCTTCCTTTCGTCCTTTGGCCGGATCGAAAAGGACCAGATCGCCAATTCGGTTCATATCATGGTGTCCGGTAACGATGGCCGCGAATTTGGTTGGATGATCCGGAATCGGACGAGCATAAAAGAGCGAGTTCGGCCAATACGATCCGCTTCCGTAAAGTTCCGACTGATTGGTTCCGTCCGGGTTCATATGAAAGAGGATTCGGGAGAACGCGTGCGGCAGATCGGTATATTCCCAGCGCAGATACATGATTCGTCCGTTGTTCATTACGGTTGGACACCAATCGTGATCCTGATCGATCGTTAATTGTCGAATCGAACCGTTTTTCTCCTTGAGGTAAAGATTGCAGACATGTCCGGATCCATTGATGCAGGGAACGCCGGTAAAGCAGGCGGTCGAACAGAAAATGATCCGATCGTCGGGAAGATAGCAGGCGTCGTAATTATCGACGTCGTTCACATTGATCAGGGGAAGAACAACAGGCTTGCTTTGCGATTTGAGCGGCAGTTCCCATACGCGCCAACGGCTGTTGTTCGACATATCGGGCATCGAGAAAAGGAGCTTGTCCGCGTCGTAATGCAATTCGATATCACCGAGAAATTCATCTTTTTCGGGCTTGTAAACGATCGATTCCGATTCTTTTCGAAAATCGAACCGGATCAGTTCGTTTTTATATCCGGTCGGCTTCAGAACGGAATTGCCGTTGTAGTTTTCGGGAAAGGATTTAACGTTCGGATCGCGCCGAATCATCAGAATTTCATTAAAATCGAGCATCGGATTCGCCAAAAGCGCTTCTTTCTGAAGTGCCGCAAATTCTTTCAGAAGGATATCCGCTTCCTGCTTTGTCTTTACGGATTCGGATCTCTTTTCCAGATCGGCGATTCGATTCAGATATTTGCCGGATTGGGAGTATTCCGATCCAAAAGATTCGGCGATATCTTCAACGGCCAATCGAAGTCCCTGAAAATCAGGCTTTTTCCAGAGCGGGGGGATCAGATCATTCGGCTCGATTTTTGTCCCTGATCGGCGAACAAGATTCAGAAGAAGATGTTCAAAATTCGCACGAAATTCCCGGTCCGCGCGATCATAAACCGGATGGATCAACCAGGGAAAAACAAACAGGGCGTTCTTCTTCGACTCGGGCTTGTCCGCGTTCAAGGGAACGGTTCCGCACCAAAGCGGAATGGACCAGGGCGCATTGGCCGTTGCGTATTGAACGACATTCGGCGATTCCGTTTTCATTGCGGTATAAATGAAATAGCCGGCGTTCGAGATCCATACGGTATTGCGGTCAAGAGTCGTATTTGCGAAAAGATCGGAGTTCGGATTCACCGGAACGATGCCCGACTGCATTCGATCATCGCCGAACGCAATTCGCTGGAACTTGATCGGACCGTATCCCAGCTTCCCGAACAGAGCGCATGCGCCTCCGGACAAAACAATTCCCTTATTCGGTTCCAGATAAAATTTCTTAAGCTGTTCGACGATTTTATCATTAAACAACGGGGAATTTTCTTTGGGATCATCGCCCTGAAAGATCAGGATCTTTTCGAATTCTGAAAGGGAAATCGGCGATCCGCCGCGCCGGACAAATTGCCCGTCGGACGAGGGATGAATGATCGTAAACTTCAGATCGGGAGCCGATTGGTCCAATCGGGATATTGTGTCGGCCATCAAGCTCGCTTCCGTTTCCAGCGCCAATTTCGACGGCTGATCCAGAAGAAGTCCAACGGAACATTCTTTCGCTTCGATCCATGCGCTGCACAGGCAGTTTCCGAGGAAAAGAATGAATGCCATTAAATACCCATATTTCATAATCGACTCCTTTTTCGAGATGATCCTGTTCGATATCTTCTTTTTTTTACGGTTTTTCCGTTCAGAATTATTCCCATTCCCAGCCTTTACGGCAGGATTGCCGCAAGAAGGAATCGGCTTCCGGACAATTCACAACGGACATGGTGTTGGGATCATAGTCGAAATTTTTTCCGCTGCGGTAAGAAGCCAGCGCAAGCAGGACGGCTTCGGATAATTTCCCGGCGTAATCGAAATCGCAGCTGGTCTTTTTTCCGGATCGAATTCCGGTGAGCCATTCGGCATGATGGCCGGGCGATTCGGGAATCTTCTCTTTGGGTGATTGAAATTTGGCGGATTTACTATTCGGAATCAGAAAATGTTCAGTGTAATTGACATATAATGCTCCTGTATCGCCGATAAACAGAATTCCGTATTTTCTTCTGTCGAGTCCATATTGATTCAGTATTTTCGGCCGCGCATTTCCATCATACCACGACATGGAGAGCGGACCGTTTTTTGTATCGAAAAGATAATGGGTCGTAAGGTCCCGACCGGCGAAATCGGAATTCGGACGGATCGGAGAGGTCGTTTCTATTGTTTTCGGGTAATCGAGATCGAGGGCCCAAAAGGCGAGATCGAGCAGATGGCAAGCCATATCGCCCATTCCGCCGCTGCCGAAGTCCCAGAAGGATCGCCAATTCCCGCTGAGCCAGCATGTTTTGGGGACATCAATATCGGATCGAAGGGCATCATAGGATTCCGGGTTCCCGTCGAGATAGCAAGGATGATAAGACCGAACCGGAGCGGGTCCGAGCCAAAGATCCCAATGAAGTCCTTTGGGAATATCAACTTTATTACGGGGCGCCGGCTTTCCGCCCCAAACGACGCCGACCCAGGCCTGAACATCCTTGATTTTTCCGAGGATTCCGGAATGAATGATCTCGACAGCGCGCCGATAATTGGAACTGGCGTGAACCTGTGTTCCCATCTGGGTAATCAGATGATTTTCTTTCGCGGCTTTTTGCATTTGCCTGATTTGCCAAACATCATGGGCAAGGGGCTTTTCGCAATAGCAATGGATCCCTTTATTCATTGCGGTGCAGGCGATTGGCGCGTGCGTATGATCCGGGGTTGTGATCACGATTCCATCGAGTTTATTTCCGAGCTGATCGATCATTTCGCGCCAGTCGAGGAATCTTTTTGCGTTGGGAAGACGTGCGCAGACGGGATCAAGGATCCGTTCATCGACATCGCAAAGAGCGATTTGATTTTCGTTCTTTGTTCCGTCGAGATGGAACTCGCCCATCATTCCCCCGACACCGGCAAGTCCGATATTCAGTTTTTCGGAAGGGTTTTTCGACGCGGCCAGTAAAGGAACCGGAACCGATCCGAGAAGGGCCGCCGCGGCCGTCCGTTGTAAAAATGATCGTCTTTTCATGCTTCAATCCTCCTTTGACCGCTTTCCGGTAAAATAAAAATCTCCGGTTTATTCCGTAAAAAGGAATATCACTCGTACTCCCGGCGTAATTATACCATAAACGGAAGGGGAATGTCAACTGGTGAGTGAGGAGCGGCTGCGCCGCTGGTCCCC
>JAUNSU010000182.1 GCA_030539035.1 Planctomycetia bacterium
TCCGTGAAAATCCGTGAAATCCGTGGTTTCAAAATCGGTTATTTACAGTTTGAGCAAATTATTTATCTGCTTTCTCGAACATTGATTTTGCCAGTTCTTTTGCCCGTTCAAGCGCCATTTTGGGAAAGGCTTCTCGCAGATAACCGATCATCATCTCTTCGGTAATATCACACTCCGGTTGAATCTTATCGTGCTCTTTCGCAATCGCAACCGCTTGAGAAAACAGATCGGAAAACATTTTAGACTCTTCACTCATCGACATTGAGGACATCTCGTTTCTCCTTTGATGATTCAACTATTGATAAAAAATGACGGTATAAAACATCGTCTTTTATAATATACTTATCGACGGTTCCACAAGCTATTTCTTCAGTTTTATAATCAATTCCATTATAAAACAGATGCCATCTGTCGCACAAAAATCTGCATTCATCCCAAAAATTAACAATGCTTCTGAAGTACCTTCTGGTAATATCTTTCTCGTCTACAGAATGACCGCCATTGGCGACCCGTTTTTTGACTCTCTGGATGCAGTCAAGGCTACTGGATAAAAAACTGTAAACCATGATAACGTAATACCCCTGCGCTTTAGCATCTCACAGTGTTTTCAGTATTATACGTCCGGATAATGTTGTTTCAAGAATAAAAGACTTATTTTGCTGGAACAGCATTTTTTTTCGTTTAATATACTCACGTCCGGCTAAACTTTGAACTGTTTCCGGTGAATGCGTTTTTGAATACTCTTTTGCAATTTCATCCGCATTGAGAAATTCTACAGGATATTTTTGCAGCAGGACATTTGCAAGCGTACTTTTCCCGCTTCCATTAGCTCCGCCTAAAATAATGAGTATTTTTTTCATTTTTATTAATTTTTGACGATCTGTTTGGAACGGATTTCTCAAATCAGCGTTTGAACAACTTTCTGATAATATTCTGCAAGTCCGGTTCTGATTTTGAAAACTTTTACAAAACCGGAACTGCAAAATTCGCAATACTTCCTATTATATCTAATACTCGAATTGTTTGCAAGAGAGGTATAGGGATATGGTTGCCGCCTTGGATAAAAAGAGATCGAAAGATTAATCATCTTTTTGCGTCTCTCGTGCTTTTTCCAGGATCGGCTGGAGATCGGAATGGGCAAAAATATAGAGCTGATCTTTTGCCCGGGTCGCTCCGACATAAAAGAGGGATTTTATCGCCGCAAGCTCTTTTGATTCCAGATCGGTCAAGATTACAATGGAAGATTCCAAGCCTTTAAAACTGTGTATCGTTGCGTAAAATACTCCCTTCTCGTCTGTTTTCGGAAAGGGCTTGAGTTTTTCCTTTAAAGGACCGCTGATCTTTGAGGCGATGCACTCCTTTTTGAGAGAAAGAACAACGATCTCTTTTTCGTCCAGTTCTTCAAGGAGCCGGGCAAGGGTTTTTTCCAGTAATTGTTTCTGTTCTTTTTCCGAGTGATAGTAATGGATCTCGGGATCCATGTCTCCGTCCGTTCGAAGATAGGCGGAATAATCGGGATCCAGCTTGCAGGTTTTTGAAATAAACGACGCGATTCTGGGAGTATTTCGGCAATTCTTCTTCAATGGATAGCGGACATGCGGGATCTTTCTGTCCATTTCCCGGTAATTCTTCTTTTCCATTTCCGGCAAATAGAGATTCTGATTGTCAAAATCGCCGAAAAAGTACCAGCGTCCATTCTGGAAACCTCCATTGAGAACATATTCCAAAAAAACAACATATTCCGGACAGATAATATCCTGGGCTTCATCAAGGATCAGACAATCATAAACCGGACAGGATCCTGCATTCACTTTTTGAACGGCTTTATACGGAAGCTGGACTTTCCAAAAATTCGCGCTCGCATTTTCCGGAACATCAATATTTCCCGCAGAAACCATACAATGATGCAGGGTCTGAACGGTAAGATCGGGAATATCTTTTGTTTGTCCTTCCAGCCAGGCACCCAGATTTTTGTTAAAACAGAGGAAAAGGGTTCGAATTCCGCTCAAGGCAAGCCGGCGCGCCGCTTCCAAAGCCAAAAAGGTTTTGCCTGTCCCCGCCGGACCGTTAAAGACAACGTGATCGTTGGCTTCGATCACATCAAGCGCGTCGAACTGCTCTTTGGTAAAATGAATCCGTTCCCTTTCCGTTCGGCTGATCCGGTCCGCAAGCCGCTCCGTTGTATAAAGCTGCGGTTTAAGGATCTCAACCATCCGGTTCGCCTCTTTCAATGAAAACAGCTTCTCTTTTCCCTTGCACTGCTTTTGTGTCTGTTCCAGATGTTTTTGTTCCCGGCTGAAAATATTGCAAATAATTTGATCCATCGAACGGGAATTCAAATCGCGCGAATCCACGCATTGCCATTCCCGCCATTCCATCGATTTTACATTCAGCTGGCAGTAAGTGAAGACAACCGCGCTGTAAAACGGAACATCTTTCAGATCGGGCGCATTCTTGTCAAGATAGGCCTTAATACTTCGACGGGCCTCGTCCGCCTGCAAAAAAGGACCGCGGACATCCCCCTTTTGTTCCTCGCCGTAATACCATGTCCGATTCTCGTATTTTACTTTCTTGCAGCCTTTCACTTCCAGAACAAGAATTCCTTTATTCGGAGCAACAATAACAAAATCGGCTTCCCCGTTCGGATTGCGAACGTGTTCCGAGATATTCAGGGAATGAAATACGGTCCAGCCTTCTGTATGAACGGAATTCTTCAGCCATTGAAAGAGATCTTTTTCTCCGTTGCTTGTATCAGGATTAAAATACGGGGGAACCATTCGGGCCATTGATCAAATCTCCTCTTGAAAAAGCATTAAAGGCGGTTCCAAAAACAACACTTCATAAAACGAAACCGACAGGGGATCTTATCCGAGGAATTTTTCGATATTTTCCCGGTTGACCGGTGAAATAATTCCCCGTTCGGTAATGATCCCCCGGATCAGTTCAGCAGGCGTGATATCAAACGCGGGATTATAGATCTTCACGCCGTCCGGGGCGGTTTGCCGTCCGAATCCGCGTCGCACTTCCTCCGGATCCCGCTGTTCGATCGGGATTCCCGATCCGTTTTCCAGCTTAAGATCAAATGTCGAGTAAGGAGCAACAACATAAAAAGGAATTCCATGCGCCTTGGCGCAGACTGCGGCACTGTATGTCCCGATTTTATTGGCCGTGTCCCCGTTGGCCGCGATTCGATCGGCTCCCACGAAAACCGCCTGGATTTTTCCTTCCTTCATCACCTGTGCGGCCATTGAATCACAGATCAGAGTGGTATCGATTCCCGCCTGATGAAGTTCCCATGCGGTTAATCGGGCTCCCTGCAAAAGGGGCCGCGTTTCGTCGGCATAGACTTTGATCTTCTTGCCCTGTTCCGCAGAGATAAAGAAGACCGATAATGCGGTTCCGTATTCCGCGGTTGCCAATCCGCCGGCGTTGCAATGGGTTAAAAGGCCATCGCCATCATGAACGAGAGACGCACCGTATTCCCCCATTTTGCGGCACATTGCACGATCTTCTTCATGGATCTTTCGAGCTTCTTCCAGCAGAGCAACCGCAATTTCGGCCGCAGTTTTTTGATCTTTCAATTCGCGTGCGATCCGCTTCATCCGATCGAGCGCCCAAAAAAGATTAACCGCCGTGGGACGACTGGCCGCAAGATAATCCGCGGTTCGATTCAAAAGATCAAAAAATTGTCCTTTATCTTCCGAATCGCCTTCGGAGAAAAAGGAACGGATTCCGACGCAGATTCCGTAAGCCGCGGCGATTCCAATCGCGGGCGCACCGCGCACCTTGAGCATCTTGATCGCATCCCACACCGCTTCTGTATCGCGGCATTCGATTTCTTTCAGTTCCACTGGGAGAAGTGTCTGATCGATCATCCATAAAGATCCTTTCACAAGATCCTCAAGGGTATATGATTCCTGAACTGTTCGACGAACAGGCGTTTGCCAATGAAGTGTTTCCAATTTTTCGTGTTCTTTTTTTGATCGATCCATATTTTGTTCTTTCCCCTTTTATGATCTGCTCGCGCCGGGAAAGTCCCTTTCACCGCAATCGAAGGACATTTCCCGACCGACTTGTATTTTATTTCAAAATGAGCGAATACGCAAGAGCCGAATCCCTTTTCCGGATTGATTTTTATTTTTTCCTTTTTATTGATTTCCTTTTCCCAATCGGGTAAAATGATCATTTGTTCCAACTCCAAAGGAACCTCAAAGAACTCTCAAAGACAAAACCAAAGGAAAATTGATTATGGAAAACAATGTCAGTCCCAAAAAAGAACGGGTTCTTTCCCTGGACGTTCTTCGCGGATTCGATCTTTTCGTCCTTCTTTGCGTTGGACCACTGTTTCTTTCTCTTGCGGCAGGGCCCTTCAAGGATTTTTTTCAAACCAACGCCTGGGGAAAAGCGATCGAAGCGCAATTTCACCATGTTCGCTGGGAAGGCTTTGTCGCTTGGGATCTGATCATGCCCCTGTTCCTCTTCATGGTGGGGGCCGCGATTCCGTTTTCCCTATCAAAGTACACCTCCGGATCAGAGGAAAAGCCGACATTTCGGCTCTATTTTCGAATTATCCGGCGATTTCTTCTTCTCTGGATCCTCGGAATGATTGCTCAAGGACATCTGCTCGATCTCAAAATTCAGGGACTGAATTTCTACAGCAATACGCTCCAGGCAATCGCCGCGGGCTATCTGATCTCCTCGATCCTCTATCTGATCTTTCGGATTAAAGGACAAATTCTGATCACGATCCTTCTTTTGGCCGCTTACTGGGCCTTGATGACCTTTGTCAAGTTCGGAGATTTCGGGGGCGGCAGCTTTCTTCCGGAATCGAATCTTTCCGAAGGAATCGATCAGAAAGTACTCGGCTGCTGGCGCGCCGGGGTCGTCTTCCAAAAAGACGGATCCTGGGCCTTTTCGACCACTTCCCATTATACCTGGATTCTGAGCAGTTTAACGTTCGCCGCAACCGTAATGACCGGTCTCTTCGCCGGAGAACTGATCCGAACCGGGATCGCTAAAAACACCGAAGGAGAAGCCGATGAAAAGAAGAAAAAATCGGTTCGAGTCCGGATCTTCGGGCTCTTGCTGCTCATCGGGGTTCTTTTGACCGCCGCGGGATTCGGATGGTCCAAGATTCCGGAAGGATCGCCCGGATATTGCCCGTTGATCAAAACGATCTGGACTCCGTCCATGGTCCTGTTCAGCAGCGGCCTGAGCTTCATCCTTCTCGCTCTCTTTTACGCGTTTTACGATCTCTTCGGCTTCCGGTGCGGATCGACCCTGTTCAAGGTGATCGGAATGAACGCGATCGCCGCTTATATGCTTCCCCGATTCTTTAATTTCAGTACAATCGCAAAGATGCCCCTTCATGGACTGGAGCAGTATATGGGCGTCTGGTATACGCCCCTGATCACTTTCTCCGGCTTTATGCTCGTCTGGTTCATTCTCTGGGGATTGTACCGGTCCGGTCGTTTTTTAAGAGTCTAAGTTTCTCATACTGTAAAAATATTTTTGTTTGAAACCACGGATAAACACGGATGAAATCC